>NCHJ01000020.1:715-32527 GCA_002256765.1 Bacteroidetes bacterium 24-39-8
AGGTATCATAGTAGGGTTTCAATGATTCAAAAAAGCCCTGATTAGATTCTGCCCTAATAGAAGAATGATGGTCAAAATTGACCCCAAATCCTGCAAATAGATTGGGTGCAATTTTTTTAAGGGCCGTTTCGTAAAATCTAAAATAATTGTAGTTGATCAATGTGCCATTTTCTTCTGCTGTATTACTCCCCAGACCCCATGATTTTTGAGGATAGATGAGAAAACGTAAATCACCTAACAAATTCCAAGAATTACCATTTAGCCAGATATTGGACCTTAGCGGAAATACATACCTTCCTTGAAAATTGGTGTAAGGTGTAAAATACAATTCGGAGAGTGTAGTTTTTTTTCTGTCTCCCATGTAAAATGAAATATTGGTAGAAGTAACCAAGGCAGAACCCCCACCTGGCACACCCGTAGTAGCAGGTAAGAGTGAATAATACACTCGCTTATTAGAAATTCCTTTTTTTCTTTGGTTGTATTTGACCGTGTCTTTAATAAAGATAGGTTTCAAATAATCAACAATATCC
Organism: Bacteroidetes bacterium 24-39-8; assembly: GCA_002256765.1. GTDB lineage: Bacteria > Bacteroidota > Bacteroidia > Chitinophagales > Chitinophagaceae > Sediminibacterium. Next base: position 1,246 of record NCHJ01000020.1, read on the forward strand.
TTTTGATTGATTAGGGTATCGGCATTGGTAAACACTGGTTTTTTCTGTGCAAAAACAGGAAAAGATAGAAACACTAAGAGTAAAGTTAATAATGTAAATTTTAGCAAAAAAAGTCCCAATGGATACTTGTTCATAATTCCAAATAAAGATAGAATTATTGAATAATCATCTTATCCATCATTACAGGAAAAACTTGCTAAATTTTCATTCTTTCTACAACTTCTGTACCATTGCTAGGATCGGTACCTTTAAATTCAACATATTCAACATTGGGAAGCCAAAAACTCCCTCCTTTTACCCTTACAAAAATCTGTTTAATGATTGCCGGTTTTTTATTAATATCAGTAAACAAAATAAATTTATTGTCTGTCCCTTTTTTCAAATAAAACAGTTTAGTCTTATAAGAGACAAAATGCAATTCATACTGGTCTTTTCCTATGGTTTTAGACTTTAACCCATAAGCAAAATTCCTTTGTATATAATTTAGTTCTTCTTTCTGACCTTTATCATGATACCTGACCCAATAAGGATGTACCGGATTTTCAATATCTAACTCGCCGTTAGACTTGAAGTTTAACTCGTATACAATGGTATTGGTATTTGGGTCTCTTTGAAGAAAAAATAGCTGATTTGGGTTTCCCGTAGGAACAGGATACTTGATTGCAGTCTGTCCCAAAGACACAAAGCTAAATGCAACAAAAACTAAACCAATCAACAAAAAACGCCTGAGGGGTAGCAAGATCATACACTTTCAATTCATCAATAATTGCCGAAATTACGGAATTACCCAATTCAAAGGAAAGTTCTATACCACCAATACTGTTTCCAAAAACTTTGTTTCTGAAATTTTCTCCTTTTCTATTTCATGTGCCAATTGTAATACTCGGTGCATTAGATCTGGAATTACAGCCTTTACATCAGGAGTCATTTCTATTCCCTGTTGCTGAATAGATTCAATACTTACCACAAACAAACGGATATCGGGCATTTTCTCCATCCATTGAAGTGCACTTACCATGTCTTTCAATCCAATATCATGGGTGCTCATGGCCCTTGGAAAATCCTTGGCAAATCTTGGTTTAATCAACCTAATCTGGCCTGGCCGTTCCCCACCTAGCGTAGCATCAATAAGAATTACATGCTCATGATTTTCAAAATATTCTAACAAGTGAAAACCACCTGTACCGCCATCTACTACTTCTACATAATTAGGCAAATCCATTTCCTGCAATTGAAGTGCTGTATGAACACCTACCCCTTCATCGCCCATTAAGTAATTGCCAATGCCAAGAATCAATGTTTTTGATCTGCTATGATTCATCAGTGGTTGTTTTTTTAGGTTTATGTCTATTTGAGTCGTGTTTGTTTGGGGTATGAAATTCCTCATCATGAAAAACATCTTCTTCAATGAATTTCCAACCACCTCCCATACTACTAATCTCTCCTCTTCCTTCAACATAATCATGATAGAAAACCAAGTACACATGTATAACTGCAAAAAGTATAAAAAACCACATGGTCCAATGGTGCACTTGTCTGGTAAGTATATCTCCACCAAACAGAGTAGGAACCCAACTAAATAACTTTGGTAACCACCAAGTTGCAGTAGAGGCATACAAACCAAAACCTGTTAAACATTGAATTAAAAAAGCCCAAAAAGTCAAGAAATAAATAAAGCCTGCCATAGCATTGTGCCCAATACTAATATGTTCTTTACCGCGGAGCATCAATATATCAATCTTAAAAACGGTCCACATTTCCTTAATAAATTTCTTGGATGTTGGTATAAACTGTTTCCAATTAGCATATTTATTTCCTGCAAATCCCCAATAAATTCTAAACAAAAAATTAAAAAAGAAAATATAGGCTGCAATAAAATGGATAACACGCACCCATCCCATGACAAACCTATTGGTAGCTTCCTGATTACTCTGTAATGCTAAAGGACTAGCAATCAAGAAACCGGTTATAATAAGAGCAATAATGGCCAATGCATTTAACCAATGATAATAACGTACTGGCAGCTCCCAAACATATACCCTACGGAGTCTGTGAACATGCAGATAATTTGTTTTCATCCGATGATTTTTAAATGTTTACTGTTAAAATTCCACTGGACCTATTCTCCCAATACACTTACCCTGCTAATGGTATTACCTTCCTCATCATACAAATGCACACTACAAGCCATACAAGGGTCAAAACTGTGTATCGTTCTGAGAATTTCTAATGGTTGTTGTTCATTTGCAACAGGTGTACCTACTAGAGAAGATTCGTAAGCAGATAATTGTCCCTTACCGTCCCTTGGAGATGCATTCCAGGTAGTTGGTACTACCAATTGATAATTGGCAATCTTACCTTGGTCAATATTGATCCAGTGTGCCAATGCTCCCCTTGGAGCTTCTGCATGACCAACCCCAACTGCGTGTTTTTCCCATGTTGATGGATCAAACTTGGTGGTATCGGCCATTCTGGTATCACCATTCTTAATATTACTGATGAGCTTATTAAAGAATTCCAATCCCCATTGTGCCACCAAAACAGATTCTAAACCGCGTGCGGCAGTCCTGCCTAGTGTTGAGAATAAAGCTGTAACAGGAATATTCAAATCCTTCAGTGCTTTATCTACCACTTCTTTGTATTCAGGTTTGCCACTGGCATAACCAACCAATACACGAGCCAATGGTCCTACTTCCATGGCATTACCCTTCCACCTTGGGGTTTTCAAATAACTGTATTTCTCTTTGGTATTTAGGTTGGCAAAAGGAGGTTTAGGGCCCGTATATTTTACTTTACTTTCACCCTTCCAAGGATGCAAACCTTTTGCATTTCCTTCTTTGTATTCATACCAAGAATTTGTAATAAACTCTTGCACTTCGTCATCTTTACGCAAATCAACCTCATGTAGTTTGCTGATATCTTTGTTTAAAATGGCTCCTGCTGGGAATTTATAAGAAGCTGTGTCTTTATAGCCGTTAATTGGCAAGTCACCATAACTCATATAATTTCCTATTCCACCTCCAATAGCTCCCCAGTCTTTGTAGAAAGAAGCAATGGCCATTAAATCTGGAATATAAACTTGTTCAATAAATTCCTTACCGTCTTTCATCAACTGCTCTACATAAGCTAATCTTTCTGCATTAATACCACTCACATCATCTAAACCAATAGAACATGCCATACCACCTACTAGATAATTGGGGTGTGGATTTTTACCACCAAATATGGCGTGCACTTTTACAATTTCTTTCTGCCATTCTAGGGCTTCTAAATAGTGCGCCAAACCAATTAGGTTTACTTCTGCCGGTAATTTATACGCAGGGTGACCCCAATATCCATTGGCAAAAATGCCCAACTGACCACTGGCTACAAATTTCTTAATCCTTGTTTGAATATCACTGAAGTATCCTGGTGAGCTCTTTGGCCATTTAGAAATGGATTGAGCCAGCTCCGAAGTTTTCTTAGGATCAGCTTGAAGGGCATTCACTACGTCTACCCAATCCATGGCATGCAAGTGGTAAAAATGCACCACGTGGTCATGCATATACAAAGCACAGAACATGATATTTCTAACCAGTTCTGCATTGGGCGGCACCGTAATTCCTAAAGCGTCTTCTACACACCTAACCGAAGCTAGCGAGTGTGTTGATGTACATACGCCGCAGACACGGCCTACAAAAGCCCATGCATCTCTTGGGTCACGTCCTTGTAAGATTTCTTCCAATAGACGCACCATGGTACCACTACTATAGGCATCTTTGATTTGACCGTTTTCTATATCTGCTTCAATGCGCAGGTGACCTTCAATACGGGTGATTGGGTCAACAACAATTCTCTTACTCATATGGTAGTTTGTAATGTTAGTGATTAGGATTTAAGTTCGTGTTCGCTTTGTTTGCCTTCATCTTCCAGGTTGCGAATCAACTTTTTCTTTTTAACATTGGTCATTACGGCATGACCAGCTAATGCGGCACCAGTAACACCAAGGGCCACTTTACCAAATGTATCTGCATTGGCTTCAATTCCAAAGCCAGCAAAGGAAGAAGCCCGATCATACAATCTGCCATTGTCCCAATAATTCTCTTCACTACATCCTATACAGCCATGTCCAGATTGAATGGGGAAGCTGGTTCCATTATTCCATTTCATCACACCACAGGCATTATAAGTAGAAGGTCCTTTACAACCTACTTTATACAAGCAATAGCCTTTTCTGGCATTGGCATCGTCAAAACTTTCAACGTACAAGCCAGCATCGTAGAATGGTCTGCGATAACAGGTATCGTGCACACGTTTGCTATAAAAGGCCTTAGGACGGCCTAATCCATCTAGTTCAGGAATACGATCAAATGTTACCAAGTGTACAATTACACCAGCCATTACTTCTCCAATTGGAGGGCAACCTGGCACTTTAATAACTGGCTTACCTTTTACTAATTTATGAATAGGTGTTGCCTGAGTTGGATTGGGTTTTGCTGCTTGAACACATCCATTACTAGCACAACTGCCCCAGGCAATAATGGCTTTAGCACCTTCGGCCGCTTCTTCTAAAATTTGTAAAGAAGTTTTACCTCCAATCATACAATAAACACCATCTGCACCCATGGGCACACTACCTTCTACACAGAGAATGTATTCTCCTTTGTATTTCTTCATGGTATTTTGCATGGCTTCTTCCGCTTGGAAACCAGAAGCCGCCATTAATGTTTCTGTATAATCCAGCGATATCTTGTCTAACAAGATGTCGGCCACAATGGGGTGTGACGATCGAATAAAACTTTCACTACAACAGGTACACTCTTGAAAATGCAGCCAGATCACAGGCACCCTTGGTTTGGTCTCCAGCGCTTTGGCCACTTGGCCGATAGCGGAATTTTCCAGACCAATAAATGCTGTCATCATACTTACAAATTGCAGAAAATCGCGGCGGCTATAGCCTTTGCGTTCCACTTCCTCGTAATAGGTTGGTTGTTTTGTTGGGACAAGCTCGTTAGACATAAAGGTTGGTTTAATAGTAAATAGGCAAGCACAAATTAGATTTGTCCTTAACTTTTCTTTATGATGGTTATCATAGACAATTATGATTTAAATCATGTTTTTGGGTAAGGGGAATGAATACTTTTAACCAACTTAAAAGCATCCCATATGAAGAAAATCTCAAGCCTACTAGCAGCTAGTCTACCTTTTGTAGCATTTGCTCACCCCGGACACGGAGGAACAGATGGATATACAATCATCCACTACTTTAGTGAGCCCCAACACGCTTTAATTAGTTTAGGAGTGATGGCAGTAGCCATTGTGTTCATAGTTCGTGAAAGGAATAAAAAGAAGGCCTAATAGCTAGCCATGCATGAACTATCTATTGTAATGGGCATTGTAGACTTAGCTACCAATCAGGCTCTGTTAAATGGTGCCAATTCTATTGAAGAAATTGAACTGGAAATTGGATGTCTTTCTGGCGTTGAAATGGACTCATTTGAATTTGCTTGGAAACAAGGCATTAGAAACAGTATGCTAGAAAATTCAATTAGGCATATACACAGACCAGAAGGCAAAGCTCTATGTGGAGACTGCAACACAGTATTTCATATGCAGCAGTTATTTGACGCTTGCCCCAATTGTAATGGACATCTTCTATCTATTATCAGGGGAAAAGAATTGAAAGTAAAATCATTGGTATTACCCGAATCAACTTAAATTAATTAACCATGTGTGCAACTTGCGGATGCGGCCCCACTGACCATCATCATAGTCACGATCATGGCCATTCCCAGGGCTTAGAACAGAATACGGGAAAAAAAATCATTTCAGTAGAACAAGATATCTTACAAGAAAACAACCTACTTGCTCAACGCAATAGGGGATTTTTTGAGGGTAGGAATATCTTATCTCTCAACTTGGTAAGTTCACCTGGTTCTGGGAAAACTACTTTACTTGAACGAACATTAACAGACCTAAAAGGTCAATTGGAATTTGCCGTCATTGAAGGAGACCAACAAACTGCCAATGATGCTGACCGGATTCATGCTACAGGAACAAAAGTAACTCAAATCAATACCGGTAAGGGTTGTCATTTAGACGCCCATATGGTCTTACATGCCGTTCAAGGCATGAAGTTAAAAGCAGACTCGGTACTCTTTATAGAAAACGTGGGTAACCTGGTTTGTCCAGCCATGTTTGATTTGGGAGAAAGTGAACGCGTAGTGGTGATTAGCGTAACCGAAGGGGATGATAAACCCCTAAAATATCCGGATATGTTTCATAGTTCCACCCTCTGTATTATCAATAAAATTGACCTACTACCCTATGTCAATTTTAAGGTAGAAAAAGCAAAGGAATATGCTAGGAAAATAAACCCTAACTTAGAGATCATTGAGCTCAGTTGCACCAGTGGAGAAGGTTTAGCAACCTGGTATGATTGGCTTAAAAGCAAAGTGCTGATGCCTGTTTAAACCATCTAAAATGCCTGTTTACCATCTTCATATTAACGGTTTGGTACAGGGTGTGGGATTCCGGCCAACAGTTCAACAGTTGGCTATTCAAATGGGAATTGACGGATGGGTTAAAAATGGCAGTGACGGGGTTCATATTATTTGCAAAACGAACCTTGAAAATGCCAAGGCATTTTACCAGCAATTGCTAGAACAACCTCCCAGTAACGCCATCATTACCCAACACCTATTTGAATTAGCACAAGAGGATTGTGCCAAGGGTTTCCATATAGTCTCCAGTTCAAGGGAAGCTCATGTTAATATGATGCTTACACCTGATCTAGCTCCTTGTGACCATTGCCGAAAAACCATCTCTGAGTCAGATAATCAGCGCTACTTATATGCATTTACTACCTGTCTACAATGTGGTCCAAGGTATAGTATTATCAATGCGCTTCCCTATGATAGAGTTAATACCAGCATGGCACAAATGCAACAATGCCCATCCTGTTTAAAAGAATATGACCAAGTAGCTAATACTAGACACCATAGTCAAACCAATAGTTGTAAAAGTTGTGCTATACAAATGCATTTATACAATACTAATTTGGAAGAATTACCCATTTCTCAGGATGAAATTTCAGAACAGTTGGCCATTTTTTTACAAAAAGGTAAAATCCTTGCTGTAAAGGGTGTTGGTGGCTATTTATTAATTTGTGATGCCGCCAACAAAGAAGCTATTAGTTCTTTAAGAAAAAGAAAACATCGTCCAAGCAAACCCTTTGCATTATTATATGCAGATATTGAAATGGCCCAGGCCGATTTATCTATTACAGCAACAGAAATCAGTGCCCTCAAAGACAAATCAGCACCTATTGTTCTTTGCAGAATCAAAAATTTTCCAGAAAATAATTTAGACTTAGAAGGTATAGCACCGGGTCTTGCAAGATTAGGTGCCATGTTACCAGCATCTCCGCTTTTACAATTATTGGCCAATCATTTTGGGAAACCCTTGGTGGCAACCAGTGGCAATTTGAGTGGATCACCCATTTTATTCCAAGACCAAAAAGCAAAGGAATGGTTACTTGGAATTGCAGATTATTTGTTGACATATGACCGTGAAATACAAGCACCACAAGACGATAGTCTAATCCAATTTACTAGCCGTGGCCAAAAAATAATTTTGAGAAGAAGTAGAGGATTGTCTCCCAATTTTTACCCCATCAACTTTCAACAGGATACAAAAAATATCCTAGCCATGGGTGCAGAACTTAAATCTAGTTTTGCCATTGCAACAGGTAATCAAATTTTTGTTAGTCAATTTCTAGGAGATCAACAATCCCTAGAATCACAAATGGCTTTTGATGATTCATTGCAACAAGTGTCTACACTTTTAAATTTTGAACCTTCAAAAATTTTAATAGACTTACACCCAAGTTATCAGATTTCTGAAAATGGAAGAAAAATAGGCCAACAAAAGCAATGCCCTGTAATAGAGATTCAACACCATGAAGCACATTTTGCAGCAGTACTGGCAGAAAATGGATTATTAGAAAAAAAAGAACCCGTACTTGGTTTTATTTGGGATGGTGCTGGCTATGGACAGGATGGCCAGATTTGGGGAGGAGAAATTTTTCTGTTTGACCAAGGCAGCCTACATCGCGCAGCCCACTTAGCCTATTTTCCACAGTTGCTAGGCAATAAAATGAATAAAGAACCTAGACTGAGTGCACTGAGTGTACTCAAGGAATTTCCATTAGCTCAAAAACTTATTCGTAAACATTTTTCAGATACGGAATGGCAATTTTACCAACAATTATTGGCAAAACCTGTTGAGGTCCAAACTAGTAGTATGGGAAGATTAATTGATGCAGTAGCTTGTATACTTGGCATTAAACCTATAGCTGGTTTTGAAGGAGAAGCCGCCTTGCAATTAGAAGCATTGGCTAATAATTGTCCATATCCTTCTTATGATGCTTATCACCTTCCAATCACGCATGGAATCATTGATTGGCGCCCTTTGATCCAAGAAATTTTACACGATTGGCAACAGAAGGAACCCAATGAAATAATTGCTTGGAAGTTTTTTTATTCTTTGGCAAAAGCTATTGCAAAAATTAGTGGTCACTTCTTTATAGACAAATTGGCCTTTAGTGGAGGAGTATTTCAAAACGCCTTACTAACAGATTTAATTATGGAACAATTACAACAAAAAAGGGAGTTGTTTTTTCACCAACAACTGAGTCCAAATGATGAATGCATTTCCTTAGGTCAGCTGGCTTGGCATAGCCAATTTTACAAGAAAGACCAAAGCACTGAGAATCAGAAATACCAAACAAATAGATATTTCATTGAACAATCATAAATCTACAAATATGTGTTTAGCCATTCCAGGAAAAATCATTGCCATTACAGAACAATTAGACGAGACTTTTAGAAAGGGAAAAGTCTCATTTGGAGGAATCATGAAAGAAATAAATCTATTCATGGTACCAGAAGCCAATATTGGCGATTATGTATTGGTACATGTAGGTGTAGCCATTAATGTGGTAGACGAAGACGAGGCAAAAAGAACCTTTGAATTTTTGAAACAAATGGGTGAAGTAGAAGAACTAGAGACACCCGATTCAACAAACCTTTAAAGCTGCTTATGAAATTTCTAACTGAATTTAGAGACCCCGAGTTGGTGCGAGAATATATTGCAGAGCTACATAAAATCACCACCAAGTCTTGGACATTGATGGAAATTTGCGGTGGGCAAACCCATAGCTTGGTTAAAAATGGCTTATTAGATTTGTTGCCAGAAAAAATCACCATGGTCCATGGACCAGGCTGTCCCGTTTGTGTTACAAGTGTTAGCGTAATTGATGAAGCGGTATGGTTAGCAGAGCAATCCAATGTCATTCTTTGTTCATTTGGAGACATGTTACGCGTACCAGGCAGTCAAAAAAGTTTGTTAGAAGTAAAAGCCACTGGGGCCGATATTAGAATTTTATACTCACCACTAGAAGCCGTTGAGATTGCCAAAAAAAATCCGGATAAAGAAGTGGTGTTTTTTGCAGTAGGCTTTGAAACTACAGCACCTGCCAATGCTTTAAGCGTTATACATGCGTCACAACAGGGTATTCTTAATTATAGCATCCTTGCCTCACATGTTTTGGTTCCGCCAGCCATGGAAGCCATTTTGAGTGATGAAGCAAATACCATTGACGCCTTTCTAGCTGCAGGTCATGTTTGCACCATTATGGGTATGGACGAATATTATCCCGTTGCAGAAAAATACCAGATTCCCATTGTTGTTACAGGCTTTGAACCCGTAGACTTGTTACAAGGCATTTTAATGGCAGTTAGACAATTAGAAAAAGGCGAATATAAAGTAGAGAATCAATATGCCCGGAGTGTACAAAGAGAGGGCAATAAAACAGCTCAGGCAACTATTCAAAAAGTCTTTGCTGTAAATGACCGTGTTTGGAGAGGCATTGGTTCTATTCCACAAAGTGGCTATGAAGTAAATGAAGCTTATCAAGCACATAATGCGCGTATCAAATTCTTTATTGATATTCCCTTTGCAGAAGAAAATAAAGAATGCATAAGTGGTGAAATTATGAAGGGGTTGAAGAAGCCCAAACAATGCCCCAATTTTGGAACCAAATGCAAACCGGAACATCCTTTGGGTGCGCCAATGGTAAGCAGCGAGGGCGCTTGTGCTGCCTATTTTCATTATAATTTTCAACCAGAAGAAACCGTCTCTCAACTTTAAAATAATTGCTTTGTCAGAGAAACTCAATTTTCAATTGTCCTGCCCCATGCCAAAATTTGATTTTGATGTAATTACTATGGGGCATGGAAGTGGTGGTTTATTAACCCATCGTTTATTACAGAGTGGTGTTTTTGACCTTCTCAAAAACAATTTGCTAGACCAACAACACGATGGCGCAAGTTTTGAATTAAATGGACCTACTGCTTTTAGTACGGATAGCTATGTAATTTCTCCCATTTTTTTTCCCGGAGGCAATATTGGAGAATTGGCCATTAATGGAACCGTGAATGACCTTGCTATGTGTGGTGCAACAGCCAAATATCTTTCCCTAGCATTTATTATTGAAGAAGGATTTTCCATGAAAGAATTCTGGGAAGTGTTGGTAGGCATTAAACAAGCTGCAGAAAAATCTGGCGTACACATTGTAACAGGAGATACCAAAGTGGTGGAAAAAGGAAAAGGAGACAAAATCTTCATCAACACTTCTGGTATTGGTCAAATTCATCCTAAAGCCGCTATTCACCACAACCGAATTGAAGCTGGAGACAAAATTATCCTTAGTGGTAATCTTGCCCAACACGGCATTGCCATTATGAGTTTAAGACAGGGATTGGAATTTGAGACAGATATTGTAAGTGATACCATTAACCTCAATCATACCATCTTAAAATTAGTAGAAAGCTTTGGTGATGACATTAAATTTCTCCGAGACCCAACAAGAGGTGGGCTTGCGTCTGTGTTAAATGAATTAGCTGAATTGAGAAAATTGGGGTTTGTTATTGAACAAGAAAAAATTCCACTTGATGAACAAGTAGAAGGTGCTTGTGAAATGCTTGGGCTTGACCCTTTGTATGTTGCTAACGAAGGCCTTTTTGTTGCGGTTGTATCCGCAAAGATTGCAGATGATTTTCTGCAACAATTAAAAACAGATACAAATGGCATCAATGCTTCCATGGTGGGTGAAGTCACAACTGCTAATCCGGGAAAAGTGCTCTTAAAGAGTAGGATTGGCGGACACCGTGTGGTAGGTTACCTGACGGGAGAACAGTTGCCTCGTATCTGTTAATAGGTCAATACTGTGCTATCATTTGAATGAATAATGCTACTAGTCTAATCAGAAATTGGTTAGCGTTGTAACATCATTTAAAACAAACGATATGCTCACGCCAAAACCATCCTTTAAGCCACGCTATGAAAACTTCATTGGCGGGCAATTTGTTCCACCTGTTAAAGGGGAATATTTTGACAATACCAGTCCTATTGACGGTAAAGTCTTTACACAAGCTGCCAGATCTGGCAAGGAAGACATTGAATTGGCTCTGGACGCAGCTCATGCAGCTTTTGCCACATGGAGCAAAACATCTGCAGCTTATAGGGCTTCTATTTTGAACAAAATTGCGGATTGCATGGAAGCAAATTTGCAATTATTAGCAACCATTGAAACCATTGACAATGGTAAACCCATCCGCGAAACGGTGAATGTGGATCTTCCATTATGTATTGATCACTTCCGATATTTTGCAGGAGTTATTAGGGCAGAAGAAGGATCTATTTCTGAACACGACGAAACTACGGTAAGCATTTGTTTACACGAACCGCTAGGTGTTGTAGGGCAAATTATTCCATGGAATTTTCCTTTGTTAATGGCTGTATGGAAAATTGCTCCCGCTTTGGCAGCAGGCTGTTGCGCTGTTGTAAAACCGGCTGAACAAACTCCAACTTCTATTCTCTGTTTCATGGAACTGATTAAAGACATTGTCCCAGCAGGTGTGATCAATATTGTAACTGGTTTTGGACCTGAAGCTGGAAAACCTTTGGCCCAATCTCCCAGAATTGCCAAGGTTTCTTTTACAGGAGAAACAACCACAGGAAGACTAATTATGCAATATGCATCTGAAAACTTAATTCCAGTAACCATGGAATTGGGTGGCAAATCTCCCAATATTTTCTTCCCTTCAGTGGCTGACGCCGATGATGAGTTCTTTGATAAAGCCATAGAAGGTGCCGTATTATTTGCGGTAAACCAAGGTGAGGTTTGTACCTGTCCTTCAAGAATTTTGGTACACGAAAGCATTTATGAAAAATTCATGAGCCGTGTAATTGAAAGAACCAACGCTATTAAAATGGGTAACCCACTAGATTCAGACACGATGATGGGTGCACAGGCTTCCAGTGACCAATATGAGAAAATTCAGACCTACTTAAAATTGGGTAAGGAAGAAGGAGCTGAACTATTATGCGGTGGCGATGTTCAAAAACTAGTCGGAGAACTTGAAGGTGGTTTTTATATTCAACCTACCCTATTCAAAGGCCATAACAAAATGCGCATCTTCCAAGAAGAAATCTTTGGACCAGTAGTAGCCGTAACCACATTCAAAACCACAGAAGAAGCCATTGCTATTGCCAATGATACATTGTATGGATTGGGTGCGGGTGTTTGGACTAGGGATGCACACGAGCTATACCAAGTTCCAAGAGCCATTCAAGCAGGAAGGGTTTGGGTAAACTGCTACCACCACTACCCCGCTCACGCTCCATTTGGTGGCTATAAAAAATCAGGATTTGGTAGAGAAAACCATAAAATGATGTTGGGCTATTATAGACAAACCAAGAATATGCTTATTTCTTATAACAAGAATAAATTGGGTTTTTTCTAAGTATTTTGCAGCAATCATCAAATGCCGGCAGGGGAAACCTTGCCGGTATTATTTCTAATCTAAGACAATGACCAAACGCGTTACTATTACAGCAGAAGCCACAGAATTGGTGAGAAAACTACAAGCCAGATTTGGGGAATTAATGTTTCACCAAAGTGGTGGCTGTTGCGATGGCTCCCAGCCCATGTGTTTTGAAAAAGGAGAATTTAAATTAGGGGCAAGTGATGTTTGTTTGGGTAGTATAGAAGCCTGCGAATTTTGGATGAACAAAGACCAATTTGAACTTTGGCAATACACACAACTTTGCATTGATATCACTAAAGGAAGGGGTTCAAGTTTTTCTCTTGAAATACCCACTGGATATAGATTTATTACAAAATCTAGGATCTACACAGAACTAGAATTAAGCCAATTAGAACCCTTAACTTATCTAGATTAGGAACATTAATAGCTTAACCTATCAGTCCTTATTATTGAGTTGTTGGTATTGCTTTGGCGTAATGCCTTCGTGGTGTTTAAATGCCCTGATAAAATAATTGCAATCGTCAAACCCAACTTCAAAAGACACATTTTTCACATAGATCCGCCGGTCTTTTAAAAGTCTTTTGGCCATTTTGATTCTTTCCAATACAATATATTCAAGAGGGCTAATCCCTAGCTCTCTTTTAAACAAGCGGTATAAAGATGCCACACTTAGCCCTACTTGTGAAGCCATTTTAGGCAGGTACATTTTTTCTGACAAATGTGATCTTATTTGTTGCAATACCGCATTTAATTGCGGATGAGATGTATTACCTCCATTCTCTCTAACCTCTTTAAGATTTTGACACTGGGCAATATGAATTAATAATTCCTGCAAAGAAAGATCTGCTAACACATCTTTAGAAAGTGAATTGCTTTGACAGATATGAATCATCTTTTGAATAGCTAAAGACATTTCCGCATTATTGTAAAAAAAGAAATTCCGCTCATCCAAATTCCAATAATCATCCTTTCCCTCTTTGGGGTATCTATCATTCAAAAACGCTAGTGTATCCAAGATTTTTTTATTGTCAATAGCTAGTGCAATACACTGTGTAGGGTTTTCCATAGCAGCTTCAGGAAAATCAATGCGCATTTCTACATTTGCAGGCACAATCACTGATTCTCCAGGTAGATATTCAAATGCGGGTTCATCAAATAAATGCATTATTTTCTTACCTCTCAACATGCTGGTTACAACAAGGTCATTGAATTCAAGTGAAACCAAATGAGACTGTTGATAGGTTTCAAAAAGATTTAATTCAAAATTGTCAAGGTTGTAAATGGTTCTATTTTCAACCAAGGTCTTCAATGAATCAACTTTGGTTAATGCAGGCAAATTAGACAGCGCATGAGTATGTAGCGTATGCTTTGGCATGGCTTGATGACAATCGGGTTAATCTTAAAGTTAAGGATTCAATGCCAAAATTCTAATACAACAAATTAATTGACCATTTCAAGTTGTTTCTCAAATTATCTGTTACATTTTAGTCAGATTTATGGGGTCATTTACTAAATTTCACTACTTGATTTTTAATAGGGGGCAAAGTTTTCAAATAAGCATAAATGGCCTTCAAATCGGACTCCTTCATGTTTTTGTACATAGTCCAAGGCATCACAGAATTGAAGTCACCTGAACCTATTGACGGTAGTTGATAACTACTATCGCCGTAGGCTTTAAACCGTCTTAGAAAAGCGGCTTCATCCCATGAACCAATCCCCGTTTGTTGATCAGGTGTAATATTGGAAGACCTTACAATACCGCCTGTTTTCATGGGAAATTCAAATCCACCAGCAAGCTCCATTCCCTTAATTTTCTTGCCTTTATCTTGTTTGGTATGACAGTCTCCGCAAGAAGCTGCATTAAAATAATAAGCGCCTCTTTCTACTAAATTGTTGCTATCAGGTAGCTGTCCATATTCCGCTTTTGTGGGAATAGTATGTAAAATGATATTCATAGGAAAATCAGCCTTTGAATCCGGCACTTTATTTTCTATAGGACTTAGTGTTCTCAAATAAGCAATGATAGATAGTAAGTCTTCCTTTTCCATTTTCCCATAACTAGGATGTGGCATTACAGGAAAGAGCGCCCTACCCTTTTTATCTACTCCGGAAGCAATGGCCCTTAATAATTCACCGTCGGTCCAATCCCCAATTCCTGCAGGGGTAATATTTCTTGCGTGAAAACTTCCAGGAAATCCATATCGTTGGTCAAAAATTTCTCCCCCCTTTCCTAAAGTGCCTTCTACCAAGGGACCAGAAAATTGATTCCAATCCCTAGTTGAGTGACAATCCATACAAACAGTAACACTATTGGCTAAGTATTTACCACGTTCTATACGTTTAGTACTTGCTTGTACTGTTAAAGTCTCAGAGCTACCAACATCGGGTAAAAAAACAACTATATATCCAATTCCAATAATAGCAGCTAGTAAAAGGCAAAGAACGCATACCAAGAGAAGCTTGAATGCTTTTTTCATGTTGTAAGGTTTAGGGTAAATAAATTTAATGAACCAACATTGAATTTCCTACTCAAACCCTGTTTAAATAAAAATGGCCGCCCAAGGGCAGCCATTTAAACAATATACCATGTAGCTTATTCAACCAATCCATTAATAGTTCTATTCTCATTAACATCAGCTTCATAATCTACCCCTTCTAAACCAAATCCAAATAAGTTTAAAAAGTCAGATTTGTACCCGGGCAAATCACCAATGCTTGGTAATGATTCCGTAGTAGCAGCAGGCCATAATTCAGCCACTTGTGCTTGAACGTCTGCTCTCATTTCCCAATCGTCAATTCTAATCCTGCCTTTTTCATCTGTTTCAATACTAGCTTGACCTGTATACAACCTATCTGCAAATAATCTTTGTATTTGTTCAATACATCCCTCGTGCAAACCGTCTTTCTTCATCACTTTGTACAACAAAGAAATATATAATGGAATTACAGGAATAGCAGAGCTGGCTTGGGTAACCAAGGCTTTGTTGACTGAAACAAATGCTTTACCATGAATGTCTTTTAATTTGTCAGCAATCTTGAATGCTGTTGCTTCTAAATGGTCCTTGGCCCTGCCAATGGTTCCTTTTCTATAAACCGCTTCTGTTAATGCTGGTCCAATATAGGAGTAAGCCAATGACATAGCTCCTTCCGCTAATGCATCTGCTTCTTTTAGAGCATCCATCCACATTTCCCAGTCTTCTCCACCCATTACAGCAACTGTATTGACAATATCCTCATCATTGCATGGTTCAATACTAATTTCAGTAACAATGCCGGTATGAAAATCTACTGTTTTATTACTATAGGTTTGACCTATAGGTTTTAATACTGAGCGATGCATCACCCCGGTTACTGGATGTACCCGAACTGGAGAAGCCAAACTATAAATCACCAAGTCAATTTGACCAAGGTCTTCTTTGATGGTTTTAATGGTTCTCTCTTTGATTTCATTAGAGAAAGCGTCTCCATTAATGCTTTTGGCATAAATACCCGCTTTGGCAGCCTGATCTTGGAATGCCATGCTATTATACCAACCTGGTGTTGCTGTTTTACCTTCTGCTGGTGGTTTTTCAAAAAACACACCAATAGTAGCTGCTCCAGAACCAAATGCGGCAGTTATTCTTGATGCCAATCCAAAACCAGTAGAAGCACCTATTACCAGTACTTTTTGGGGACCATCAATATTTCCCTTGGACTTGACATAATTGATTTGATTAATAATGTTTTGCTCACATCCCAAAGGGTGTGCAGTTAAACAAATAAATCCACGCATTCTGGGTGCAATGACCATAATAAACTGTTCTATTGTATAATTAAATTCACGAAATGGTTCCAATATTGTTTACCACCCGTTTTTCAAAACCTTGGCAAAAATAACAGAATTAACTGCAATACCTTCCAATTCAAATCCTATGTGCAAAATGTTTCAACAATGCAGATTCTAAAATAGGTAATATCCCTTATTTGGAAGGGGTAATTACAATGTTTCTAAACTCAATGGGACCATGATCCCCTTGAATCATAAGGGGCCCTGGTTCTCCTTCTTTACTATCAATTGCCCCACCAGTGATTCCTGGAATAGTAGCCAAGCTTATCACCGTTTTGCCATTTGCCACTACTGTTACCATTCTACCAACCAGGGTAATATCATAGGTCTGCCATTCACCGGCATCTTTTGCCACCATCTCATTGGCAGGTAAAAAACCATATACAGCACTAAACTCATCGTTCCATGGTTCCATACCCTTACTATCTACAATCTGCACTTCATATCGCCCACGCAGATAAACCCCACTATTACTTCCTTTGGGATACCTAAATTCTAAGTGCAACTTAAAATCTTCAAAAGTCTTTTTACTCATAAGGTTAGACCCAGATTTGGCACTGGTTAAAACACCATTGGCCACCGTCCATTGATTAGCACCCATGGCTATCCATTCATTCATGTCAGACTTTCCAATTAAGCTAATGGGACTACCCCATTGAATCGCTTTTTCTCTTTTTAAAGAGGGCGCTTTAGTACCTGTAAAGGAATATTTTTTCCCATCGGTATACAGCATGGTTCCTTTCAAATGATCCCCTTCAAATTCACCTTCAAATTCCATATTGGTATTACCCGGCTCCCATTGTGGTGGAATGGAAAAACTAAAATGGTTCTTGGTAAATTTTATTTCTGCAACTGGTCTTGCACTTCCAAATGCGTAAACAAACCTACCAATAAAAGTATGTGTTCCTGAATGTTGTACTTCTAACCAAGAAGGTAGTTGCTTTCCGTCTTTTTCAATGGTCAAATCCCATCTTCCTTGCATGGCTGTACCATCCGCTTGTACAGATGCAGTGGCATTTAACAAACCGGTCAATAAAAAAAAGAATAATAAAAAACTAGTTAGACTTTTTTGTTGAATCATTTTTTTCATGGCATTGTTTTGAAAAGTATACAATCAATTTACTAAAGCGTCTAGTAATAAGTTTGGTTAAATATTAATTTGGAACCTGTTCTCTTTGGATTAAAATATTTTCTGCAATCAACAAATCAACCGGCCTAGTAATTTTTATATTGTTGTATTCACCCTCAATCAAGTGCACTGCTTGGCCTGAAGCTTCCATTACCGTGGCTTCATCTGTAAATGCATCTTGGTAAGCTGTTACAAAAGCTGGCAACAACAAATTGGTTTGAAAAGTTTGTGGGGTTTGTATAATTCTAACTAGGTTTCTGTTGGCAACCTGACTACCAGTAGCATTCATAATTCTAATACTATCTGTTGCAGCAACCGCAGGTATGGCCGAACCTTTAACAAGGGCCTGTTCATAGCATCTTTTGATCAACCCTTCTGATAGTAAACAACGAACACCATCGTGCACAAAAACAATCCCTGGTTCTGAAATCTTATTTAAACCGTTTTGAACAGAATGAAATCTAGTGGCGCCGCCAACTACCAATTGTATATTAACACTAGGACCAAATTCTCTAATCAGTTCTTGCCCCTCTTGCAAAAAATCATTGGGCAATACCAAGTAAATTAAAATGTCTGGAAATGCCTTTAAGAATTGCTGAATGGTATGGTATAAAATAGGCTTGCCCCTTAATAACAGAAACTGTTTGGGTTTGTCCGCTCCCATGCGCAAACCAGAACCACCCGCCACTATTACTGCATATTTTCGCATGTTCAACTCTTTGATTGAAACAGATGGCTTATCCCAACAGTTGTTGAGATTCCCTTAATAATAATTCTCTATTAATAGCTGCTGTGCCAACTTCTTCACAAACCAAGCCACCCGCTATATTGGCCATTTCAGCAGCTAAATGCATGTCTTTGGTAATGGTATATACCATGGATGCCACAGCAATAACCGTATCTCCAGCCCCACTCACATCGGCTATATTTCTAACATGGGTTGCAATGATTGAGGCAGTATTACCCTGTTGATAAAACACGCCTTTTTCTGATAAAGTAATCAAAGAAATTTGATGTTCTAAATGCGCTTGTAATGCTAGATGCACTTGCTTCATCTCTGTCAAGTCAACTTGTTCCAAGTGTAGGTTCAAACCCTCTTTTACTTCTTTTAAATTAGGTTTAAACATATCTACACCTTGAAAGGCCAGAAAGTTTTTCTTTTTAGGATCTACTGTTGTAACCACACCATATTCCTTGCAAAGTGCAATAACAGATCTAATCAAAGTGGCAGTAAGTACCCCTTTATTATAGTCTTCAAAAATGAGTAAGTCTGGCTTTTCAGATTCAAATTGATGCTTAATCTTATGTAATAATTCAGCTTCAAGATTGGCACTAATGTCTTTGGTAATTTCTGCATCCAAACGCATCATTTGTTGGTTGCGACTCATTACCCTGGTTTTATTGGTGGTGATTCTTTCATCACTAGCCAACAATAAGTTGGTACTAATACCATGAGCCGCCAATAAGGCTGTAAGGTTTCTACCATCAGCGTCATTGCCTATCATTGAAATGATACTTGTAAAAGCGCCAAGCGAAGCAACATTCAAAGCAACATTTGCTGCTCCACCTACCCTTGATTCCATTTTTTGTAAAGCCACCACAGGAACAGGTGCTTCTGGAGATATTCTATCAGTAGTTCCCCACCAATAAGTATCCAACATCACGTCACCCAATATGGCCACTTTCAAATTCTTGAATTCCTCAAATAGTCCGCTGATATCTGTATGAGACATGTTATTCTGCTCTTTTTTGATTGTTTACTGCCAGATAGTACAAAGGTACTCCTATGGCGGTAATACCCAAACCCCAAAGGGAATAAGTAGGCGATGTCCACACTAATCCAATGCAGAAAATAGTAGCCATAACAATATAAATCAAGGGTAATACAGGATACCCAAACGCCTTATAAGGTCTTGGTGCATCTGGCAGTTTTTTCCTTAGAATAAAAATTCCAATGATGGTTAATACATAGAAGATGACTACCACAAAAGAAACCATGGTTAAAAGGTCACCATATTTTCCACTCAAACAAAGCAGACTAGCTACAAAACACTGAATCCACAAAGCGTATTCAGGAACCGCATTCTTATTTAGTTCTCCGGTTTTCTTAAAGAACAAACCATCTTTTGCCATGGTATAATAAACCCTAGCTCCTGCTAAGATGAGACCATTATTACAACCAAAAGTTGAAATCATAATCATGACAGCAATAACTATGGTTCCTGCATTTCCAAAAATGGCATTGGCTGCCACTACCGCTACCCTATCATTCTCTGCATAAGCAATCTGTTGTAAGGGCAAGACGTGCAGATACATCAAATTGGCCGTTACATAAATCAAGGTTACTATCAATGTTCCAAGAAATAAACTGAGTCCAATATTACGCTGTGGATTTTTGATCTCCCCTGCTATAAATGTTACGTTATTCCATGAATCAGAACTAAAAATAGAACCAACCATTGCTGCCGCGATGGCGCCTATTAATACAGCACCTGAAATGGGGTGCCATCCTGTTGGTTGCAAAATACCTGATGCGTCTTTGGCGCCAAGGTCTTGAACAGCTGTTAAACCAGTTGCCCAGTTTTCATTCCAGAAACTTTGTTTAGACAAAAGAAATCCAAAAACTATTAATCCAAATAAAGAAACCAATTTGGTAACCGTAAAAGTAGACTGGATAATCTTGCCCCCTTTTACACCCCTAGTATTGGTATATGTAAGAAAGACTATTAAAGCAATGGCCAGTACCTGTGCCGCGGAAACCTTTAAAAAGCCCAAATCCAGTAAGATATTCCCTTCCCCAACAGCAGGTATCAAATATGCCGTAAATCGGCTAAAAGCCACCCCTACAGCGGCTATGGTAGCGGTTTGAATGACAGAAAAGAAACTCCAGCCAAACAAAAAGCCTACCAGAGGATTATACGCTTCTTTTAAATAAACATACTGCCCACCCGCTTTAGGATACATAGCACTCAATTCACCATAACTAACTGCAGCGGTAATGGTCATAAATCCGGTAATCAACCAGACAACCACCAACCATCCGGCACTTCCCACATTACGGGTAATATCGGCACTCACAATAAATATTCCGGAACCAATCATGCCCCCTGCCACAATCATAGTGGCGTCAAAAAGACCAAGGGTAGGTTTGAAGCTGCTGTTTGTACTCATAAAAAAATCCCGCTTTTAATAACGGGATTTGAAGATAATAAATATGATTGAAGTTCTTACTTCTTCTTGGCTTGGGCATTTAATCCCAAAATCAAGTCACTAGTAATATTGTAAGCAGTGTCTTTTAAGTAAATCAAGTCAGGAGAGCCTGTGAATACATAGGCATAACCCTTGTCTTTATTGTATTCTTTCAAATAATCTTCTATGCGTTTTTTCACTTCTTGCAAACGCTTAAAACTTTCATTTTGCAAATCTTGGTTCAACATTTGTTCCTTATTTTGGAATGTTTTTTCCATTTGACCCAATTCTTGTTGCTTAGCAGCAAGTTCTGCCTGAGTCATAGACTGTGCATTCTTTTGCAATTCTTGGTACTTAGCAACAAATGTATTTTTCATCTCTCCCAATTGTCTTCCATTGTCCTGATCCTTTGCACGCAAAATATTGCGCACTTCTTTGAAATAGTCATAATGGTTTTCAATAGAATCCATTTCAAAATAGGCTATTTTAAAACTACCTGGAGCTGCTGCAACTGCAGAACTTGTACTTGTTGTAGTTTTTTTGTTGGAAAACTGAAGATAAAAAAGCACGGCTACTGCAAGTACCAATGCAATATTCAATCCTGTAGTAAAATTTTTCATGGCTGCTGTTTGAAGTTGTTTGAACCTGTTTAAAAGTTGATTACTTTTTAAACAAAATAAAAGTAGGAAGTTTTTACACTTCCTACTTTTCCTTGGTATGATTTAACAGAAATAAGGCTTATTCTTCCTCGTCAAAGCTCATTGCTTCACGAGTAGTGGCCAATACTTCGTATTCTTCTTTGCTACCTACAATCATGTTCTCGAACTCTTTTTGTCCAGAACCTGCAGGAATCAAATGACCGGTAATCACATTCTCTTTCAAACCTAACATGCTGTCCATCTTGCCTTGAATGGCTGCTTGGCTCAACACTTTGGTTGTCTCTTGGAATGAAGCAGCTGAGATCCAGCTTTGTACACCCAAAGAGGCTTTTGTGATACCCAACAATACTGGTGTTGCTGTGGCTGGTTTTGCATCACGAACTTCTACCAGTTTCTTGTCACTTCTACGCAAGATGGAATTTTCTTCTCTGAACTCACGTACGGTAACAATTTGACCAGCTTTGAACTTGCTGCTTTCACCTGCTTCTGTAACTACTTTCTTGTCATAGATACGGTCATTCTCTTCAATAAAGTCAAACCTATCTTCTAGGTCTTCTTCTAAGAACTTGGTATCTCCCGCGTCAACAATCTCCACCTTCTTCATCATCTGGCGAACGATTACTTCTACGTGCTTGTCATTGATTCTTACACCCTGTAAACGGTAAACCTCTTGGATCTCGTTTACAACGTATTCTTGAACCGCAAATGGTCCTTTAATAGCTAGGATATCTGCAGGTGCAATTTGACCATCAGACATTGGTGTACCAGCTTTTACAAAGTCACCATCTTGCACCAGAATCTGGCGTGTCAATGGAACCAAGTATTTCTTAACCATTCCGTCTCTAGATTCTACAATGATTTCGCGGTTACCACGCTTAACGTTACCAAAAGCTACCACACCATCAATTTCGCAAACAATGGCTGGGTTACCTGGGTTACGTGCTTCAAAAAGTTCAGTTACACGTGGTAGACCTCCTGTGATATCTCTAAGCTTACCTAGGATACGAGGAATCTTCACCAATACCTGACCTGCTTTTACGTCGTCACCTTCTTCAATACCAATATGTGATCCAACTGGTAAGTTATAGTGCTTGGCTTCTTTGCCGCCCTCTACAATAATGGTTGGAATCTTTGTTTTATCCTTGGTTTCAATAACCACTTTCTCTCTGTGACCAGTTTGCTCATCAGCTTCATCGCGGTAAGTAACACCATCAATTACATCAGAGAATTTAATAGAACCATTTACTTCAGCAACAATGACGTTGTTGAATGGATCCCATGTACAAATCACGTCTCCTTTTTTCACTTGCTGACCGTCTTTCACGTTCAGCGTAGCTCCATAAGGAACGTTATTGGTAATCATCAAACGATCATTTTTCACATCCATGATACGAACCTCACCAGTACGTCCAATAACAATGCGAATTTTGTTGCCTTCATTATTTAGGGCATCTACTGTACGTAAACCATCAAATTGAATAGTACCATCAAACTTAGCGTTCAAGGTTGATTCAATGTTAGAAGATCCCGCAACACCACCCACGTGGAAGGTACGCAAGGTTAACTGAGTACCAGGCTCACCAATGGATTGGGCAGCAATGATACCAACTGCGTCACCACGTTGAGCAATATATCCTGTTGCTAAATTCTTACCATAGCATTTTACACAAACACCACGCTTGGCTTCACAAGTCAAAACAGACCTGATTTCAACGGTTTCAATACCGCTGTCTTCAATTTGTTGAGCAACGTCGTGAGAAATTTCTTCACCAGCCAAGATGATTAATTCTTCTGTAACTGGGTGATATACGTTGTGTAAAGAAGTGCGTCCTTCAATTCTATCTGCTAGTGGCTCAATAACGTCTTCATTATCTTTCAATGCAGAAGTTGCATTACCACGTAAAGTACCGCAATCGTCTTCAGCAATAACTACGTCTTGAGAAACGTCTACCAACCTACGAGTCAAATAACCCGCATCGGCTGTTTTCAAGGCTGTATCCGCAAGACCCTTACGAGCACCGTGGGTAGAAATAAAGTAATCCAATACGTTTAGACCACCTTTAAAGTTAGACAAGATGGGGTTTTCAATTACCTCAGATCCTGAGCTACCACTCTTTCTTGGTTTGGCCATCAATCCACGAATACCTACCAGCTGTTTAACCTGTGTTTTACTACCACGGGCACCAGAATCCAACATCATGTAAACTGAGTTGAAACCTTGTTTGTCAGTAGCCATTTCACGGATCAGGGTTTCTGTAATACGTGTATCCACACGGCTCCAGATATCAATAACTTGGTTGTAACGCTCGTTATTGGTAATTAAACCCATATTATAGTTTTCCCAAACCTCTTCTACTTCTGTTTTTGCGTTGTCCAATAATTCGTCACGCAAATCTGGAACAATCAAATCATTTACACTAAAGCTCAAACCACCACGGAAGGCCATACGGAATCCAAGTGTTTTAATATCATCCAAGAACTTAGCCGTTTTTGGAACGTCAGTGATTTTGATAATGTCTCCAATAATTTCACGCAAGTTTTTCTTGGTCAAGAGTGCATTAACATAACCAACTTCAACAGGAACGTTTTGGTTAAACAATACGCGACCTACTGTAGTTTCAATTAATTTGTTAACCAATTTGCCATTTTCACGAACATTGGTTTTTACACGAATATTAGCATGAAGGTCTACCACTTTTTCGTTGTAGGCAATCACCACTTCATCCATGTTATAGAAAGCCATGCCCTGACCCTTGATCACTTCATTGTCCATGGTTTTCTTACCCTTGGTCATATAGTACAGACCCAATACCATGTCCTGAGAAGGAAGGGTGATTGGTGTACCATTCTGTGGGTTCAAAATGTTGTGAGAAGACAACATCAACAATTGGGCTTCCAAAATAGCAGCATTGCTCAAAGGCACGTGCACGGCCATCTGGTCACCATCAAAGTCGGCGTTGAAAGAAGAAGTAACCAATGGGTGTAACTGAATGGCTTTTCCTTCTACTAATTTTGGTTGGAAGGCCTGGATACTCAAACGGTGCAATGTTGGGGCACGGTTGAGCATGATTGGGTGACCTTTCAAAATATTTTCTAAGATATCCCAAACCACTGCTTCTTTGCGATCTACCAATTTCTTGGCGCTCTTCACAGTTTTTACGATACCTCTTTCAATCAATTTTCTAATAACAAACGGCTTGAACAATTCAGCAGCCATGTCTTTAGGTAATCCGCACTCGTGTATTTTCAATTCTGGTCCTACAACAATTACAGAACGTCCGGAATAATCCACACGCTTACCTAACAAGTTCTGACGGAAACGTCCTTGCTTACCTTTCAACACATCGCTCAAAGATTTCAATGCACGTCCACCTTCAGCTTTAACAGCATTTGATTTACGGCTATTGTCAAACAATGAGTCAATGGCTTCTTGTAACATACGTTTTTCATTACGTAAGATTACTTCAGGTGCTTTAATCTCTAACAAACGCTTTAAACGGTTGTTACGGATAATTACCCTACGGTATAAGTCATTCAAATCAGAAGACGCAAAACGGCCACCATCTAATGGTACCAATGGACGCAATTCTGGAGGAATAACAGGAATATACTGCATGACCATCCACTCTGGGCGGTTGGTAATACGAGTACCAGCATCACGGAAAGATTCAACCACGCTCAAACGCTTTAAGGCATCTGCTTTACGTTGCTGAGAAGTTTCAGTAGCTGCTGCATTACGCAAAGAGAAACTCAAACCATCCAAGTCAATTCTTTCCAATAAGGCGTGAACTGCTTCAGCACCCATTTTGGCAACGAATTTTTGAGAATCGTCATCAGGTAAGTATTGGTTATCCTTTGGCAAATTGTCCAGGATATCTAAGTACTCTTCTTCGGTTAAAAGATCACCCATGTTCAGGTTCTCTTTAATACCGCCTTGAATAACTACATAGCGCTCGTAATAAACAATGGTTTCCAATTTCTTGGAACTCATGCCCAATAAGTAACCAATTTTATTTGGCAAACTTTTGAAGTACCAGATATGCACTACAGGAACTACCAATTTGATATGTCCCATACGCTCACGACGTACTTTCTTTTCAGTTACTTCTACACCACAACGGTCACAAACGATACCCTTGTAACGGATACGCTTATACTTACCACAGGCGCATTCGTAATCCTTAACGGGTCCGAAGATCCTTTCACAAAACAAACCATCACGCTCCGGCTTATAAGTACGGTAGTTAATGGTTTCAGGCTTTAACACTTCACCAAAACTTCTTTCCAGAATGCTATCGGGCGAAGCCAAGCTGATAGTAATCTGTGAAAAAGTAGGCCTAGGTTTGTTATCTCTTTTGATTGCCATATCTAGTTTGAGAATTTGTATTATTTGATGTTGTTTCAACTGGATTTTTTTGATCCAATTGTATGCGCTGATTAGGCGCTAATAAGATTGGAAAGCGGATGACAGTTCTGACCGTCATCCAGCTTCCTTTCAATTTATTCAAACTTAAGGTCAAGACCCAATCCTCTCAATTCATGTACCAATACATTGAATGATTCAGGAACACCCGGACGTGGAATATTATCTCCCTTCACAATGGCTTCGTAGGTTTTAGCACGGCCAATGATATCATCCGATTTCAGGGTTAGCAATTCTTGCAAGATATTGGCTGCACCATAAGCTTCCAGTGCCCAAACCTCCATCTCTCCAAAACGCTGACCACCAAACTGTGCCTTACCACCCAACGGCTGTTGAGTAATCAAACTGTATGGTCCAATTGAACGGGCGTGCATCTTATCATCAACCATGTGGTGAAGTTTAATCATATAGATTACACCCACAGTAGCTTTCTGATGGAAACGCTCTCCAGTTTCACCGTCATATAAATAAGTATGTCCGTTTCTTGGAATACCTGCTTCCACACAATATTCTTCAATTTGCGTAGTAGAAGCACCGTCAAAAATTGGGGTAGCAAATTTCACACCCAATTTCTTACCAGTCCATCCAAGAATGGTTTCATAAATCTGACCCAAGTTCATCCTGGAAGGTACCCCAAGTGGATTCAATACAATATCCACTGGTGTTCCGTCTTCCATAAATGGTAAGTCTTCAGCACGTACAATTTTAGCAACAATACCTTTGTTACCGTGTCTACCCGCCATCTTATCTCCTACTTTCAGCTTACGCTTAACAGCTAAGTATACTTTGGCCAGTTTCAATACACCTGCAGGTAATTCATCACCAATAGAGATATTGAATTTTTCACGCTTGTACCTACCCAACTCTTCGTTGAATTTGATACTGTAATTGTGTAACAAAGTGTTGATCTGATCGTCAGTTTTTGCATCACCAGTCCATCCCAAAGGATTTACGTTCTGGTAATCAATAGTGCTCAAGTTCTTTTGATTGAACTTAGCGCCTTTGCCAATCAGCATTTCACCAAAGTTGTTGCTTACGCCTGTGCTAGCCTTGTCTTTCAACAGGGTTTGCAATTTGTCTAACAACAATTCTTTAATGCTTTCAACATTTTGCTGATGAACTTTCTCTACTTTTTCTAACTGTGCTTTTTCACGAATCTTACCGTTCTTATCTTTCTTAGCACGTTGGAATAGTTTCTTGTCAATCACAACACCTTCAGTTCCGTTTGGAGCTTTCAAAGAAGCATCTTTTGCATCACCGGCTTTGTCACCAAAGATGGCACGCAATAATTTTTCTTCTGGTGTAGGGTCTGATTCACCTTTTGGAGTGATTTTACCAATTAGGATATCTCCTTCTTTGATAGTAGCACCAATGCGGATAATACCATTCTCATCCAAATCCTTAGTAGCATCTTCTGATACGTTAGGTATATCTGGAGTCAATTCTTCTTCACCCAATTTGGTATCTCTAACTTCTAATTCATATTCTTCAATGTGAACAGAAGTAAACAAATCTTCTCTAACTACTTTTTCAGAGATTACAATGGCATCCTCAAAGTTGTAACCCTTCCATGGCATGAACGCCACTTGTAGGTTTCTACCCAAGGCCAATTCACCATTCTGTGTAGCATATCCTTCTGTTAAGAAATCACCTTTTTTCACTTGTTGACCTTTCTTCACAGCTGGGCGAAGATTGATACAAGTTGCTTGGTTGGTCTTCATGAACTTAGTCAGTGTATACACTTGTAAGTCATCATTAAAGCTTACCAAACGGTCAAGGTCATTTCTGTCATAACGAACATGAATATGGTTTGCATCAACAAACTCTACAACACCATTTCCTTCAGCGTGGATTTGAATCCTTGCATCACGGGCAGCTTTTCCTTCTAGTCCGGTACCCACAATTGGAGCTTCCAAACGAATCAAAGGAACGGCCTGACGTTGCATGTTTGATCCCATCAAGGCACGGTTGGCATCATCATGCTCCAAGAAAGGAATTAGAGAAGCACTCAAACCAACAATTTGGTTAGGAGCAACGTCCATAAATTCCACTTCTTCCTTGTCTAGGATAGGGAAATCTCCCGTTTGACGAGAAACTACTTTATCTTCTGCAAAACCACCCTTGTCATTCAATGGAGAATTACTCTGGGCAATTTTAGCGCTATCTTCTTCTTCAGCACTTAGGAAAGTAAGCGTGTTCATGTTTACTTTTCCGTCTTCTACTTTGCGATAAGGGGTTTCAATAAAGCCCATATCGTTAATAGCAGCGTGTACGCAAAGGGTAGAAATCAAACCAATGTTTGGTCCTTCAGGAGTTTCAATAGTACACAACCTACCGTAGTGAGAATAGTGTACGTCACGAACCTCAAATCCAGCGCGCTCTCTACTCAAACCTCCTGGTCCAAGTGCGGAGATCCTACGCTTGTGCGTGATCTCACTCAATGGGTTGGTTTGGTCTAAGAATTGAGACAACTGAGAAGTACCAAAGAAAGAGTTAATTACAGAAGAAAGGGTACGCGCGTTGATCAAATCAACTGGTGTAAACACCTCGTTATCCCTTACGTTCATACGCTCTCTAATAGTTCTAGCCATACGAGCCAGACCCACACCAAATTGCGCATATAATTGCTCACCTACAGTACGAACCCTACGGTTGCTTAAGTGATCAATATCATCAATCTCAGCCTTACCATTGGTCAAACGTACTAGGTACTTAATGATCTCAATGATATCTGGTTTGGTTAATACTTTCTTTTCTAAAGGATAGTCAAGACCCAACTTGCGGTTGATCTTGTATCTACCAACTTCTCCTAAATCATAACGTTTGTCAGAGAAGAACAATTTGTCAATGATACCACGTGCCGTTTCATTATCAGGGGCATCAGCACCACGCAATTGGCGATAGATATGCTGAACCGCTTCCAATTCACTGTTAGAAGTATCCTTGTTCAAAGTATTGTAAATGATGGCATAGTCGCCTCCAACGTCTTCTTTCTGAATGAATACGCTTTTCACTTCCATTTCAATAATGGTTGCAATAGCTTCTTCGTCCAGAACGGTGTCACGCTCCATCACAATTTCATTACGCTCAATGCTCACTACTTCACCAGTATCTTCATCCACAAAATCTTCTACCCAAGTTCTAAGAACGCGGGCAGCTAATTTTTTACCAACCTGGTTAGCAAGAGATTTTTTATCTGCTTTTACTTCATCGGCCATGCCAAACAATTCCAAAATGTCTTTGTCTGTTTCATAACCAATAGAACGCAACAAAGTAGTTACAGGGAACTTCTTCTTACGATCAATATAAGCGTACATCACGTTATTGATGTCTGTAGCAAATTCCATCCAAGCACCCTTGAAAGGAATTACCCTAGCAGAGTAAATTTTGGTACCGTTCGGGTGAACCGACTGGCCAAAAAATACACCAGGTGAACGGTGCAGTTGGGATACAACTACGCGCTCAGCTCCGTTAATCACAAAGGTTCCTCTAGGAGTCATGTATGGGATATTACCCAAAAACACGTCCTGAACGATGGTTTGGAAGTCAACGTGCTCTTCGTCATTACAACTCAAGCGCAATTTGGCCTTCAAAGGCACCGCGTAGGTTAAACCACGTTCCATACACTCTTCAATGGTGTAGCGTGGGGGATCAATAAAATAATCCAGGAACTCCAGTACGAAAATGTTACGCGTGTCTGTAATAGGAAAATTTTCCTTAAACACGCGGAACAAACCCTCAACGTTACGTTTGTCGGGCGTTGTTTCTAACTGAAAAAACTCACTGAAAGATTCTAACTGAATGTCGAGTAGGTCTGGGGCATCAGCCAAGTGTTTAGTTTTACCGAAGCCGACCCTGTTGTTCAATGTAGTTGTAGACATATTTGTGTAAAACCGGTTTTAGTACGTAAAATTTTGGGGAGAACTAAGTGCTTCTCTTAACGTACAATCGGCGCATCTACCATTCAAACAAATGATAAAAATGTCCACCCGCTAATATGCCCAAAATAAAGGATGGCAAAACTAAGCAATTAGTAGAAGAATAAAAAAACAAATTTTTTAGCCTTTTGGGCAAAAAAAAACCAACAGGAAATCCTGTTGGTTCAATTTTATGGAGGTAGGTTAATTACTTAACTTCTACTTCAGCGCCAGCATCTTTTAATTTACCAGCAATTTCTTCAGCTTCTGCTTTAGAAACGCCTTCTTTCACTGCTTTAGGAGCGCCATCAACTAGGTCTTTTGCTTCTTTCAAGCCTAAGCCAGTCAATTCTTTAACAATTTTAACTACAGTCAATTTGCTAGCACCACCGCTAACCAATACAACGTCAAAAGAGGTTTTCTCTTCAACTGCTGCTGCAGCGTCTCCGCCACCTGCTGCTACTACAACTGCTGCTGCAGCTGGCTCAATACCGTAGTCTGCTTTCAATACGTCTGCTAATTCTTGAACTTCTTTAACTGTCAAGTTAACTAGAGATTCTGCTAATGCTTTAATGTCTGCCATTTTGTGTAAATTTTTCCCGCCTTCATGTCCCGTCTTATGGGATCCGGCGGATGGTTTAAAAAAATTCTGCCTTTATTATCCCTCAGGCCTGGGATATTTTTAGATCCGGTTTCCCGGTTTCAATTATGCTTCTGCTGCAGGTGCTTCTGGAGCTGCTTCTGCGGCAACTACTTCTGGAGCCGCTTCAACTGCTACAGCTTCAACAGCTGCTGCAACTGCGCTTCCTTCTGCTTTCTGCTCGTGATGGTTCAACAAAGCTGCGATAACGCGTTTTGCTGGAGATTGCAACAAGCCAATTACTTCACCAATCAACTCATTCTTAGACTTGATTTGGGTAAGTGCTTTCAAGTTGTCATTACCAGTGTAGATATCACCGTTAATAAATGCTGCTTTCAACACTGGTTTTTCAGTATTGCTTCCTTTACGGAAAGAAGAGATAATCAAAGCTGGCTCTTTGGGGTTCTCAGAGAACATCAAAGCGGTTACATTGTGCAATGAATCATATACTCCTGCATATTTTTCAGCATCCAATGATTCCAAAGCTTTACGGATCAAAGTATTCTTAGCTACTTTCATCTCAACTTGCTTATCAAAGCAGGTTCTGCGCAGGCTAGAAACCTGTGCAACAGTCAATGCTTCAGTATCAGTGATATAAAAGTTATTGTATTGTGTGAACTTCTCTTT
>NCHJ01000197.1 GCA_002256765.1 Bacteroidetes bacterium 24-39-8
TTTCTAGTAAAGCATTTTGAGTAGCAAGTTCTTTGCGCCAACCAATCAACATAGCGTTGAGGTCAATTAATAGACAAGGATTGATTTCTCCTATACCAAAGGGGAAGTCAAAATAAGTTCTCCAAGAATCTATATTTTCAGGAACACGTAAATAGGTTGTCTCATTAGGGAGTCTTTCTCTAAAAGCCAATTCCATTTGAGGGGTGGGATGAAAATCTAAGATATTGCACTGTCTAATTAAATCTTGCCCAATGTCTTTTCCAAGTTGGGTATAAGCTTCCCAGGCAAAGGGCAAGAGTGTTTCAATTTCCCAAGTACGCACAATTCTTCTTCCAGTAACAGGATTGATGACACCACTGGCCAGTTTGGTGGAACTGCTTGGTCTGGACTCATCTATCACCAAAACTTTCTTCCCAGCCTTACTTAAGTTCCAGCTCAGAAAAGTTCCGCATAGTCCCTGACCAACAATCATATAATCCACTTGCATGGGGCAAATTTCGGGATTAATCCCTTACCGCTTGCATCATTCCTGAACCTGAATGCGAATGCCTTCTGAATGGGCATTAAAACCTGGTGCATACAAACATTGAATATTGGCAATACCCGCAGAAAAATCACCCAAATGGGTTAAGAAAACGGGATAGTCAAAAACATAGACTCCTTTTGAAATTTTGTCAAAATAAAAATGGGTGGAAGCATCGGTAGTATTTTCATAATATCCCAATCCTCCCTGCCATTTATAACCACTCAATGCATTAATAGGCTCCATACCTGCAGCCCTGCTATCTTTTAAGTGCACATAATCCAAATCACGGTCTGTGTTAATGGTTAAACGAATGATCAAACGGTCACCAACATGCATGGGATTATTTGCATCAACAGGTACTAATATTTTACCTTTTTCTCCATGTTGTTCTACTAATAATTGTTTCTGAATTTTCAAGCTTGTATTGGCATTGGTAATTTTGTCCATGTCTTCAAAATACTGCCAATAGATAGCACCCCATGCTGGTTGATAAGACTTGCCCATTTGCTTGTTAGTACTATTGGTGCTTACTTGAATCTTACCCATGTCTGGTGTTATTTTAGCACCCTCAATTCTTTGCTGAAAATAACCCGTACCTGCTTCGGTTTGCAATTGTTTTGAATCCAAAATGGTCCTTCCCAATTGAATCCGAACAGCGCGATTGTCATCTAACCAATTGCTGCCATTTATTAAAAATGCATAACAAACATCGGCTGTGCCCATACTATTGCCCCAGTAATTGGTTTGTTTGTTTAGGATTAACCAGGTTTTCATAGCGCTCAATTGCTGTTGCAATGTTTCAGACTTCCGGCCTTCTGATAGTTCACCCACCATGGTGGCAACCCTAATCACGGTTGCCATTTCAGAACCCTGCCAATAGTACTGATTAGGCGCTTTCCAATACATGCCTTTTTCTTTGCTATACACAGCATTTTCCATGATGGCAGGAACTAGTTTGTCAAATACCAACGCAGTTTCTTTATTGCGGTAATAGACTTGGGCTAGTAATGCTTTTTCTTCAATGCCTAATTTGTTCCAACTTGTTCTTCCAAGCTTCAAATAAAATAGTTGCGCTTTTGCTTCATTGATTTGAATATCGCCATAAAAACTGCGCATGAATAAATATTGGATATGCCAATAGTTTAAGCCCGCTTTTGCAATATCCAATTTTCTACTAACCAGATAATCATATTGTTTCAAAAAGTCTCTGTCAAGATAAGCTACTGCTTTTAAGAGCATGGGTTTTAAGCGAATAGCTAGATCTGGTGTGATGGCGCCCAGTCTTTTTAATTGGCCAACACGCGTTAATACCAAACTGGTCATATATGTATTGGACCATCCTCCTTTGAACCAAGCAAATCCACCCTCTGGTAATTGCAGTTCTAACAATTGTTTCAATTGAATTTCTTGGTCTTCAGATAGTCTGGATAGATTGAATAATTGGGCCAATGCCTGCATCTGTTCAGTCTCGGACTTGGCTTCCATTACCCAAGGAGTCTCCTCTAATAAAACTTGTTTGAGCGCCTGATTTTTTTGCAAATTAGACATCAGACCCAAACTGTCTTTTTTCCAATCCTGATAATAGGCTTTAATTTTTGGAAATTTGTTGATGATCTGTGCAGCCAAAGCGTTGGCATAAAAGCGATTAATCACGGACTCTATACACTGGTCATTACCCACTTGCAAGTAGGGGAGTGCTTTGACCACATACCATGCTGGGTTGCTGTTAAATTCTACCGTTAAAGATTCGTTACTAGCAGTTCCATTTTGTTCTTCTAATAATTTTGTAAAACGCAAGTTCAGCGTAGTATCACCAATGGTATGAATGGGCAGGGTTTCTGTAACCAATTGTCTGTTGCTTAAAACAGGAATGGTTTGTTCTTCTCCATCACTATAATTGCCAGACCTTGCAACCACGCGCCAGATCAAGGGTTTGTTATAAGTGAAAGGAATTTGAATTGGAAATTTTACAGGACTGTTTTGTCCGGCAGCAACCGTAAAATATTGGGTGGGGAAAATATTTTGAAACCATCCATCCACAGAAGTATTGGTGGTAGGGTCAATCAATTCCAATGTTACTTGGCCGGTTAATTCTTTGTCACTGAGATTAGCAATTCGGGTACTAAATTCCATTTTGTCACCCTCTCTAAAAAACCTTGGTGCATTGCTTTGTAACATCAATGTTTTTTGCGTTACAATACTCGCACTCTGATAACCTGTACTCAGGTCTTTGGAATGTGCAAAGCTTTGCCATTTCCATTTGGTCACCGCATCAGGCATGGTAAAACTAAACTGGTATTTACCACTGCTATCTGCATGCAATTCAGGAAAGAAGAAAGCTGTTTCAGAAAAGTTCTTTCTAATGACCAATTCATCCACCGCATTTTTGCCGTCTTTGACTACTCGGCCATTCACAAGATGCTCGCCCGTTTTTGGGTCAATCAGGTCTACGGTTGTGAAGACTTTATCATAGGATTCTTCTTGTACAGGACTGCCAGCTTCAAAAGCTTTTGAGGAAGTGCCCCTAATGCTAATGCTTTTTGCGGATTTTGTATTATAGCTTGCAACTACTACTTCATTTAGGGCTACTAATTCATTGGTGTTAATTTGAAAATATTTGGGATTTAGACCTAGTGAAAGTTGGTCATAGATGATTTCCTTTTCCTTTGATGTAACAAATTCACGAATCCTGTTTTGTTGTCCACTAGCTGGGTAAAAATTTTGATAACTATTCCATCCCTTGGCGAAAGTAGGTTTTTGCCATAAATTGGGAAATCCCCAACGATGTGGTTTTATGGCATCCAACGAAGCATCATACATGGAGCTAAGCATTTCTGCTGCTTTCTGTTCACCTTTTGCACCCATTAATTCAATGGTCCATTTTTCTGCTGAACCCGGCTCGTTTTTATTTCTATAACTACTATATTGGATGTTTAATTCTTTATTTTTCCAAGGCACTTGAATTTGGTGCTGTTGGTAATATACCCGGTTGTCATAAACATAAATGGCTGTTTTGACAAATCCTCCTCTATCGGAATCCTGAATTATCAAATTTTGTGGATAATATCCATTATTGATAATGGCAGATTCAATGGCAGTTCTTTTATTTCCATAATAAGTCTCTTGAATTAGAAATACTTTTTTGGGTAAAATTTGCCTCATTAAAAAAAGGCTGTCGCCTGGTTGATAATCCTTTTCTTCTAAAAAAGAAGATTGTTGCAGATTACTACTATTGTTCAAATATGCTTTGTCATAAATTGTAA
>NCHJ01000021.1 GCA_002256765.1 Bacteroidetes bacterium 24-39-8
AAAGTCAAAATTAAAATTTAAAAGTCAAAAAGGATTTTGGATTAAAAAAATAGGATAAGAAATTTAAAATAAGCTAAATAGTTAGTTAGGTAAAGGATAGGACGATTGGTTTTAGGAAGTCACTGATGGTGGCTTCCTTTTTTTGTTCTAGATTAATTTCTAAATAGGAAATTGCTATGCTTTGAAATGAAACAAAGTGACTTCTGATCTTGCCCCAAAACGAATGGGTAATTTGGTTGTTCCAATACCCCTGGAAACATAAATTCTAGTATTGTTTTGGTGGTACATCCCTTTTAAATATTTACCACTACCCCAGGGTTTGAATGGGGCAAACCCCAAAATATTCAGTTGTCCCCCGTGTGTATGGCCAGATAAGATTAAATCAGTCTTGGTAGCCCCACTTTGCATTTTTGCAATGGTATCACTATAAACAGGGCAATGGTTTAAGACAATATGATAGTCGCTGGCTTGATGCTCTTTTACGGCTTTTTCAAAATCTGGTTTACCCCCAATATAATCGTCAATTCCTGTAATAGAAACAGATTTTCCTTTTAAATCAAAGCGCTTATTTTGATTCACTAAAAGCTGGCAATTGTGTTTTTGATAAATATCGGTAAGATCACTAAAACTCAATCCAGCCCAGTATTCCCAATTGCCCAAGATGGCTACTTTTGGAATATTTTTATCTATGAGTTGTAAAAATTCATCTAGTACATAATGGTTCTTTCCTGCATCAATGGAATCGCCAGTAATAGCAATTATGTCGGGTTGATGTTTATTAATATCCTTGGCCAATTGCTCCAATTGATAATTGACCGATTGCAAGTGTAGGTCAGAAATCTGTAGTACTTTAAGATGCTGATCCGCAAATGGGTCCGTATCTAAATAAACTAATTTCTGTTCTATGAAAAATTGCTCTCCCCAAAGTGCATCTAACAAAAGGGCTCCTGCAGTGACTATAAAGCCGCCAAGTAGAAATTTTCTTCTGCTAATAGTCATTGGTCAAAAAGATTTTTCCCAATCTACAAAAAAGATTTATAAAAAAGGATTGCTCCATTTTTTGTCTGTATAAATATTATTCCCAGAAAGGGTTTTCAAAAATGCAATTAGGTCATTTACTTCTGTAGCGGTTAGGATTAAATGTTGTCCAGCTCCATTGGGAGAAAGTTTTCTATCAAGTGTATTATTCCCTGGGGCTTGATTAATATTCCCATAGTGTCCTATTACGGTTTGAATACCCACCAGATTACCTGTATGCATAAAGGGGCCGTTTTCAACGCCTGCAAGATTCATTAAATCGCGCAAGCTTGGAGACCTTGTTACACTAATGTCTATGCCAGTTCCAGCAATGGTACCTATAATCCCATTATTCCTACTATTTGGATCAATATCAAATTCAGGTGATTTGTGACATTGGTTGCAGCCCAGTCCACCGCTGACGCGATTGCTATTAGCGTCATAAACTGGATTACTTAAATACAAATCCTTACCCGCATTTTCCCTAGTAGTAAAATTGGGGAAAGCCGCTCTATCATTATTGACAAAAGCTCTTCCTGCGTCAAACTTGCTATCAAAAGATTGAATACTTCTAATGAATTGAGCAAGACATTCTTGCAATCTTGGTTCAGATACTTGTTGGTCTCCATACACCGATTGAAACAATTCTTTATAATATCCAATGCCCGCAAGTTTGGTTAATAAAATAGCCATACCCGGTCTGCCTTCCAATCCACTAAAACCCATTTCAGCATGATCTTGAATGGGTTTGGTGGTTTGAATTTCTAAGCTAGCCGCACGCTCATCCCAAAAAAATTTGACTTCATCAGAAAATCGGGTATTCACTAAACGCATAGAATGTCTAGCTGTTTTTCCATTGGCTACCCCAGTACTTGAACGGGCAGTATCTCCAAAAGCAAATGCTTGTTTGTGGCAAGATCCGCAAGAAATACTATTGTCAATGCTGAGCTGTTTGTCATAGAACAAAACCCTTCCCAAAGTAGCTTTAGCATCAGTGATGGTATTGGCTGTTCCATTGTCTTTGAGAATATATGCGGGAATGCTTTGCCTACTATAATTGTTCAGACTACTCAAGTCTATATTGTTTCCAAAAGCAGCTTTAATGGCCGCATAAGGTTCAGCAACAGTGGTAGGTTCTGTTTTGGAACAACCCAAAGTCAAAGCAGTAATCAATAAAAAACTGTAGGTCACAATCTGAGTCTTTCTCATGGTAGGAGTTTTCTTTCTGATGCCAATGGCAAAGACTGGTTTAATTACCCAAAAGCATTTACCAAATCCTTAACTAATGCATCAGATAGACAGAGCCATCCAATGGCCTATTTGTTGTACTAAACAATAAAAAAATTGTAATTAGGTTGAGTAAAGAGAAGTCAGAAGCAATTGTCTGTATTTGTTTTTACAAAATCAGCTTAATTGTTTTTCAAAACACAAACTATTTTCAATGCCAATATACTGACCATAATTGGGTGTTCGTTGGTAACCAGATTTATAATAAAGCGCAATGGCTTCTGGTTGTTTTTGTCCGGTTTCTAATACGGTTTTGGTCTTGCCCAATTCAAGGGTCCATTTTTCTAGTTCAATAAGAATTTGTTGTGCAAGTGATTTGCCCCTGTAGTTGGGTAAGACAAACATTCTTTTAATTTCCATGCTGTCTTCACCAAAAGCTTTGATAG
The DNA here is from genome assembly GCA_002256765.1 of Bacteroidetes bacterium 24-39-8. Lineage (GTDB taxonomy): Bacteria > Bacteroidota > Bacteroidia > Chitinophagales > Chitinophagaceae > Sediminibacterium. Next base: position 2,691 of record NCHJ01000021.1, read on the forward strand.
CACCGCATCCAACGGGTTGATCATCAAAGTAAACAACCACACAATACTGTATATTGGTAATTTGATTAAACTGGGCATAGAACCCATGATCTGCTCCATCTCTAATAGCTAGGTCTTGATCCAATAAGGCAACCAAGGATCTAAAATCTAGATGACTACTATCTGTCCTCATTAAACGAACCATATAAAATGTTTATAACTGAAAATACTGATTTTGTACATAGCATCAATATGGAAGCTGATAAAAAAAACAAACCCTTCCGAAGAAGGGTTTGTGGAATAACTCATATTGTATTTGATTAGTTAGTGCTACCACTTGTCTCAAACAAATTTTTCAAAAAGATTTGCAATGCTTCTCCACGAAGATTTTTTCCAATGATTTTTCCTTCATTATCTAAGAGATAGTTTTGTGGGATGGCTTGAATACCATAAGCTTTTGAAACTTCATTGTCCCAGTATTTTAAATCTGAAACATGGTTCCAAGCTAATCCATCATCATGGATGGCTTTCATCCAACGTTCTTTAGCACCAGGTTGATCTAATGATACACCTAATACGGTGAAACCCTTGTCTTTATAAGTATAGAAGGCTTTAACCACGTTGGGATTTTCTGCCCTACATGGTCCACACCAACTAGCCCAAAAATCAACCAAGACTACTTTACCCTTTAAAGATGCAAGACTAAAAATTTTACCAGCTGTATCTGCTTGTGAAAAAGGAATGGCGTATTGCCCTATTTCTAATTTTTTAGCAAGAGCAATTCTTTCTTCAAAAATCTTACCACTTGGTAGATTTCTTGGAACAGGTCCAAGTTGTTTGAACACTGGTTCAGCTTTTACAGGATTAATGGCGTAGCCAGCATATTGAGTTAAAGCATAAATAGCAACAGGAGAGTTTTTGGTAGCTGGTGCTTTTAGAAAACCTAAGTACACTTTTTCTTTAACTAAATTATCTAATGAGTCAATTGATTGCTCAATTTGATCAGTTGGTGATTTGCTTTTTCTTGCATCAGAATACTTGGCATAAAGCGCCGTAAATGAAGGGTCGTAAACTGCAACTTTAGCTTTTAAACCAGCATATAAGTCATGTGATTTAGAACCGGTGATTGTACTATTGCTCAAAGAATCTTTTGCTAGCACTGTTATCTTTCCTGCTTCTAAATAGACGCTCAAAAAGTCACGAGCAGAAGCCTGTCTTGCGCGCCTACTTGTATCTCCAGTTCTATCTGGAACCACCCTCAATTGTGCCAAAATGGGTTCGGTTAAATTTAATTGAAAAATAGCAGTTTTTGAATTGCGCAAATCAACACTATCATTGAACCTAAATTTGGTACTGGTATTATAATAAGATAAAAAAATCTTACTCAAGGGTTGTTGAATACTACTGAGATCAGCTGTTAAGCTAAGGTTGGGTTTGGGAGCAGGGCTAATTGTTTGTGCGGCAACTAATAAATTTATTACTGCAAAAAACAGACTGATCCATAATTTTCTTTTCATGACATTGAATTTGTTGGCCAAGTTAATAAAAGTCTACTAAAATAGTAGGAATAAATGCATTAATTTTTATTTCTTCTAGGCAAGCAAATATTATAGGGATAGATATGCTAGCTCTTTTGCAATTTGTGGTAATAGGTATAAGAAACCATTAGTACTGTCAAAACAACCAATGGAAAAAATCCTTCAAAACCTAGACCATCTACTGCAAAATGACTGATAGAGGCAAATAGAAAATCAAAAACAAATCCAGCATAAGCCCATTCCTTGATCTTTTTTGGAACAGCTGGTATAATTAAAGCTAGTGTACCCAAAACTTTAAAAACCACTAGGGCATTGCCAAAATAGACGGGATATCCCAGATGACTAATGCCTTGCTTGGCAAGTTCAGTTTGAGAAGTTAAAGCTGGCATAACCCCTTCAAATAAGAAAATGAGAATGGTGGTTGTCCAATAAATAATTTTGTCTTTTTTCATGATGCAGTTTTGTGGGAGGTGATTTAGGGTTAGAAAATTAATCAGATTTTCCCATAGTGCAAACTGCTATTTGTAATCTTTGATATTGATAATCTCGGTACAGAAATCATATTCTTGTAGGTCATTACTACTAACAATGATTAGTTTGTTCTTGGCGTATTCCTGAATCAATTGATGGTACAAAGCATAACCAGATTGGTCTAAATTTGTGCAGGGTTCATCCAATAGTATTACTGGAATATCCGCAAAAATGGCCTGCGCCAATTTTACGCGTTGTTTCATGCCACTACTGTAAAAACGGATTTGCTTAGTTGCAGCTTTTTCTAATCCAATGATTTGAAGTATTTCATCAATACTCACCCCTGGTATTAAAGGTTTGAACTGTGCATGAAAATGTAAAAATTCCCTAGCAGACATTTCTTCAATCAATTCAAGATAGGGTGCCACAATGGCTAAGTGTAAGAAAACTTCTTCTGGGTCAATAGGCGCTTCATTTCTCCACTCCATAGTTCCCTCACTCAATTGTAAGCTTCCTGCTATGGCTTGTAAAAGGGTGCTTTTACCAGAACCATTTGGCCCGGTAATAGCATAATAGGTACCAGGTAAAAACAAATGGCTAAAACCCTTGAAAATCCATTCCCTATTATAGCGTTTACCAGCGCCTGTTAATTCAATTCCGCTTAATGAGTGGTTAGTAGCTTTTACCGTATGCGTTCTCTTAGCCATGGGGGGCAAAGTAAGCAAAGAAAAGCGGCAAAAAAAATTCTCAAATAAGCTTAGCCCAATTTGGGTTAGACTTAGATACCTTAACTTTAACCATACAATAGACCACCAAAAGGCCAATCTAAAAGCATGGAAACTAGTCATTTCAAGGATGTTACATTGATGATTACACATTACAATAGAAGTAGATCTTTGGAAAGATTATTATTGTCTTTTGAGCAATTGAACATGCGTTTTGAGTCTATTGTAGTAAGCGATGACTGCAGCAAACCTGAGCACCAAGCTTATCTTAAAACTTTGCAAGAGCAGCATCCCTTTGAATTAGTTACTGGTCCTGTGAATAAGGGATTGGGAAATAACCTCAATAAAGGGCAGGAAGCCGTTAAAACAGGTTTAACACTGTATATACAAGAAGACTTTGTTCCTGCGGCTGATTTTGCAACGCATTTAGCACATGCTTTAGAAATCATGCAAGATCGGCCGGATATAGATATGGTAAGGTTCTATGCCTATTTCAACTATCCTTATTTGAAAGATTATAAGTACGGGTTCTCAGAAATGCTGTTTGGTTTTTGGAAACTAGGCTATAAAAAATTCTATTACTATAGTGACCATCCTCATTTGAGAAGGTCTAATTTTTTGGAAAAGTTTGGCCGGTATAGAGAAGGGGTAAAAGGAGATGTTACTGAATACAGTATGATGATGTCTTTTTTACAGAAAAAAGGGAAAGGCATGTTCTATAGATCCTTCAAGTCTTTATTAGACCAAGAGAACAGTTCAGCAGAACCCAGTACCATGAAAAGGAATATCTGGAGAGAAAGTGGTAATCCACTAATCAGCTTAATGCGAGAAATCTATAGACACTTCAAATTCAATTTTGACTATCTGTTTGGGAAATTTTAGTCTTCGTCGTTAGCACCCTTGGTAAAGCGCTTGATAATGCCTCTACCGCTTTCACGGATAAAAGTAACAATCTCGTCTCTTTCGTCGGTTGCTGGAAGTTCTTCTTCAATATATTCCAATGCCTGAGAGGTATTGAAACCCTTGTTATAGATGGTCCTATAAACATCTAGTATATGATTGATTTGTTGCAATGGGAATCCCCTTCTTTTTAAACCAACGCTATTGACACCACCATAACTCAATGGGTTACGAACCGCTTTAATATAAGGCGGAACGTCTTTACTAACCAAAGACCCCCCCGCTACAAATGCGTGTTGGCCAATCTGTACAAATTGGTGAACGGCACTTACGCCTCCCACTACGGCATAATCACCCATGGTCACGTGACCGGCTACTTGTACGCTATTACTTAAAATACAATTATTTCCAATAATACAATCATGGGCCAAGTGGCTATAAGCCATGATCAAACAGTTATTTCCCACGGTAGTCTTACCCCTGTCTTCCGTACCACGATTAATGGTCACAAATTCACGAATTGTGGTATTGTCTCCAACTTCTACGGTTGTTTTCTCTCCACTAAATTTCAGGTCTTGTGGAATAGCACCCAATACTGCGCCAGGAAAAATTCGGCAGTTCTTACCAATTCTAGTTCCATCCATGATGGTCACATTAGAACCAATCCAAGTTCCTTCACCAATCCGAACATCGCCATGGATCACTGTAAAAGGGTCAATCTTAACGTTAGGAGCTATCCTTGCGTTTGGATCAATGTAAGTGTATGGATGTGTCATCCTATCAGTTGGTTTTGCGTTGATCAGTGCATTCATAATGCACTATGAGTATAAAAAGAATGCCAAAGTTGCTCCTCTTATCACAAAAATAAGGGTATTGGCTTTTTTTTAGGATTTAAGTTCTTTTTACTACTTGGGCAACTAGGTCTGCCTCAGTAGCAACTTTCCCCCCTACATACACCGTTCCCCTCATTTCACAAATACCCCTGCGGATGGGTGAAATTAACTCCATTTTCAAAATCATGGTATCGCCGGGAACCACTTTTTGTTTGAATTTGCAGTTATCAATTTTTAGGAAATAAGTGTCATAATCACCCTCAGGCATAGCGTTAATACAAAGTATACCACCGGTTTGAGCAAGTGCTTCAATCTGCAAAACCCCTGGCATCACTGGATTGCCCGGAAAATGACCTTGGAAAAAATACTCACTAAAAGTCACATTCTTAATACCTACAATATAGGTATCAGTTAACTCAATAATCTTGTCTACAAATAAGAAAGGATGTCTGTGCGGCAGGGTTTTTTCAATTTTCTCTAACGTATAAACAGGTGGAATGGTAGGGTCATAGATCGGTACATTTTTCACGTGTTTGTTCCGCTTAATGTATTGCTTGATTTTTTTAGCAAAATCTACATTGGTACTATGACCAGGTCTATTAGCAATAATTCTAGCTTTTATAGGATATCCAATCAGGGCCAAGTCTCCCACAACATCTAGGAGTTTGTGTCTCGCTGGCTCATTGGGAAAACGTAATTCTAAGTTATTTAAATAGCCCTCGCTTTTTACTTCAATTTTCTCACGCTTGAACACTTTGGCCAAACGGGTCATTTCTGCATCCGTAACGGGTTTGTCTACCACTACAATGGCATTATTAATGTCTCCACCCTTGATAAGGTCATGGTCTAATAAGGCTTCTAATTCATGCAAAAAGCAGAAAGTACGGCAAGGCGCAATTTCCGATTTGAATTCGCGAATGGTTTTCAAACCTGCGTGCTGTGTGCCCAAAACAGGACTATTAAAGTCTATTAGCGTGGTTATTTGATAGTCCATGGCAGGTAGGGCTACCATTTCTACGCGTTTTTCCTCGTCATAATGGTAAATATTCTCATCAATGCTATACCAGGCTTTGGCAGCTTCTTGCTCCAAAACACCCGTTTCTTCTATCAATTCAATAAAGGGCATGGAACTTCCGTCCATGATAGGAATCTCAGGACCATTTAACTCAATCAACACATTGTCTACTCCCATACCCACAAGTGCAGCTAAAACGTGTTCTACGGTACTCACTTTGGCATCTCCCACTTGAAGGGTAGTACCGCGGCTGGTATCGGTTACCAAGTCACAATCGGCTTTGATAATGGGTTGGTTGGGCATGTCAATTCTTTGGAATTGAATTCCAAAACCAGGATTGGCTGGTTTAAGGGTCATGTCTACCAACACCCCTGTATGCAAACCGGTTCCACTAATGCTAATGGAACTGTTGAGGGTATGTTGTTTGTCAGGGTTGAAATTGATGTCCATATATTGAAAAGGTTATTGGTAGTATTAATCTTTGTTGGGGTTGCAAAAATACGGATAATGAATTAATCCGTTTTCTGAGCGCCCCCAGCCTGTTTTTGAATGAGATCTGCAACGGTTTTCTCCAATTCTTTGAGCCTTTTTTCCATTTCTGGAAGGTTCCTTGTATGGGCCTGAATGCGCAAGGAATGGGTAAATTCCAACGCTGGGGTACCATTATGGGTTTTATTAGGAACTTTAATACTCTTGGTTACACCGGTTTGACCAGCAATCTTGCTGCCATCGGCAATCACAATATGACCTGCCGTGCCTACTTGCCCCCCAATCATAACGCCATTGCCCACTTTGGCGCTACCACTAATACCAGCTTGGGCGGCAATAACGGTATTGCTGCCAATTTCTACATTGTGCGCCACCTGAATCAGGTTATCTAGTTTGGTGCCTTTTCTAATTATGGTAGAACCCATGGTAGCCCGGTCAATGGCAGCGTTACTGCCAATTTCTACGTCGTCTTCTATGATCACATTACCAATTTGGGGAATCTTATGATAAGAACCATCGCCCTGCGGCGCAAACCCAAAGCCGTCTCCACCCACTACAGTATTACTATGAATAATGACCCTATTGCCAATAATGCAGTCATGATAAAGTTTCACGCCTGCGTGCAAGATCACATTGTCTCCAATTTTGGAACCATTGCCAATGACCACACCAGGATAGAGTTTAACAGCATTACCTAGTACCACATTTTCACCAATATGACAAAAAGCAGCCACAAAAACCTGTTCTCCCAGTTTTGCGCTGGGCGATATAAAACTTGGTTGCTGAATACCAACCAATTGCTGGGTCATGATTTCTTGGTATTTAGACAACAGGATGGCAAAAGCGGAATAAGCATCTGCCACTCTAATCAACGTGGCCGATGTAGGTTGTTTGAGTTCCAAAGATTCATTACAAATAATCACAGAAGCCTTGGTCTGATATAGGTATTCCTCGTATTTGGGGTTAGACAAAAAGGACAATTCGCCCTCATTTGCTTCCTCAATTTTGCCAAATGCACCAACGGCAGCTTCAGGGTTGCCCTCTACCTTTCCTTGTATCATTAAAGCAATTTGCGCTGCGGTAAATGTCATGGGCCTGAATTGAATAGTGGGCTGCCTAATTTAAGACAGCATACAAATGTAAAATTTTTTGACCGGAGCAGAAAGGTTTTGCTGTATTAAAGCATTGTCAATCTTGGAGATATCTTTGACCATACCATCTTTGAAGAGGATATTGATGCGCTCATCCAGTGTTTGATACATGGTATTGGAGGCTTCACCCGTAAAACATAGATAGTGCGCGTCTAAGGGGCTAATCAGAAATTGATTAGCTGCAGCGTCTTGTTTTTCTTTGAGAAATAGGGGTTCAAAATCTTCAGACTGGATTCTGGATTTATACAATTGCCTATTGAGAAAACGCTTGCAGAGCAAGGAAAGTACGCGGTCTTGGTGTTTACTCCAGTGTTTGATGGCATGCATCACGTCATGGTCATCCAAAGAACAAAATTGTTCCAAAGCGTTATGGTCCATGACCCCGTTAAAACTGCCCAAGAAAAAATCTAAAGCAGTTTGGGTTTGTAAAGCTTGGTCAGTGGCTTGATAGATTTCTCTAACGCGTTCAATAATTTTCACCAACATTTTCTCTGCCGCCAAGACCGTTTTGTGCAAGTAAACCTGCCAATACATTTGTCTGCGCGCTACTAAAAATTTTTCTACACTATAAATGCCTTTTTCCTCTACCATGAGTTGGCCATGGTGTACCACCAACATTTTTAAAATTCTATCATAACCAATCACGCCTTCACTAACTCCGGAATAAAAACTATCTCGGCTTAGATAATCCATGCGGTCCATGTCTAATTGACCACTGATTAATTGGTGTAAAAAGGGCTTGGGATATTTATTGGTAAAAATTTGAATAGCTAAGTCCAAAGCACCATTCATGCTCTGGTTCATCTCTTCCATAATGCGAATAGAGAGGGCTTCGTGGTGTGTGCCAAGTACCAATACCTGCTCCAATGCATGAGAATAAGGACCATGACCAATATCGTGCAACAAAATGGCTGCTTTTACTGCAACAGCTTCTGCATCTGTAATCTCAACTCCCTTTGCCCTAAGTTCTGTTACCGCATTGCACATTAAATGATAAGCACCTAGGGAATGGTGTAAACGGGTATGCACTGCACCAGGATAGACTAGTTGGGCCATGGCCATTTGGTGAATCCTACGCAAGCGTTGGTAATAGGGGTGGGCCAATATGTCAAAAATCAATGGATGGTCAATGGTAATAAAACCATAGACGGGATCATTGATGATTTTTCTTTTAATCTGGTTCATGCTGTTGCCGAATTGTTAAATCAACTGCTTGGGCAGTCAGCAAAAGTACAAATACCCTGACTAATCAAAAGATTCAAATAGTTTTAGGGCCCTATAATAAAATTATTTTACTCAATACGTTTGGATTATGCCGGTAGCAAAGATACTCTGGGTAGATGATGAGATAGAAAGTCTGCAGTCTCAAAAATTGTTTTTAGAGCACAAGGGATACGAGGTGGTGACCATGACCAATGGCTTTGACGCGCTAGAATATGTGAAGTCAAATTATGTAGACGTGGTGCTCATGGATGAGTCCATGCCTGGCATTACCGGCTTAGAAACCCTTACCCGGATCAAAGCTATCAATAGACAATTACCCATTGTGCTGATTACCAAAAATGAAACAGAGAACCTAATGGATGAAGCCATTGGTAGTCAGATCAGCGATTATTTAATCAAGCCAGTTAACCCCAATCAAGTTTTGTTGAGTTTGAAAAAACTAATAGACAATAAAAGATTGGTAGCCGAGAAAACCACCACTTCTTATCAGCAGAATTTTAGGGAATTATTTATGGCCTTGAGTGATAATCCCAATCACCACGAGTGGATGGAGATTTATAAGCGTTTGGTGCATTGGGAATTAGAAATGGAGAAGAGTGATAGTCCTGAAATGCAGGAAGTATTTAATACCCAAAAACAAGAAGCCAATACGGCATTCTTCAAATTTATTTCTAAGAATTATGCCTCTTGGGTCAACCCCAAATCGGCCGATGCACCCATTATGAGTCATCACTTGTTTCAGTTCAAAGTATTGCCCCATGCAGAACCCGGAACGCCTTTGTTTTTCATACTCATAGACAATTTGCGCTTTGATCAGTGGAAAGCTATTGAACCCATTTTTGCAGAAAATTTTCGCATACAAGAAGAAGAATCTTTCTATAGTATTTTACCCACTGCAACACAGTATTGCCGCAACGCCATTTTTGCTGGCATGATGCCATTGGAAATTGAAAAAAACTTTCCGGGACTATGGAAAAATGACGAAGAAGAAGGAGGAAAAAATTTACACGAAGAAGACTTTTTTAGGGCCCAGCTAAAGCGATTGAAAAAGGAGCATTTGAAATTTAGTTATCACAAAATTGTCAACCACAATGATGGGCAACAATTGGTCAACAATATTCATAATTTATTGCAGAACGATATTAACGTGATTGTCTACAATTTTGTAGACATGCTTTCTCATGCCAGAACAGAAATGGAAGTCTTAAAAGAATTGGCTAGTGATGAAGTAAGCTATAGAAGCATCACGCGCAGCTGGTTTGAACACAGTCCTTTGAACCAGGCTTTGAAAAAAATTGCGGATCGGAAATTGAAATTAGTATTGGCTACAGACCATGGTTCGGTGCGGGTAAAAACACCACATAAAGTCATTGGCGACAAACAAACTACCACTAACCTAAGGTATAAACACGGAAGGAACCTCAACTTTGAACCTAGAGATGTTTTGGCTTTTAAAGACCCCAAAGAAGCAGGGTTACCCATCCCAACCATCAATTCCAGCTTTATTTTTGCCAAAGAAGACGGATTTCTGTGCTATCCCAACAATTACAACCATTATGTGAACTATTATAGGAATACGTTTCAGCACGGCGGGGTCAGTTTGGAAGAAATGATTGTACCCGTGATCAAAATGGAGAGTAAATAGAACGGAAGCCATCATTTTGCCACCGGTTGTGGATAACTGAAATCCTTTGGCAGCAGGCACTAACTTATTTTTGAGTAGTCCAATTTTAAGGGATAAGGAGAAAACTATGAAATACACACAATCAACGGTTGACAAACTGGAAGACATACTGGGTGAATCCTCCTATGTGGTTAGATATGAGCGTGGTACTTTCCAAAGTGGCTGGTGTTTGTTAGAAGCACGCAAAGTGGTGGTACTAAATAAGTTTCTCAATACAGAAGGTAGGATCAACACATTGATTGAATTGATTCCCCAATTAAATATTGACTACGATAAACTTACCCTTGAATCTCAAAAACTCTACGATTCCTTGATCAAGCAGTCTGCGGCAATTGGGGAATAGTGATGTTTGCCTAAATTATTTCAGCTATTTAGAAAGCTGCAGAATATGGTTTAGATTTGGGCATGTCTTTTCCTGCATTACACATACAATTTTTGGGAACAGGTACTAGTACAGGCATCCCTATGATTGGATGTGATTGTACGGTTTGTACTTCCAAAAATCCCAAAGACAATCGGTTAAGAAGTAGCATTTTGGTGCAATCGCAGAAAACCAGTTTAATAGTAGATACCACTCCAGACTTTAGATATCAAATGTTGCGTACGCATACGCGAAGATTAGACGCAGTACTCTTTACCCATCCCCATAAAGACCATATGGCGGGTTTGGACGATATCCGTGCTTTTAATTTTTTTAGTCAAAAGCCCATGGATATTTATGCCAATTCACTAACAGAAGAAGCGGTGAAAAGAGATTTTTATTATGCATTTGCAGACAAGAAATACCCGGGCGTTCCAGAACTAAACCTGAATACCATTGATGAAAGCCCTTTTGTTATTGGTGATATACACGTGCAACCCATTTTAGTCTACCACCACAAGATGCCCGTATTTGGTTTTAGGTTTGGAGACTTTACTTATATCACTGATGCTAATAGAATTGAGGATGACCAAAAAGAGCTGATTAAAGGGTCAAAAGTATTGGTCTTAAATGCATTGAGAAAAGAAGACCATATCTCACATTTTACTTTGCAACAGGCCGTAGATCTGGCAATGGAATTAGCAATTCCAGAAGTCTATTTTACCCATATCAGTCATCAGTTGGGTTTGCATGAAACCATTAATCAAGAACTTCCTCCCCATATTCAACTGGCCTATGATGGCCTAGAACTGCGTTTGTAGCCCTTTTTAAAAAGGGACATATGGAAAAACTGAAATCTTTTTTCAGGTTCACCAGTAGAGAAAGACTGGCTATCCTGCTATTGTGTTTATTGATGGTCCTGTTTTGGACCCTGCCGCTGTTTTTTCCAGAAAAACCGCCCAAAATATCCATGCCCCAATCCAATGTGTCTCAAACCAATGAATCAAGGACTAATAGCTTTGCCTATGGCGATGCTGCACCTGCTAGCAATGCACCAGAATCAGGTGTAGCAAGTTCTTATAATAAGCATCATTCAAATGAAGTTCCTACTAGGGTAGCGCATTATTTTCCTTTCAACCCCAATACCATTAGCCCGCAGCAATGGCAGGAGTTGGGTCTGCGAGATAGAACCATTTTAACCATTCAGCATTATCTACAAAAAGGGGGGAGGTTTAGAAAGCCGGAAGACCTGCGCAAGATCTGGGGTTTGAAACCAGAAGAAGCAGATAAACTAATTCCTTATGTTCAAATTCCGGCAAGCATCGCCGCAGGCAAAAAAATGGAATATCCTTGGCAATCAAATAGTCAAGCGCTAAAGAAACCAGATACCTTACCCAATCAAAGACAAGCAGACACAAGTTTGAGCTCATCAGTTGCCATGAAATCTTTGGCTTCTGCACCAAACTATCCACGCAAAACCTGGAAGCTCCCACCCCTTGAAATTAATACGGCAGGGCCCGAACAATGGATGGCTTTTCCAGGTATTGGAGAAGTCTTGGCAGCTAGAATTGTTAAGTTCAGAGACAAAATGGGCGGGTTTACCTCTATTGAACAAGTTGGGAAAACCTATGGTATTAAAGACTCTCTATTTCAATTAATGAAGCCTTTGTTAATCTTGGATCAGCCACTAATAAAAAAAGATTAAAAATTTTGGTGGAATTAAAAATCCCCTACATTTGCACCGAAAACTAACTAACGCTAGTTTATTTTTCAGAAGGTTGCCGGATAACGATTGCTTGGTTTCGGCAACCTTCACCTATTTTAAACCTTGTCCATGAACTTTGCCGCAACTGAAATTACCCAACAAGTGGCAATTACTGCCCGAGACTTTGCCAAAAAGCATATTGCCCCCCATGTAATGGAATGGGATGAATCTCAGACCTTTCCAGTTAGCCTGTTTCACGAAATGGGTAAACTAGGTTTAATGGGAATGTTGGTTCCCCATGAATATGGGGGAGCTGGTTTGAGCTATTTTGAATACAATGTAGCTATACAAGAAATTTCTAAGGTCTGTGGGTCTATTGGTTTGAGTATGGCCGCACATAATTCTTTGTGCACCAACCATATCCTCAGTTTTGGGAATGAGGAGCAGAAAGCTTTATGGCTACCTACATTGGCAACCGGTGAGTGGATTGGAGCTTGGGGTTTAACCGAACCCAATACAGGAAGTGATGCAGGCAATATGCAAACAACTGCAGTTAAGGATGGAGATCACTGGGTGTTAAATGGCACTAAGTGCTGGATTACCCATGGTATGTCTGGCAATTTGGCTGTTGTAATTTGCCGTACTGGTGAACCAAGAACCAGTGGTAATGCCACTGCTTTTGTGGTAGATAGGGGTAGACCAGGTTTTAATGCTGGTAAAAAAGAGAATAAATTGGGCATGCGTGCCAGTGAAACTACTGAAATGATTTTCACAGATTGCCGAATTCCAGATAGCCATAGATTGGGTGCCGTTGGCGATGGATTTAGACAGTCTTTAAAAATTTTAGACGGCGGTAGAATCTCAATTGCGGCACTTGCCTTAGGCATTGCCAAAGGAGCCTACGAAGCCGCTTTAAAATATGCCCAAGAGCGACACCAATTTGACCAACCCATTTCCAATTTTCAAGGTATTAGTTTTAAGTTGGCCGATATGGCCACAGAAATAATGGCTGCTGAATTACTGATTGCCCAATGCTGTGATTTAAAACTGAGACATCTACCGGTAACAAAAGAAGGGGCCATGGCTAAGTACCAAGCTAGTGAGACGGCGGTAAAAGTTGCCAATGACGCGGTTCAAATTTTTGGGGGATACGGTTATACCAAAGATTTTCCGGTAGAGAAATTCTATAGGGATGCCAAGCTATGCACCATTGGTGAGGGTACTTCAGAAATACAAAAACTGGTGATTGCTAGAGAAATTTTAAGATAGTTGTATAATTGCTTCAAGCTGCTTGCAGTAGTCCATTGTATTTGAAAGTTGAGTATCTTAGCGGCTAAGCTTTTTTTTGATGAAAAACCGCAGGGTAAATTTACTGGTCCTTTTGGCATTGATTCCCTGCCTGCTGTTTGCCCAAAAAGGGGAACAATTTGACACCAGCCCTGATACCATTTACCATTTTATTGATTCTCTGAATCAAGCCGCATTTAATATGAAGCGGTCTAAAGTGAATCAAGCACTCAAACTCTTAGACTCCACTAAGAGTCTTTCTATCCAATACAAATACCATCAGGGATTATCTACAGCTTATTTTAATGAAGCTGGTATTTATCAGCAGAATGGGTTTTCCAAAAGAGCCTTGGGTATTTATCAAATGGCCCAGGAAAATAGTAGCCGTTATCAAGACAGTTTGAATTTGGTAAAAATCAATATTCAGTTGGCTAGTTATTTTGCAGAAGAAGGCAAACTGGATGAGGCTCTAAAACTTGATAATGAATCACTAGAAATCTCTCTTAGAAAAGGTAATAAAAAAGAAGTTGCCAATATTAAGAATAGTATTGGTCTAATAGAGATCAAAAGAAAGAATTATCCAAAGGCTGAATCTTTGTTAAAAGAAGCCCTTCAGATTAGTGTAAAAGAAAAATATATCTATGGTCAGAAAAAAGCATTTTATAACCTTGGTTTATTAGCAAGGGTTAAAAATGATACGGCCACTGCTAGAGCCTATTTTCAAAACTCTCTTTCTTTAGACATGTTGTTGAATGACCATTATGGAATGGCTTCTAACAATTTTCAAATGGCAGAAATATTGGTGCAACAACAAAGAAATTCTGATGCCATTGAACTTGCCAAATCGGCCTATTCCTGTGCCGTATTATCAGGGGCGTATAATTTGATGACTAAGACGGCCACGCTGATTAGACAACAGTATCAACGTTCAGGTGACTTACAACATACATCGGCATGGCAGGATACCCTAATTAGTGTCTTGGTTACTAAGAATGAGAATGAAACACAATATGCTAGTAATTTCATTGAAATAGTTAAGGATAAAGAGTCTCAAAAATTAACGGCAGAAAGTGAGAAGGAAAAAGCCAATCAACGCGCAAATAATCAATTGCTGATTATCTTGGTAGGTAGCCTAATGTTGGTGGTCATGGCGCTGATGGTAATTATCACTTTCATGAGTTACCGCAAGCAAAAATATTTGAGCCAACGTTTGACCAAGCAAAATGCCATTATTGAAGAAAACGCTTCTTCATTGGATAAATTGAACAAAGAAATTTATTCCAAAAACCAATTGTTGGAAGAGGATAATAGAACCAAGGATAAATTATTGTCCATTATTTCTCATGACTTACGTAATCCAATTACTAATACTCAAACCATCTTGTCCCTGATTAATAAAGGGGCTTTAACCGAGGAAGAATCCAAAACATTATTAGAGCAATTAGAAACACAGTATATTAATACCACAGGGTTGCTGGATAATTTATTGGGCTGGTTAAAGAGTCAGATTACGGGTAAAGAATTGGAGAAAACAGACATGAACGTTTATGAGATAATGAATGGAATGCACTTAGAGCAAAAGATTGCCCTTATGCGTAAGCGGATCAAGTTCATCAACAATACTTCTTCTGATTCCAATATCATGGCTGAAAAGGAAATGATTAAAATTATTTTCCGTAACCTGATTACCAATGCCATCAAGTTTACATCATTGGATGGTAGAATTGAAATTTCTTATACCCATGATGATACCCATACCTATGTTCGCATCAAGGATTCAGGAATTGGTATGAGTGAGGAGATTTTGCAAAAAGTAAATGCACAAAAATACTTTACCAGAACAGGAACCCTTCAAGAAAAGGGTAGTGGATTTGGTCTTATACTTTGTAGAGATCTCTTACAAAAACAGGGTGGCGTTCTCTTGATTGAGAGTGCCAAAGGAGAGGGCAGTACCTTTACGGTAAAACTGCCAATTAACTAATCTTCCTTATTGCCTGCAGAAAAAATCTGGTCAACTGCTCCGCCCAACATGGGAAATTTTTCTTTTACAAATGCTGCAATAGTGGTTACGGCTTGTCCTGCTTGTTCAGGGCTAAGATTTGCTTCTTTAACTAGGCGTTCAATCAGTTCGTTCATGTTGGTATTTTTTCGCTTTTCTTGAGCGCAAGTTAGGGTAGGCACAAAAAAAAACAGTGGGAACTTATGCCCACTGTTTTCAAAAAATGTGTGTTTTGTTTATGCCACTTTTAATACAGAGAGTTTGCTTTTGCTAAACATGCTTTCAGCATAGTCTAAAGTGATATTCAAAACGGTAGTATCCGTACCAGGTAATTCAAACATGGCATCGGTTAAGATGCTCTCACAAATGCTTCTTAAGCCTCTAGCACCTAGTTTGTATTCCAAAGCTTTATCTACCATAAAGTCTAAAACAGCCTCATCAATGGTTAATGCAATACCCTCTAGTTCAAACAAACGGGTATATTGTTTCATTAAGGCATTCTTAGGTTTGGTGAGAATGCTTCTCAAAGTTTCTTTGTCCAGTGGGTTCAAATGGGTTACAACGGGCAAACGGCCTAGTAATTCAGGAATCAATCCAAAAGACTTTAAATCTGTAGCATTGATGAATTGCAAGAGATTTTTGCGTTGGTGTTCCTGCTCATCTTTGTTCACGCTAAATCCAATGGCATTGGTATTGATTCTTCTGGCAATTACTTTGTCAATGCCGTCAAATGCACCACCACAGATAAATAGAATATTCTTGGTGTCTACTTTAATCATTTTCTGCTCAGGGTGTTTGCGTCCACCTTGTGGCGGCACCAACACTTCTGTTCCTTCTAGCATTTTCAATAATCCCTGTTGCACACCCTCACCACTCACGTCACGTGTAATAGAAGGGTTATCGCCTTTACGTGCAATCTTATCAATCTCATCTACGTAAACAATGCCTCTTTCTGCAGATGCCACGTCATAATTACAGTTCTGTAATAAACGGGTTAGCATGCTCTCAACGTCTTCACCTACATAACCAGCTTCTGTAAATACAGTAGCGTCTACAATAGCAAAGGGTACATTTAGTAAACGAGCAATGGATTTGGCCAATAAGGTTTTACCAGTTCCAGTCTCACCCACCATGATAATATTGCTTTTTTCAATTTCAATATCATCGGGTTGTACTTTCTGTACAATCCTTTTAAAGTGGTTATAAACGGCAACAGACAATACTTTTTTAGCATCGTCCTGACCAATTACATATTCATCCAAGAATTTTTTAATCTCAGCGGGTCTGCGAACACTCAATTTAAAATTGCTATTACCGCCAACCCCACCTTCATTCTTTAGGTTCAATTCTTGCACAATAATTTCCTGTGCATGTTCTACGCAGTTCTCGCAGATATGCCCCTCTTGTCCTGCAATCAGGATCTTCACTTCATCGCGGCTTCTGCCACAGAAGGAACAATGTAATTGCGCTTGTTTAGCCATAAAAAGGTTTTGACCCTAAACAACAGACAGCAAAATCAAGTTTTCTGTTGCCTTGAGGGATGCAAATGTACCACAGTTCCCCGTTTTTCGGGTAAAAACTAGTACAAATGAAATAATTTCAATATTTATTAAGCCGTATTCCGCTTAGATTTTTTCCAAAATCTGGTCTACAATGCCATAAGCCACAGCTTCTTTGGCATCCATCCAATAGTCGCGGTCAAAATCGGCCATTACCTGGTCAACGGTTTTGCCACAGTTTTCAGCCAGAATTTTAGCACCCAATTCCTTGGTTTTACGAATCTGGTTGGCTTGAATTTCTATATCCGCAGATGTAGCTTGGAAATAGCCACCCAAACTTGGTTGGTGAATCATCACTTCTCCATGAGGGTAGATACATCTTTTGCCCTTGGTACCAGCGCTCAAAAGTATGGAACCCATACTAGCAGCTAATCCCATGCAAATAGTGGTAACAGGACTGCTGATTAGTTTCATGGTATCATACATTACCATGCCACTAGTAACAACACCACCTGGACTATTGATATAAAACTTGATTTCTTCACCTGGCTTATCAGCGTCTAATAACAGTAATTTGCTTACAATGTCACGAGCAGATTTGTCATCTACCACGCCCCACAAGTAAACTGCCCTTCTTTCAAAGAAGAGTTTTTCCATTTTTTTTAGCATCACGCCACCCATTGGTTCCTGTTTTTCCTCTTTTGGCTCATCCGCTTCTTCGTCTTCCATCAGGTATGGGTTGATAATATATTTTGACTGGATCATTGTCTACAATTTTACGGTTAATTAGTCTTTACGCTGTTTTCTTGGGTTGGTTAACAATACTTCATCTACCAGACCATATTCTTTTGCTTCAATAGCTTTCATCCAAAAATCGCGGTCGCAATCTGCGGCTACTACTTCAATTGATTTATTGGTGTGTTCAGCAATTACCTCATACAATTCTGTTTTCAACTTTTTGATTTCACGGGCAGTGATTTCAATATCGGTTGCTTGACCACCAATAGCACCACTGGGTTGGTGTAACATAATACGGCTATGTTTTAAAGCAGTACGTTTTCCTTGAACACCTGCACAAAGCAAAACGGCACCCATACTTGCGGCAATACCCGTACAAATAGTTGCTACATCAGGGCTGATAAATTGCATGGTGTCATAAATACCCAAACCTGCGTAAACACTGCCTCCTGGGCTATTGATATACATTTGAATATCTCTACTGCGGTCAACACTTTCTAAAAACAATAATTGCGCGGTGACAATATTGGCTACATAATCATTGATGCCTTCTCCAAGGAAAATAATCCTATCCATCATCAATCTACTAAATACATCCATGCTAGCCACATTCATGGGGCGTTCCTCAATAATATAAGGAGTCAGGTTGGTCACACCATGAAGACCGTGTTGCTGGTAATTGTGCAGGGTGGCACTGCTAATGCCCCTATGTTTTACTGCATATTGTTCAAACTCTTTTCCTAGGTTCATATTAGACTGTTTTCGCTTTGAAGATAAGTGTTTTGCCTTTTCCTTTCTCTTGGGATTCTTCAAATACTGTGCAAACTTGGTTTCAACGACAATCAGTCAGTTGATTTTTCGGCTTTTTGCGATAAATGGCAAGAAAAAGGGGCAATCTTCACTAGACTGCCCCTTTTTTAGGTTATTTTTTCACCCTTCACTTCTTCCTCTCTTCACTCTTATCTCTTCACTTCTTCTTCCTCCACTCTTCACTCTTCACTCTTATCTCTTCACTTCTTCTTCCTCCACTCTTCACTCTTATCTCTTCACTTCTTCTTCCTCCACTCTCCACTCTTCACTCTTCACTCTTCACTCTTCACTCTTCACTCTTATCTCTTCACTCTTCACTCTTCACTCTTCACTCTTCACTCTTCACTCTTCACTCTTCACTCTTATCTCTTCACTCTTCACTCTTCACTCTTCACTCTTCACTCTTATCTCTTCACTCTTCACTCTTCACTCTTCACTCTTCACTTTCCTAGTGGTGGTGGTGGTGCAATTTTTCTGCAAAAGCTTCCATGCTAATGGCTTCGTCTGTAGCAGCAACCTGTGTTTCAAGGGTACTGAACAATTTGTCAGCGCTGATGCGATGGTAGCTATCTTCTACAAATTTCTTGTCCTGCATCATGCGGTTGGCATAATCGTCAACCCACTGTTGGTTATCGCCCAAGGCACCTAACTGGCCACCCATATAGCTGAACAGTTGCATTTTAGCAAAATCACGGATATCTTCAGGAAGCACTTCAATTTTGTTATCAGTCACCAATTTGCTGCTGATCAAGGTCCATTTTAACTGGTTTACAAAACCTGGATAGTCAGCTTCTGCCTCTTCGGCAGTTTTTGGTTTGTCACCGCCAATCTGTAACCAACGTTTTAAGAAGGTTTCAGGGAATTCCATGCTAGTATGATCCAGCAAATGGTGGTAGATCTGGTCGTGGATCTGATTGCGTGTTTGTTGCGCAAAATGGGTTTCAATTTCAGCTTTAACTGCAGCGCGGAAATCTTCTTCTGTAGTGATTTCGTTGTTAGGGTAAACCGTAGCAAAGAATGTTGCATCTAGCGCTGCTTTCTCCACAAAACCAATCTTGGTGATGGTCATTTTGAAAGTCTTGTCAGCACTACCAGCTTCGTCTTTGTTCAACCCAAGGTCAGATAGAACTACTTCTCTTTCCTTGTCTTCAAAAGCGCTAGCCAAATGAACGTCTACTACATCGTCTTTTTTCTTGCCAATCAATTGAGCCCTAAATGCAGGTGCAAAATACTTGACCAATAAGCTATTGGCTTTATTAATACCGTCTTCCAGCATATTGCCATTAGCGTCTAATTCAGTGAAAGTCACGTTTAATACATGGTCTTCAGAGCTAGCCGTTTCAGGTTCAGTCATATTACCATTGCGTGTTTGCAGTCTTTCTACTTCTTCATTTAGCATCTCATCTGTTACAATGACATTGTATTTAGTCACCTTAATATTAGACGCGTTTACATCAAATACGGGCTTTAAACCAACTTCAAAAGCAAAGTCAACCTCACCAGGATTGTTCATATCTAGTTTGCTGCCTTCATTTTCCAATGGAATAGGTTGTGCAAAAATGTCCAATTGTTCTTTGTTCAAGTATTGGTTCATTTCTTTTTCAACGGTTTTCAGCACCTCTTCCTGAAACACACTTTGACCATGCATTTTCTTAACCAAACCTGCAGGTACCATTCCTTTACGGAATCCGGGGATATTGGCAGTTTTAGCAAAGGTTTTGAGGGTTTTCTCAAAATTGCCAAAATAGTCTTCCTTGTTCAACTTCACAATGAGCTTGTCATGCAGCAAGCCAATATTCTCGCGGGTTATTGTAGCCATAGTTGTGTTTTTTATACTTGTTTTTTTGGGTTGCAAAGGTAAGGGATTGACCTAAATGCTGTTCATAGATTCTAAATAGTAGTGTTGAAATCAGCTTGTTTAAATATAAATACTTGATTGTCAATAATTTATATCTTAAAAGCTGCCTGCGGCGATGTTAAAAAGGACATGGGGAGGGCAATAAATAAAGAAAGACGTGAATTTCACGTCTTTCTAATCAAGTGCGGATGACAGGGGTCGAACCTGCATGCCTCACGGCGCTAGATCCTAAGTCTAGTGCGTCTGCCAATTTCGCCACATCCGCATTGAATACTTGCTCTTAATAACTGAGGTCTTAGGAATCCTAACAGTCAAGCGTGCGCAAAAGTAGGGGTTTTGTGTAAATGCTGCAAGAGTTTACAAAATTACGCTACCGAATTGCAAAATTCTTGATTACTGCATATATAAACACCATATGCAGTTTTTAATCGTTTATAATTAGGTCTATTTGTATCTCCAAGGCTTTTTATGAGAATATTCAACCAACATAAACATGATTTTCGTCAGTTTATAAACTGAGATGAATCATTTAACAAATTGATTACTATCATCCTTTGCACTTTTTCCTTGTTTTAACTTTGTTCTATCATCAGGTGATAAAAAGAACAAACATTTTTTAAACCCACATAAAAAACATACATGAAAAATCCAACAAAAATCCTCAAACCAGGTCTGCTAGCGCTGGTGTTGATGTTCACACTTGGTGCATTTGCACAAGTAAAGTACAGTAGTAAAAATGGTCTGAATCTGGTAGTTAGCGGAACTTCTACTTTACATGATTGGGATATGAAATCTAGTCAAGGAAGTTTTGATGCAAGTTTCACATTCAATGCAGCTGGTGCTGTTACAGCAATCACTGGTCTAAGTTTTACAACTCCAGCAAATGCATTAAAAAGCGGTAAAGACGCCATGGATAAAAATGCTTACAAAGCATTGAAAATTGACAAAAATCCCAATGTTAGTTTTACAGCTGCTACAACAACTATTACAGCTGCTACTGCAACAGACTTTACAGTAAAAGCGGTAGGTAAATTAAATATTGCCGGTGCGCCTGTTGATGCTGAAATTATTGCAACTGGAAAAATTAATGCAGATAAAAGCATTACTGTTACTGGTGCCAAAAAAATCAGTATGAAAGATTATGGAATGACACCTCCAAGTTTCATGATGGGAACCATTAAAACAGGTAATGATGTTACTTTAAAATTTGACTTAAAACTGAGTAAATAATACAATATCATAACACACTATTATCAACCTAAAACTTTATTTATGAAAATTCAAATGAACAGGTTAAAAATTGCAGTATTGCTTTTTGTAGGGGTTTTACCTGTAGCCCTTTTTGCCCAACAACCTAAAATTTCTAATTTCCGCCCTTATGACAAGACTGGTATCAATATGTTTGAAACCTTAAAGTCTGATACGGTTCCTTTTGAAGGGTTGAAAGTAAGATGGGGTGCTGGTTTTACTCAGCAGTTCCAAAACTTGAAACACGAAAATCCAGGTGCTATTAACAATAGAACTACTAACCGTCTATACCCATTGCAAAATGGTTTTATGACAGCTCAGGCCAACTTATTTATGGATGTGCAATTGGCAGATGGTATTAAATTAAACGTGACTTCTTATTTGAGTTCTAGACACCACAATGAAACTTGGGTGAAAGGTGGATATATCCAATTTGACAAAGTTCCATTCAAAGGAAAATTCTGGGACGATGTGATGAAACTTGCTACCGTTAAAATTGGTCACTTTGAGGTGAACTATGGTGATCAACACTTCCGCAGAACAGATGGTGGTCAAGCTTTGTACAATCCATTTATGGACAACTATATCATGGATCAGTTTGCAACAGAAATTGGTGGTGAAGTTTACTTACAAAAAGATGGTCTATTTGGAATGTTGGGTATTACCAATGGTATGATCAAAGGTAATATTGACTCTACTTATCCTACAGCAGCAGATCCAAATACTAGTAGAAACCCTTCTATTTATTTAAAAGCTGGGATTGACAAAAAGTTGAATGAAAATGTTCGTGTACGTTTATCTGGTAGCTTCTATACCAATAGTAGTCAAGCTGGTAGCGGTTTAACACTATATGGTGGAGACAGAACTGGTTCTAACTATCAAAACGTAATGGAAAAAGGCGCACCTGGTGCTTTGCCTTCATCTACTGCAGCTGCTTTCTCTGGCCGTTTTAACCCAGGTTTCAGCAAAAAGATTTCTGCAACCATGATCAACGCCTTTGTAAAGGTTTACGGATTTGAATTCTTTGGTACATATGAAGGTTCAAAAGGACGCACCAAAACTGAAACTGCTGACAGAAAAGCTACTCAGTTAGCTGCTGAAGGTGTATATCGCTTTGGTAAGGATGAAAACCTATTTGTAGGTGCACGTTACAATACTGTTACTGCTCGTTTGGCTGGTTATACCAATGATGTAAAAGTAGATAGAACTGCATTTGCTGCTGGTTGGTTCATGACTAAAAACGTATTACTGAAAGCTGAGATTGTGAATCAGAAATATACAGACTTTGTGAATACCGACTACCGTGCAGGTGGTAAATTCAACGGATATGTGATTGAAGCCATAGTAGGATTCTAAAAAATTGGGTTTTTTTATGGTGTAAGATAGCCGGATGAATAAATTTCATTCGGCTATTCTTTTTGTATAATTTGCTGCTGATGATAAAATGGATTGTTTATTTGGCTGTTTACGTGCTAGTCAGTGGTTATTATCCTGCAGAGCCAGCGGCAACATGGGTGGTGATGCAGGGTAGTAGTCTTACTGTGAATGGTAGTACCAATGTAAGCAAGTTTCAGTGTGATATTACTGATTACAGTTTACCAGATACTATAACCTGTGCAAAAGCCGCAAAATCACAAACACTTCCAATGTCAGGCAAATTAAAATTAGACATTGAAGCTTTTGATTGTCATAATAGGATGATGACAAGTGACTTAAGGAAGACCTTGAAGTACAAAGAATTCCCCAAGCTGATTATCAAGTTTATCTCAATCAATAGTTATCCTAATTTTAAAAACCCTACAAAGATTACAGGTGCTGTTGATATAAGTCTTGCAGGAATTGTGAAACGCTATGATATTAGTTATGTATTTACCGTAGACAATAGTAATATAGTCCACTTAAAGGGCCATAGGGCTGTAACCTTTACGGATTTTAATTTAAACCCACCAAGTAAACTAGGTGGTGTTATTAAAGCAAAGGATGAATTGTTGGTAGAATTCAAATTGAACTTAAAGCCATTAAGTTAATAGGTAATTAAGGATTCATTTTGGCAAAAATCACGCCAGCTACAGTAGATTGAAACCAACCAAATCCCAACCAGCTTAAGACCATTAAAACAGATACGTCTATTTGGCTATAAGTCATCCAAAGAATGGGAAGTAATGCTACTAAAGTGTAAACAGTTCCAAATTCCAAACCCCTAATGAGTTTATTGCCTTTGAAAAGAGGTTTGAATCTTTCCCAGCACCAAGCCAATGCAAAGCTGATAACCATGGCATGGGTATAGAATAAAAAATCTCTGGAGCTGTCAGAGACAAATACACTACTTAGGTATTCTGCAAAAAATGAATTGAATAAAGTACTATTCACTGCCAAGAACAATCCACCATAAGAAAGAATGGACAATACTACACCAGCTACTAATCCGCTTTGAAGCGTTTTTTTCATTTTTCAGATTTGGTATAAAATTAGTTTTTTTTAGGATTGCTAAACTGTTCTTAGCACAATAGTTTTTGAATTGGGTAACTAAAAAACCGCTACAGTTTTTGACTGTAACGGTTTTAATAGATGCTATCTTTTATCCTCTTTTGGCAGATTGATTGCCAGCGTATCTTCTACTATCGCCACCGCGGAAAGACCTGCGTTCTCCACCTTGGTGGTGTCTTTGAACGGGTTTTTGTTTTATAGATGGACTGCTGGATAAAGAAGTATTGGTCATGGCATAGGGATGATCTGTTACCACAGGAACTGGAATGCTGATCAGTTTTTGAATATCTCGCAAGAATTCTTTTTCTTCTGCGTCACAAAAACTAAAAGCTATACCGCTTGCACCAGCCCTTCCCGTACGTCCAATTCTGTGAACATAGGTTTCAGGGACATTGGGTAATTCAAAATTGATCACGTGTGTTAAATCGTCTACGTCAATGCCGCGTGCAGCAATATCTGTTGCAACCAATACCCTGGTTTCTCCAGATTTGAAATTAGATAATGCCCTTTGTCTGGCATTCTGAGATTTATTACCATGAATGGCTTCTGCCTTAACACCTCCACGGTGTAAGTCTTTGACAACTTTATCAGCACCATGTTTGGTTCTGGTAAATACCAAAGCGCTTTTAATAGCCGCGTCTTTGAGTAAATGGCTTAACAAGAGTTTCTTGTTTTCTTTCTCTACAAAATACACGGCTTGTTGAATGGTTTCTGCGGTAGAGGAGATTGGTGTTACTTCTACTTTAGAGGGGTTATGCAAAATGCTACTAGCCAACTTGCTAATTTCTGGAGGCATTGTTGCAGAGAAAAACAGGGTTTGTTTTTTAGTGGGTAATAAAGTGATTACTTTTTTTACGTCATGAATAAAACCCATGTCTAACATACGGTCAGCCTCATCTAATACAAAAAATTCTACATCAGAAAGACGAATAAATTTTTGTTGAATCAAGTCTAATAAACGGCCTGGTGTGGCAATTAAAATATCAACTCCTTTTCTAAGGGCAATGGTTTGTGCGTGTTGAGAAACTCCTCCAAAAATGACCAATTGTTTTAGACCAAGATTTCTACCATAAGCGGCAAAACTTTCTTCAATCTGAATGGCTAATTCCCTAGTAGGTGTTAAAATCAAGGCTTTGATGCCGCCTTTTTGGGGCTGGCCGGTGAATTTCTGTTTGCAAAGCAATTGTAATACGGGAATAGCAAATGCTGCCGTTTTACCAGTGCCTGTTTGTGCACAACCCAATAAGTCCTTGCCTTCTAAAATAATGGGAATGGCTTGCTCCTGAATGGGTGTGGGTGTAGTGTAACCTTCTGTTTTGAGCGCATCTAATATGGGCTCAATGAGGCTTAATTGTTCAAATAACAAAATGTAAAAAATTTAAAATGAACACCTGAAAATGCTCAGGTGGTATATAACCTTTCCAGAAATGACTTGATGAACTTTGTCACGGAAGTAAATGATCAGTCTATAGAGAGCCTATATGAATGCTGCAAAGCTAGGGTAAAATTATTTAATGCCTTGTTAAGGTGGTAAGTGTACTTGATAATCAACTGTTTATCAATTGGTTTAGCCAAGTTTCAAAAGCCCCACAATCTGTTCTAAGTAAGTAAGGTCTATTTGGTCAAATTGGTCCAAATCAGCGCTATCTACGTCTAAAACGCCAAATACTTCCCCTTCTAATAATAATGGCACTACTATTTCTGATTTGGACAAACTGCTACAAGCAATATGACCAGGAAATTTTTCTACGTCAGGAACAATCAATGTTTTGGCCTGTGCCCAACTACTACCACAAACGCCCCTTCCTTTTTTAATACGGGTGCAAGCCACAGGTCCTTGAAATGGGCCCAAAACCAATTCATCATCTTTAACCAAATAGAAACCTACCCAGAACCAACCAAACTGTTCTTTCAAAGCTGCGGCTGTATTAGCTAGGTTGGCCACCAAGTCTGGCTCACCTTCTAACAAAGCTTTGATCTGTGGAATCAGTTCCAAATATTGTTCTTGTTTGCTGCCTTGGATTATTTTTAAATCTTCTGCCATGCAGCAAAGATAATGGCTTTTGAAAGTGTGGGAAGACCCGTTCAAAAAATGTAAATTTGAAAATGGATTTCTTGCCCATTAGCATACAAACAGTCAGTAGCAAATCCGCTTTGCGCGATTATATTTTTCTTCCTGCAAAACTATATATTGGCCAACCCAATTGGGTGCCCCCCATTTATATGGACGAATGGAAATTCCATGATCCCAAACATAACCCATCGCTTAGCAAAGCAACAGTAATTAGATTTTTGGCCAAACAAAATGCTGCTATTGTGGGTAGGGTAATGGGGATTATCAACCACAAGTTCAATGAAACGCACGGAGAAAAAACAGCTAGATTTTTTCAATTAGATTGCATCAATGAGCAAGCAGTGGCCAACGCCTTATTAAATGCAGTAAGAGAATGGGCTAAAGAGCAATCTATGCACCAATTGATTGGCCCCTTTGGATTTTCAGATAAAGACCCACAAGGCTTACAAATAGAGGGTTTGGAACATTTACCCGTGATTGCAACAGCTACCAATCCTATCTATTTAAAGAAATTAGTAGAAGCTGCTGGATTTGTAAAACAGTTTGATTGCATTTCATTCAAAGTGGCTGTTCCAAAAACTATTCCAGCACTCTATCTAAAAGTGATGGAAAGAATTAAAAAGAACAGTCAGGTACAACTCTTGGAATTCAAGACCAAGAAAGCCTTGAAACCCTATATTGTTCCAGTCTTTAGACTAGTCAATGAAACCTATTCAGACTTATTTGGTTTTGTGCCCATGACAGAAGCAGAAATGAAAAGCATGGCTGCGCAGTACTTACCCATCTTAGATCCTGCATTTGTGAAAATAGTGCTAAACCAAGAACAAGAACTCATAGCTTTTGTAGTAGCTATGCCTGACATGAGTTTGGGTATTCAAAAAGCAAAGGGCAAATTATTTCCTTTGGGGTTTCTATATATTTTAGCCGCCGCTAAAAAGTCCAAACAATTGGATCTATTGTTAGGTGCCGTGCGCAATGATTATAGATCCATTGGATTAACCGCCTTAATGGGAACTGCCCTCTTGCAAACCGCCATTGAACGCGGCTTTGAGCTCATGGATAGTCACTTGGTTTTAGAAAGCAACCAAGCCATGTGTGCCGAATACCAGCGGATTGGGGGAGAAGTTTATAAGCGATACCGAGTTTATAAAAAGGCCTTGGATTAACTTGAGATTATTCAGTAACTTTTGTTTTCTTAAAACCCACGAATATGGCAAAACAAAAGTTGATTAACCTAGACGAATACCTGGTAAAACCCGGCAAGAAAATCAAGCTCAAATCTTATAGTACATCGGCTAAAAATAAACCACTTGAAAAAGCAAGGGGTGAAGAATTATTGGCCCGTGGCATTCAAGAATTAGCCAATCTGCAAGACATATTGTACGCGCACAATGAATACAGTGTATTAATAGTATTTCAGGCCATGGACGCTGCGGGAAAGGATGGTACCATTAAACACTTGATGAGTGGGCTTAACCCAAGTGGGGTTAAAGTAAGCAGTTTTAAAACACCCTCTTCCACAGAATTGGATCATGATTATATCTGGCGGCATTACAAAGAACTGCCAGCAAGGGGAGAGATTGGTATTTTCAATAGATCACACTATGAAAACGTATTAGTCACCAAAGTGCATCCTGAATATATTCTGAATGAAAAAATTCCTGGTATCACCAGTGTCAAAGACATAAAAAAGGCATTCTGGGAAAATAGATACGCACAGATTAGACGTTTTGAAAAGAACCTTGCAGAAAACGGCACCATCATTTTGAAATTCTTTCTAAACGTTTCAAAAGACGAACAGAAAAAACGCTTTTTGGATAGAATTGAAGACCCTAAGAAAAACTGGAAGTTCTCTATTGCTGATATGAATGAGCGAGCTTATTGGGATCAGTACCAAC
>NCHJ01000198.1:0-3562 GCA_002256765.1 Bacteroidetes bacterium 24-39-8
GGGTAGCATCAATAGCAGCTCAGAAATACGTGCATTACCAAGCCCAATTACCCGATAGAAATGCCATGCCTATTTTAAGTGGCAATTATTTATTAAAAGGAATTGAAAAAGGTTATGATAGTGTACAATTAAAGCCTTTTATACGCCAGGGAAGATGGTTACAATTTGTAGACAGTGGCTATACCAAAGAAATATTGGTCTCTGAACAATTGTCCAAACAATTAAATATTACACTAGGCGATAGCATTCGCATCTATTTTATTTCTTCCAATAATGGCAGCAGAAATTACAGAAAATTAGCCGTGGTAGGTATTTTCAAAACCGGCATTGAAGAATACGATAAACTCTTTGTTTTGGGTGATCAACAATTAATCAGACTAATGGGTAATTGGGCTTCAGATGAAACAGGCGGCTATGAAATCTTTGTCAAAGACTATCACCAAATGGATCAAATTTCTGCAGTCTTGTCAGATAGGCTGCCTGCTGAATGGATGAGTAAAACCATCAGAGAAATTCACCCCAATATTTTTGATTGGCTAAACATACAAGACGTAAATAGAAATGTAATTTTTATTGTCATGGCCATTGTTGCTATTATCAATCTTATCACTTGCTTGCTAATTTTAATCCTGGAGCGGACAAGGATGGTAGGTATTCTTAAAGCACTTGGTGCGGATAATTGGTTGATTCAAAAACTGTTTTTATACCATGCAACAGTAATCACATTTGCAGGAATAGGCATTGGATTAATAGCTGGTTTGGGTCTTTGTTTATTGCAACAATATACCGGATTTATTAAACTAGATGAGTCTGCATATTATGTTGCTGAAGCGCCAATTCATATTATTTGGTGGGAAGTATTGGCCGTATGCGCTGCTACAACCTTGGTTTGTTATTTGTCTTTGATTATTCCCACTTTAGTCATTAGAAAAATACAACCCACTAAAGCCATTCAATTCAGGTAGTATTTATTTATGGCTATCCTTTCATATGGGATACTAAAATTCCAGTTGCTACAGCTGCATTTAGGGATTCTGCTCCACCAAATCTTGGAATAGTTATGGCTTGTTTAATCAGGGGTTGAATGGGTTCACGAATGCCCTTTGACTCGTTTCCAATAACCAATAAACCGGTAGCTGGCTTTTGCAAATCATACATAGACTTTCCCTCTAACATAGCCCCAAATACGGGTAATTTGGTAGCGTTTAAGAAAGCAACAATATCAGTATAATACACAGACACACGGATAAAACTACCCATGGTAGATTGCACTACTTTGGGATTATAGAGGTCTACTGTGTCTTCACTTGCAATAATTTGGGCAATGCCAAACCAGTCAGCTATGCGGATAATGGTCCCCAGATTACCGGGGTCCTGGATCCCATCTAGTACCAGACTAAGTTTCTTGGAAAGATCTGGAACTGTTTTTTGAATTTTCTGCTCAACAATTAAAATAACCTGATTAGCGGTTTGCATGCCAGTCATTTTCTCCAGCTCAATTTCTGTAACCTCTGTAAAACCTTTACTAGTCTTGTTTTCAGCCAACCATGAAGCTGTTGCATAGCCCCTAATAATTTTATAATTACTGGCCAATAGCTCTTCCGCCAGCTTGGGACCTTCTGCAATAAATACCCCTTCAGCTGCCCTTTGTTTTTTCTGGCATAAAGATTGAATATATTTGAGTTCATTCTTACTGATCATGTGCATGCGTTTGAAACTGGCTAAAGTTAAATGGTTTTTGGGGCTTTTCTGGCTTATTGCCCTCCTGACTTTGGCAGGATGTTCAGAAGAAAGAAGAACAAAAGTAGTTGACTACCCTATTGGCAAACCTTTTATGTATGGCAATAAAGTCATTTTAAAAGGCAGCGGCACTAAAGACGAACTCAAAAAATTGACTACTGATCTGAATAATTACTGGGATGACTCAGCAAGGGTTAGAAAGGAACAGCGATACCTTTTAGGCTATAGGATTAAAAATCCACCAGTGTATAATAGCATCAATATTATTAGGTCCATCAATTATATGAATGCTTATCTGAATGCACAGGGCTATTACTATGCTAATTTCAAGGATAGCATTCACAAAGACAGTGTTGGGGATCAAATTAGGGTAAATGCCACTATCACCATCAACCAAGGTAAAAACATTAGCATAGATTCTGTTGGATACCAACTAGACGATACTACTATGCAACAATTGGCACTGCAAAGAATGAGAGGTAGCCAGATAAAAAAGGGCAGTCCTTATAGCAAACAATTGATTAGTGCAGAATTAGATAGAATGATTAGTATCTATAGACGCAAGGGGTATTATAAACTTACTAGAGAAGACTTATATGCAGAAATAGACACCACCGATATTAACCTGATTGAACTAACGCTTGATCCGTTTAAACAGGCAGAGTTGATTGCAGAATCTGCCAGAAAACGCAGACTAAATCCAACTTGGAATCTGACCATTAAGAAAAGGGCTACGGCCGATTCCAGCAAACTTACACAATTTAAAGTTGCCAATATTTACTACTATCCTGAAACCAAGATCACCGATGTTATTGATAGTATCACTACTTCAAAAGGTTTTATAGAAGAACAACATGGAGACAGTTACTTGCGCTATCAGGTGGGGAAATTCAAATACCAACCCTTAAAAGAACATACTTTTCTTAGCAAGGGAGAACTCTTTAATGAAGAGTCTTATTTTAAAACCATGAATACTTTGGGCCAAATTGGTGCCTGGCAACAAGTAGATAGCAAAATCATTGAAAGAGACAAAGACAGTTTGGACCTTTATTTTTATTTGGTACCTGCGCTTAAACAAAACTTTACTATTGACTTAGAGGGCAGCCGCAATACCGGAGATATTGGTGCAGGAAACCTATTTGGGATCTCAACCAATCTCTCTTATAAAAACAGAAATGTTTGGAAAAGAGCCATTCAGTCAATCACCAATTTTAGAACAGGAGTGGAATTGAATTTGAGTTTGGGCAATAACAATACGAACCAACAACTGGTACAAACATTCAATATTAGTGCGGGTCATACTTTTGCTTTTCCAAAAATTATTCAACCCTTTAAAAACTGGAAAGCATTAAGCACCGTTGATAATAAACGAACCCTACTTTCTTTTAATGCAGCTTATGTAGACCGAAAAGATTATTACAAACTTAGATCTATACTTGGATCTTGGGGATATGAATGGAAGAAAGTGCAAAGAAGGTCAGATGACACCTGGTTGTTCAAACCCATTAACGTAGAATTGTATTCGTTGGATACACTTCCTGGTTTGGATACCTTATTTATGAAAAATCCTTTTTTGCGTAATTCCTTTAATACGGGTAATATTTATAGTCAGAGCTTATCCTATACCAAAACCATCAATGCCGCCAATAGAAAAAGTCATTTTATACGTTTAGGTGTAGAAGAAACGGGATTGATTTTTGGTTTGTTTAAGGGCCTTAGAAATGACATTTATCGTTATATCAAGGTAGAAGCAGAATATAGACAGTCTAAGAAATGGGATAAATCAGAAATGGCTTATCGGGCATTTGCAGGCATGGGTTAT
>NCHJ01000198.1:3673-6983 GCA_002256765.1 Bacteroidetes bacterium 24-39-8
CAGGCAACAAAGAAATCTCCACCCTTCCATTCTTCAAACAATTTGCAGTGGGTGGGCCCTATAGTATGCGGGCTTGGGGTCTAAGACAATTAGGTCTGGGAAGTTCCAATACTTATGACAGTATCCTCACAAGTACTTTTAGGGATCGCTATGGCGATATGGTATTGGAATTTAATGCAGAATATAGATTTACCATGGCCACTATTGCGGGAGTAAAAATTGGTTCTGCCCTCTATTCTGATATTGGTAATATTTGGAACCTGAAAAAAGATCCATTAGACACTAAAGCCAGTTTTTCATTGTCAAATTTGGCCACTGATTTGGCCATTGGTGTAGGTACCGGTCTCAGACTTGACTTCAATTACTTTTTAATAAGATTGGACTTTGCTTACAAAGTAAAAGATCCTATGCGCACGGAAAATGGAGGCTGGATGAGTATTAAAAATTTCAATTGGACAGACATCAGGTCTAATGGACGAGAAGTGTCTAACTATGCCCTGCAACTAGGGATTGGTCTACCATTCTAAGTCATTGCTTTTGGGGAATTCAGGAACAATTTTAGTTTCACTAGTCCATGCCATTATCTTCTGTAGTGTTTTCCACATCCATTGCTGATTCAGCTGCCCTCAATGCTTTGACTTCATTTTCAAAATCAATTAAGTTGGTAGCATCATCTACATGAAAAATGCCAATTCTAGTTCTGCGCAAACTACTCATATACGCCCCTACCCCAAGTGCTTGACCAAAGTCATGCGCCAGACTTCTAATATAAGTTCCTGTAGAGCAAACCACTTTAAAATGAACCAAGGCTCCTTCTATTTTTTCAATCTCAAAAGCATGAATGGTTACTGGTCTTGGTTCCACTTCAACAAACTCCCCCTTTCTAGCTGAAATATAGAGCCGTTCTCCGTTTTTCTTGATAGCTGAATGTTGGGGAGGTAATTGCAAAATATTGCCTTTAAAAGCTGCAGTGGCTGTATGAATTTTTTCTACTGTAAGATCTTCTATTGATTGAAAATTTTCGGGGTCGGATTCAAGGTCATAAGTAGGTGTGGTTGCACCTAGGGTAAAAGTTCCAGTATACTCTTTTTCCATACCCATGTACTCATTGATTTTCTTGGTGTATTTGCCCGTACAGATAATCAATAGTCCAGTTGCCAATGGGTCAAGGGTACCTGCATGTCCAACTTTTTTGACTTTGACAATAGCGCGCACTTTATTGGCCACGTCAAAACTGGTCCATTCCATGGGCTTGTCAAACAACAAAACCTTTCCATCCAAAAATCCCTGTTTCCATTGCATTTGGCAAAATTAACAAAGAAGAAGGCCCTAGTTGGCATTATTTAAAAAAAAACTGAATCTCTTTGCAATGAAAACGCATGATCAGGAGTCATACTCATACCAATACATGGAAACAGCGCAGTTGATCAAACAATGTATCAAAAAAGATAGAGCCGCTCAAGCGGAGCTCTACAGGCTTTTTGCGCCAACCATGTTGGGTATTTGTTATAGGTATACCAAAAACAGAGAAGACGCAGAAGATATACTACAGGAAGGATTTATAAAGGTTTTTCAAAACATAGAGCAGTTTCAGCAAAAAGGAGTTTTTGAAGCATGGCTAAGGAGAATTATGGTGAACACGGCCATCAGCTATTTGCGCAAACATAGCCGATACCGAAATCAACTAGAGTTAGAAGAAATGACTTTACACCCAGTTAGCTCAGAGCAACCAGACATTCAATTAGACACCAAGGAATTAATTGAATGCATCAGAGGCCTTTCAACTGGATATCAAACCGTTTTCAACCTCTATGCCATTGAAGGTTATGATCACCAAGAAATTGCTACCCTATTAGACTTAAATGTTAATACCGTGAGAAGCCAATACAGTAGGGCAAGGTCATTATTAATTCAACGCATTCAACAAGAACAAATCAACGCTCAATCCAATCAATATGGAGGATAAATTTGAACATCAAATAGCTGATCAAGTCAGCGGGTTCCAATTAACCCCTTCCAACCATGTTTGGAAGGGCGTGGAACTGGAATTGGATAAAGACAAAAACAGGAAACGCCCATTTATTTGGTGGATCCCCATTGGTTTATTGGGGATTAGTTTGGCTGGCATCTATTTCTTTCATTCAAGCCCTTTATCCAAAACTCCCGCTAACCTTCAACCAATTAATAACACTAAAAAGGAGCTGCCCATTGCTTCTTTCCAAAAAGCAGATTCCACTATAGAAAATACTGCTAAAATAATTAAGGAAGAGACAGTAAGGAATACTATTAGAAATTCATTTAAGACCAAGCCTACCAACCAAAACATCCAGATTGAGACTAGTAGTACTAAAATGCCAATTACGCCAAAAAATGCTGTACAAGAGCCTCTGGCAAAAAAAGATGCCCATTTAGATCAAGCAAGCAAAGAAACCTTATTGAATAATCTACCTACTAAGCCCAAAGACAATATAGTAGACAGTGCTCTAGAAAAAGGAATCGCCAATATTCCTGTATGGAATAGCCAAACAACAAAAGATCAAGAAAACAAAATTGATAGCGGTAATGCGGCCAAACAAATTACTACTAGTCTAAACAAAAAACAGTCTATTGGAAACTGGAGAATCCAAGTAGCTATTGGCCGTACTTATTTTAGTCAAAACAGTTTATTGGGAAATACGGTTGCAGCAGACAGAAATGCATTTATCAACAATGGTTCTGCAGTAGTATCTGGAATACCAAGTTCCAATACCCTAGCATTAGCTGCAAAAGGATTTCATGCAGAACTAGGCATTAGCCGAGTTTGGAAATGGTCAAAGCGTTGGGAGTTTGAAGCAGGATTGTCTTATAGGTATTTACAGAACCAACAGACTACTGGCATTAAAAAAGACAGCACTTATAACATTAATAGTCAAGCTACCACTAATAACCAAGCATTGAATCTAAACAGTTATTATTTGGCTGGGAATGAATTTAGCTTGGTGAATAGAGCACATTGGCTCATGTTTCCTATGCAAATCCATTTTAACCTAAACCCTAGTTCCAAAATCAATTGGCTGGTTTATGGCGGAGCAAATTTGTCTTGGAATTTTTCAAGTAATTGGTTGTTGACGGATCAAGTGAATCATCTTTTTTACGAATCTAGATCACTGACCAATATTTTGGGATTGCATTTTCAAACAGGCATTCAAATTAGAAATCCAAAACAACAATCCTTGTCTCTGGGCTGGGAGAAAAGCATCAACAGCTTAAGTAAATTGAATCAATCCAAACAATATTGGAATCAGCTTCAGTTAAAATACAGCCAACCCAT
>NCHJ01000022.1 GCA_002256765.1 Bacteroidetes bacterium 24-39-8
AGCTATAATGATGATGATTTGTTACTGCTTGACCCCAAGTTTGACCAAAACGATGGTACAGAAATTAACTGGCATTATTTGAATCTGAATAATCCATTAATGTATTCTATTGAAAGGGGAGAAACTGATTCGCCGTTTAAAGACATCATTCAGTTTTCCTATAGCTACAACCAATATCAGCAACCTACCTATTGCAAAACCATCATTAAAAAAGTTGTTAATAAAGATCCGGAACACAAATACGGAACAATTGGAACTTTTAAAAAGTCCTTTACGTTTAGGTATAAAAAGGGATAAGTTGATTCAGTCTAGAACTAGAAACTGTTATATAGTTAGCTTCAAGATTTTGATAAATCTGCAATTGTTAAGAAGCAAAATAAACATCAATTGCTAAAAAAGTATATTTTAGTAACATCAAAATTGTTTGCTATCTATGAGTTCCCTAACTAAAAAAATAGCCACTTACTTAATTGTATTTCTATTCTCCGGAATTTTTGCACAATCTCAAGAAAACGTACCTGATTTTCAATTAGCATTACAAGCAAAATTCAAAGCTGGAGTCAACATTAGTTTTTTTGAAAACTATTGGAAACCGGAAGAATATTTGTTGGGTAATTATAGAAAAGTAATGGACAAAGTAGCACTGGCGCATCAATTGGGTTTTACTTCTATTCGACTTCCGGTGGCTTATGATAATTTTTTAGAGAAGGGCACGAATACCATTACCAAACAATTATTGGATGACCTAACAGAGATCTATGATTTTGTTGCATCAAAGAATATGAACCTAATCATTACCTATCACTATGGCTCTTTGTACAAGAAAGATGATAAAGCCAAGGAAGCTGATAGGATTGCTGACATGTGGAGTCAGGTGGTTGCTAGATTCAAGGGTAAGGGCTATGATCGTTTGTTTTTTGGATTATATAATGAGCCAAGGGTTTCAGTAGAAGATTGGCGTTCTACCAAAAATCGTTTAATGTTTTTACTAAGACCAAAAGATTTAGACCGTTATTGGATTGTGGGTTCTACCAATTATAATGGCATTGACGCCATAGTTCAATTACGCAAAATACCAGGGGATAAAAAAATTATTTATACTTTCCATTTTTATCAACCCTATATTTTTACTCACCAAGGAGCCCCTTGGGATTCTGAGAAAACTTTTATCAAGGGCCTTCCTTATCCTTATGAGCCGTCTGCCATGCCTCCAAAGCCTGATAGGCCCATGTCTAAAGATATGCATTATAACTATGACCATTATTCAGAGCGTGCTATACGTAATTTTATTGATCAAAGATTGAGGATAGTATATGATTGGATGATTGAAAATCAGGTTCCAGTTATTTGTACAGAAACAGGTGCTATTGGTAGTATTCCTAAAGGCTATAGAGAAAATTACTTTAATGATGTGATGTATGTGATGAAATGGTTTGGCATACCCGCTATGATTTGGGACTTAGACCAAACCTTTAAAATTATTGACGGAGATAAACGTCCCATTGGGGCGGTTTCCAACTGGGTCAATAGTTTTGAAAAATAATCTGACTGCTCAAAGAATTCCGCAATATGTAATAATTGAAAGTAATTATAAGAATCGTACAATTCATACCCGATAAATGAGTGGTACATTTAGTAGGGTCTGTTCTCTCAAGATTCAAGGAAATTTTTACTAGTTTCATTTGCTTCAATTCATATTATGCGTACTATCTATTGTATTGCATTTCTATTACTATTTTGCAATACCAACGCTCAAGAGAATATCCCAGAATTTCAACAAGCACTTGTCAATAAATTTAAAGCTGGAGTAAACATCTCCTTTTTTGAAAAGTATTGGAAGGAAGAAGCTTATAGGATTGATAATTATAGGAAGGTAATTGACAAAATTTCTTTGGCACACCAACTTGGTTTTACATCCATTAGACTACCCGTATCTTTTGATGAATTTCTATTACCGGGTACTAATCAAATAGACACTAATTTATTATTTGTATTATCTGAAATCTATGATTTTGTTGAGTCAAAGAATATGGTTTTAAATATCACCTATCATTTTGGAACCATTTATAAAAGGCATAACAAACCAAAAGAAGTCATTAGAATTGCTGATATGTGGAGCCAAGTATTGGCACATTTTAAAGGTATAGGCTATGACCGTTTGTTTTTTGGATTGTATAATGACCCAAGATTAGAAGTTATAGATTGGCGGTATTCAAAAAGAGGGATGATGTTATTATTGCGCCCAAAAGACGTAGACAGGTATTGGATCATTGGTTCTACAAATTATAATGGGATAAGCGCCTTGTTAAAAATGAAAAAAATTCCCAATGACCATAAAATTATTTATGCGTTTCATTTTTACGAACCCTATATTTTTACGCACCAAGGCGCGGCATGGGATCCTGAAAAAACCTATATTAAAGACCTTCCCTTTCCTTTTTCAAATGAAGAAATGCCCCCTAAGCCAAAACGTAAAATGACGGCAGACATGAAATATAATTATGAGCATTATTCAGAAAAAGGGAATAGGGCTTTTATAGAAGGGAAAATCAGATCTGTTTATAATTGGATGAAAAAGCTCAATGTGCCAATCATTTGTACTGAAACTGGTTCTATGGCAAGTATTCCTATGAAATTCAGGGAGAACTATTTTAATGACGTCATGTATATTATGAAGCAGTTTGGCATACCAGCCATGATTTGGGATTTAGACAAGACCTTTAAAATTATTGATGAGAATAACACACCATTTAAGGCGGTATCTGACTGGACCAGCAGCTATCATTTTCCTTTGTAACACGCTATAAGGGATAGTCAATTAGAACCGATAACCTGTTAGAAAAACCAATCCCAAATTTTTATCGTCCAATTTAGAGGAATAAAAACCCTTGAGTTCTGCACCAAGATAGAGACGTTGGCTAATGGATTTTTTGTATCCTGCTGCTAAACCAAAATCGCCCAGCGAAAGATTGGTAGCGGTTGATCTTTGCTCACCCAATGGTGTTTTGGTATAGACTTTATTGAGTAAGATGGATTGACCCATGGTAAAACTGCCGTAAAAGTCTTGTAAGAATTTCATGGAGATAACCAATTGAATGGGAATAGCTGCATTTGAAATTTTGGCTTCACTTACCACTGTTGGCTTTTCCTTAATACTATATAATCCATTGTAGCCTGTTTCTAATCCCAGACTTAAGTTATGCCCTGGCTCCCACATAAAACGGGTTACAAATGCAAAGTTGAATTCACGCACGTATTGCTTAGAGACTTCTAAATTATTAAAATAGAAATTTGGTCCCAATCCGGCATAGATGCCAAAGCGATGTTTCTTGGGTTTGGCGGCATTGCTCAAGTCTTGGGCATGCAAAGCAATAGTACTAGCTAGTACCATTAATAAAACAGATCCCAACAACATTGCTCTTTTCATCTTCAATCTTTAAAACAAAGTATAATAATCATAGACCACATAAGCGGGATAATCTGAGATCATGCCATCAAACTGTCCGTTCACCAAATAATTGCGAATCATATTTTTATCGTTCAATGTCCAGCTCAATACTTTAATCCCATTGGCCTTTGCTTTTTGAACTGCATCCAATACCAACCCTTCAGTAAACCTTGGGGCATAATATTTACTTCCGTTTTCAATGGCTAATTCCACAGATTGCTCACAAAGGGTAGGAAGGCTAGCATAGCTGGGTTGTTTTTTGTACTCAGCAATTACATCGGCTGAAGGCATGCCTGCAATAAAATGCACAGTTCTGTTCTGAGCAGCAGCTCTGGCATAACCCTTTCTAATTACAGGCTCTAAGTATTTGAAAATATCGGGATTGCCCTTAATGTCTAACCATAAATAAGTTAGGTTGGTACTATCTATAAAGGCATTTAATACTTGCTCCACGGAGGGTACTTTTTGTCCATCAATCAGGGTTACATAGGAACTGATTAATGCAAATGTATATTGGTCCCATTTGCCAGACAAAGGCCCCTTCTTGGTCAGCCTAGTGTCTATAGTAGCATCGTGTACACAAATGGGTACATTGTCCTTGGTTAAGCGCACGTCAAATTCTAAACCTCGGCATCCATAGTCTTCATCATTCAATACATTGAGCAAAGAATTTTCAGCAAATGGTGGGTCAGATGTGGTTTGCACCCCATGGTGGGCCATGATCATAAAATCTTTGCTGAGTGCTTTGTCTGAAAATTTGCGTTGGTACTGCAATTGCATGCTAGATCCATTGATGCCAGTAATTTTCAGATTATTGATAATGCCATTTAATAAATCCGTTGCGCCATTTGCTGCAGTAATAGCAAACTGTATATTGCCTTGGTCTTTCTTCTCTGAATATCGCCAAAAGCCAGAAAACTGGATAGATCCATCAGAAGCTTTTAAACCATATTTGAGGATGATGAAAATGCCTTCTTTATTACTAAAAAACGACACTTTATAGCGTGATACTTTGCAAACAAATTGTGCTCCCAATTCATTACTGCCAGAAGCAAGGGTATAAATTCCCTCCATCTTTTTCATAGTGCTCCCAGCAATGGATTGGGTATTCACCAAGTTCTCATCATTAGACCCTGGTGGAACGGTAATCAAATTTTTTCTACATCCGGTTGTTAGTAACAAGCAGAGCAGTATGGCTAGATAGTGGGTAGCAATTGCTTTCATGTGCTTGTATTAGAGATTTAATCCTAATTGGAATTCAGGAAAAATATATCGATAACTATTCACGGGTAAAGCTGGCCAAGCCAAAATATGGTAGCGCAGATAATTGATCTTTAAACCCAATGACATGGTTTTCTGTTTGTACAATCTTTGTTCAAAACTGGTGGTAATACTGCCTCCATTAATGAAACCACTGTTATAAGGAATCTTATTACCGCCATGACTTACATTCATACTACTGGTATAGTAGAAATCGCCCCGCACAGATAAAGCTGTTTTTCCAAAATCATGCCCCCAAGTAATGGATGGTTGTTGCTCCCAGCCGGTGAGCGTTGATTCAAATCCAAAATGATTGAGCATACCTAGATTAAATCCAAGTTGGTAGCCAATGCCCAGATAGTTTTTTCCAAACTGGTGGTTCCAAAAAGGCCCAAAATTGAATCGGTTTGAAATGATTAAAGAGGAAAGTCCGCCTTGTAGATTAAATCCTTTACCCAAACTGTATTTGGCGCTATAATTAAACATGGGTGCATTTACCATATCTAGGGTCCAGATTCTGGGTGGCACTACATAATAAATAGAAAGGGCTTGGGTAAATTTTCCCTTTGCTTGTGGTTGGGGTAATAGAAAACTTTTTGAAGTGATGGAAAAACCATCAGACTGGGCATACACCCTTTTAATGGAAAAGAAACAACATACTGTTACACAAAACAGGATGGTTTTGAAAGATGGGTTTATCCAAGCGCAGTGTGGGGATGCGTTTTTTAACATAATAGGGATGATGACCTGTTTTCAAATATAATACAATAGTCTATGCAAGACTATTCTACTACAAAATGATAGCCATTTTCAAAACGCTGAAAACTGGGATCTAAGTATTTGGACAACAAAATCAATTTGTTTCCCTGTCTTTGTAAACTCAAATAATGAAACTCAGGATCATAATCCTTACTCTCTGAGGCAATTCTTTTTGCAGATTTTGTAAGTGATTGGTGTAATCCACCTCCACCACCAAGGGTTAAAAAGTTTTTGCCATTGATGATGAAATGCTCAAAATGATGGGCATGACCGCTAACAAATAACTTGGCTTTGCGCGATGCTATATAAGCGGGTACAAACTGTTCCTGAACTTGTTGATTGGAACCCACAGTTTTGCTATTGGAATATGGGGCATGATGGCAGGACACTACTATGGAACGTATGGCAGGATCCGCATCTAATTGTTGGAGCATTTGGGTATAATAGGACAATTGTTTCTCCTTTTGTACTTGGCTAAGGGTTTTAAAATTGGAATTGAGCATTAAAAATGCAATGGAATCATAGACTTTATAAAAACCGGTATTTACTTGATCTGGAAATCGCTTTAGAAAAGCGGCTTCTCCTTTTGTACTCGAATACATTAGATCGTGATTACCCAATAAAGCTGCAATGGCAATTCCCTGGCTTTTGGCATGGTCTAGGTATTGATCCATTTCTTTCCAATTTGACTCTTTGGAACCCAATGAAACCACATCGCCCAAGAGCAGCAATGCTTGAGGCTTTTGTAGGCTAATTGCTTCAAAAATTTTCTGGGTAGCTACTGTATTTTGGTTGATTTTGTGCCAGAGTTTTTCTATTCCCAATGGGGCTTGAGTGTCACTAACCAATGCCATTTCAATGGTTAGTTTAGAGGATGGGGCTACTTGCCCCCTTACTGTGGGGCAACCCAGTAACAATTGGGATGCTATTAAAATGCCGTTTAACTTCATGCTTTATTCACTGATAACCAAGGCCAATTGACCTATTCCTTTTGGTTGCTCGTGAAAAATTAAGGTTATTTGCATAAATAACTGCAACTATGCTTCCAAAGTACAAACGCATTCTGCTAAAACTTTCTGGAGAAGCCTTGCTGGGCGACCAACGCAATGGTGATCCCTTTAACCCCAAGATCATTGAACAATACGCCATGGATATTAAATCTGTGACCGATTTGGGTGTTCAAGTTGCCATAGTAATTGGCGGTGGAAATATTTATAGAGGAATGAATGAAGCAGAAAGTGGTATTGAACGTGCCCATGGCGATTATATGGGTATGTTGGCCACCGTGATTAATGCTATGGCCATGCAGTCTATGCTGGAGCGATTTGGGGTCTATACCCGTTTACAATCTGCCATCCAAATGGACCAAGTAGCTGAACCCTATATTCGCCGCAAGGCCCTGCGTCACTTAGAGAAAGGCCGCGTTGTGATCTTTGGAGCGGGTACGGGTAATCCTTATTTTACTACCGACACGGCTGGATCGCTCCGCGCAGTTGAGATGAAGGCCGATGTGATTTTGAAAGGAACCAGGGTCAATGGTATTTATACGGCTGATCCTGAGAAGGATCCAACAGCTACTCGCTTTGATAAAATCAGCTATGAAGAGTGTATAGCCAAAAACCTAAAAGTGATGGATATGACGGCATTCACACTTTGTATGGAAAACAAGCTACCTATTATAGTCTTCAATATGAATGAGCCAGGTAACCTATTAAAAGTGGTAGAAGGTTCTGATTTGGGTACTTTGGTGAGCTAATCACCCGTTGCTGTAATTTATTTGAGACATTGTTTGGCCATTGGTAATTTCACAAGCATGAAGAAACTGTTCTTGGTCCTATTTTGCACTATTGCAATAAAGGGTATATCGCAACAAAGGCTTACGTTAACAGACGCCATTAATCAGGCGTTGAAAAATAGTTACGATATTCAACTTGCCCAAAACAGTCTTGATATTAGTGTCATCAACAATAGTGCTGGTGTGGCCGGGGGCCTACCCACGGTAACAGCAGGAGCTAATGACAATGAAACCATTACCAGCATCAATCAAAAATTTCCTGATCCCACACGTGATACCAAACGGAGCAATGTGGGTAGTAATAACTTAACGGCCAATGCAACAGGTAGTATTCTGCTGTACAATGGGCTTAGGGTTCATGCTACCCGTGAGCGTTTGGGTCAATTGGAAAAGCAGAACCAACAATTACTGGCTTCTCAGGTTCAAAATACCATTGCAGCCGTTATGGCCAAATATTTTGACGTGGTACGCCAGCAATATTTCTTGCAAGCTTTGGATAGGACTATTGAAGTTTCTAGACAAAAGTTGACCATTTTAGAAGTTCGCAAAGAAGTGGGTGTAGCTAATAATGCTGATATTTTTCAGGCACAGCTAGATTTGAATGCCAATTTACAAGCCAAGCAAACCCAGTTCTTAGCTATTGACCTTGCAAAAACAGACTTGCTGAATTTGATTTTTGTAAAACCAGCTGATCAACCCATCCTGATCAAGGATACTATTATCATTGATCAAACTTTAAGGCTTGATTCTGTTCGCGCGCATTTGAGTGAGAATCCTTTGGTAGTGGCTCAGCAACAACAGATTCATATAAATGAACTCTTGCAAAAAGAAGCCAAAGCCGCTAGCTATCCTACATTAAGGGCTACTACGGGTTTTAACCTTTCTAGCCAGAGTAGTGCTGCAGGATTTATCTTGTTGAACCAGAGCTATGGTCCCTTTATTGGTTTGAACTTGCAGATTCCCATTTACAATGGATCCATTGTCAAAAAGCAACAACAGGTGGCTGGGATTAATACAAGATCTGCCAAGACCATCTATGATAACCTTTTATTAGACTATGAAACAGGAGCTGTAAAAACCTATCAGGCTTATACCAATACCATGGAACAACTCAAAACTGAAAGAGAGAATTTTAAATTGTCTCAACAGTTATTAGATTTGATTACCCAAAAATTTGAATTGGGTAATGCTACCATCATTGACGTAAAACAGGCACAACAGAGTTTTGAAAATACCAGTTACCGTTTAATCAACTTGAGTTATACGGCTAAACTGGCCGAGATTGAATTAAAGCGCCTGTCTAGCAAGCTGAGTTTTTAAATCCCCCTTAAATTATTTGATTCTGATTCTGGTTTGAATCTGGGCATTCTTTTTGATGCTAATATTGTCTGCTGCAAGGAGCAGCATTATCCGAATAGTTGAATCATGAAGTATAAAATCCTTTTCCTAGTAACTGTGTTGTTTTTATCCATATTGGGTAAAACTCAATCAATTGGTCCTGATAGTTTATTAGCTAGATGGACTGCGCAACAACCCATAGAAAAAGTCTATGTGCAATTTGACAACAAACGCTATGCACCTGGGCAAACCATTTGGTTCAAAGCCTATTTGACTTCACTGCAACTTCCCTCAACCCTATCTAAGAATTTTTATCTTGATTTTCATGATGCAAATGGCAAATTAGTGGAACATATTTCTGCACCCATTGTCAGTGGTGTAGCACTTGGTAATTGGGTAGTGCCCGATAAATTTTCA
Organism: Bacteroidetes bacterium 24-39-8; assembly: GCA_002256765.1. Classification (GTDB taxonomy): domain Bacteria; phylum Bacteroidota; class Bacteroidia; order Chitinophagales; family Chitinophagaceae; genus Sediminibacterium. The sequence continues at coordinate 9,018 of NCHJ01000022.1, forward strand.
GGAGAAACGGTTACTGTTCTTGGCTATACTAATTGGATGCGCAATTTTGATTCAGCCTTTTATTTTAAGAGAACCCTCACTATTCTTTCTAGTCTGACCAATACTCAAAAATCGGCTACTGTTTTACCAACTACAACGGTTCAATTTTTGCCAGAGGGCGGCAATGCTATCACGGGAATCCCTTGTAATATGGCTTTCAAGGCAGTAAATCAAAATGGGTTACCAGCATCTATTAGTGGTACTATTAAAAATAAAGCCGGCGAAGAAATTACCAATTTTAGTAGTTCGCATCATGGTATGGGAACTTTTCAATACCTGCCACAGACAGGGGAAACCTATACTGCCTATTGGAATGATCAGTTGGGCAATGACCACCAAACCCTTCTACCAGCTGCAGAACCAGTAGGTGTTAACCTGATCTTACACCCCGGTAGTTTAGAAAGAAATTTTGAAATCAATCGCTCAGCAGAAGTTCCAGAAGCATGGAAAAAAATAACAGTATTGGTTCAGGCCAATGGTGAAGTATTGTTTAAGGCCGTAGCAAATTTGTCTACTAAAACAGCTATCCGCAGTAAGATTCCAGTGATGCAATTTCCATCGGGCGTAGCCCAGCTAACGCTGTTTGATGCCAATAATAAACCCCTCTGTGAAAGACTATTCTTTGTGAACAATGAAGAATACCGTTTGAATGCCTTTGTAAAAACGGATACTTTGAATTTGGAGAAAAGGGGTAAGAATGTATTTGAGATTACGGTTGACGATAGTACCTTATCAAATCTGTCCTTGTCTATCACTGATGGGAATGTCAATGGTGCAGTAGATGACAATATACTTTCTTCTTTGCTACTTACCAGTGATATCAAAGGTCATGTGCACCATCCTGCTTATTATTTTACCAGTGATGCAGATAGTTTGGCCAAACAACTTGACCTTGTAATGCTGACCAATGGATGGAGAAGATATAGTTGGTCAACTGTGTTGGAAGAGAAATTACCCAAACTCAAATACCTGGCAGACAGTGCTTATCTGTCTTTGTATGGTAAAATTGATGGACTCTCTGAAAGCAAGATCAAGAAAGCAGAATTGATGAATATGATTTTGCAATCAAAGGATTCTTCTAAGTCTATGATCTTTTTGCCCATTCAACCAGATGGAACTTTTTCTCAACCCAATGTCATTTTATACGATACTACCCGTATTTTTTACAAGCTCAATGCTGCAACACTTTGGGCCAAGAACAAAGTAAGTATCTGGAATAATTTGTATACACCAGATAAAAATAGAATGATCACCAATACCCATTTTAATATTGATACAGCGGGTAATGGTATTTTAAAATTTATTGCGGCTGAAGCCAAACGTTTAGAGCAATTGAAATTAGAAACTACTTTAAAAGAAGTAGTGGTTAAGTCAAAAATAAAAACGCCCATGCAGGAGCTGGATCAAAAATATGCGTCTGGTTTATTCTCCAACGATGGTATTCAATTTGACTTAACACAGGCCAATGAAGGTGGTAATACCGTATTAGGTTATTTGCAAAGTAGGGTGGCTGGTTTACTAATTAATAATCCCAATTCACCTGATGCTTCTGCTACTTGGCGGGGTTCTAGAACTGATTTTTTCTTGAACGAATTTCAATCTGATGCCCAACAGATTTTCAATATCAATATGAATGACGTGGCCTATATTAAGGTCTTCAGGCCTCCTTTCTTTGGAAGTTTTGGGGGTGGTGCTGGTGGTGCCATTGCCATCTATACCAAGAAAGGCGTTGACGCAACTAAGTCTATTAAGGGCTTGGATTATCTGGAATGGATGGGCTATTCTCCCAGAAAGGAATTTTATTCTCCCAACTATGCAGAACAACAAGTTGGTTTTAATACAGCCGATTTGAGGAATACCTTGTTATGGATGCCTTGGATCAATACCAGTATCAATAACCAAACCATTAAAGTGCAGTTTTATAACAATGACTTTAGTAAATCCCTGCATTTAGTTCTTGAGGGAATGGATAATGAGGGCAAGTTGGTACATATTAGTAAATTGCTGCAGTAAGCAAACGCCATTACATGAATGATTTGATCAAGGCTTCTAAATTGCCCAACGTAGGAACCACCATTTTTACGGTGATGAGTCAATTGGCTACGGAGCATGGGGCAGTGAATCTAGGACAGGGCTTTCCTGATTTTCCTATGGATAAGGAACTTACAGGGTTGGTTGCCAAAGCCATGGAAGCAGATTGGAACCAGTACGCACCTATGGCGGGTCTACCCTTGCTTAGGCAGAAGCTGGCTGAAAAAGTGCAAGCGCTTTATGGCACAAGCATTGATCCAGACACTGATATTACTATTACGCCAGGTGGTACTTATGCCATTTATACAGCACTTACTGCTGTTTTACAACCGGGCGATGAAGTCATTGTTTTTGAACCCGCATACGATAGTTATATTCCCAATATTGAAACCAATGGGGCCGTACCAATTAGGATTTCTCTTTCATATCCTGATTATTCCATTCCTTGGGATGAGGTGAGGGAGAAGATTAGTAGTCGCACCCGGATGATCATGATCAATACGCCACACAACCCTACGGGTGCGGTTTTGAACGCTACTGATCTCCAAGAATTGAGCAGTATTGTGGCAGATACACAGATCCTGATTTTGAGCGATGAAGTTTATGAACACCTGATCTACGATGGCTTACAACATGAAAGTATTTTGCGCTATCCTAATTTATTAGCCAGAAGTTTTGTTTGTTTCTCTTTTGGCAAAACCTATCACTGTACCGGATGGAAATTGGGTTATTGTATTAGTGCGCCTGCGCTGATGAAAGAGTTTAGAAAAATTCATCAATTCAATGTATTTAGTTGCGATACCCCTAAGCAAGTGGGAATTGCACAATACATGAATAACCCTAAAGCCTATCTTGAATTGGGTGCACAGATGCAAGTGAAGCGAGATTATTTTAGGGAACTAATGAAGGATACCCCCTTTCAATGCATTCCATCTCATGGAAGTTATTTTGAGTGCTATAGTTATGGTCATTTTTCTCAAGCATCAGACAAAGACTTAGCCATTCAACTCACCAAAAAATATGGGATTGCAAGCATTCCCTTATCAGCTTTTTACAATGACGGAACAGATCATAAAGTGCTTCGTTTTTGTTTTGCTAAACAGGAAGCTACACTTGAGAAAGCGGTTGAGCAACTCAAAAAATATCGCCCATAGGGCAAAATAAAAAGTACTTAGATTGGAAAACTGTTCACCAAAGACTATTGGTGTTTTTTATTGAGGTCTAATCCTTTGTAAAATCCAAGGTCTTCTTCAGTAATTAATTTAGTAAGTAAAGCAATTTGTCCGGTATGATAAGATAAGTGTTCTGTTACGTGTAGGATAATTCCAATGCCACTTAATTCATAGACCTGAACAGCTTTTACCACAGCTAATTCGGCATCTGTTGCTGACGCGATGTAATCAATGCTTTGTTGCAGCACCCCATCAAAAAGCGCTTTTAATTCCGCCCTATTTTTCCCACCACGGGTGGAGAACTCTGCATCCCTATTTCTATGGTCTGCAGCGCCCCCCAATGTGGTTAGAATATATTGTGTGATATTGCCACATAAGTGCAATACCAAATTACCCATGCTATTGAGTGCTGAATTAGGTTGTTCCCAAATTCTTTCTTCTGGCACTAAATCTAAACAAGCCAAGACACGCTTTCTACTTTCTTCCATTCTGTAAATGGCCTGTTCCTTAAATTCAGTTCCTAGCATGGACGTTTTATTTATTTTATTTTTTCTTCTACTATTTTTCACTCTTCACTCTTCACTCTTCACTCTTCACTCTTCACTTTTATCTCTTCACTCTTCACTCTTTCTACCTCCATCCATCTCCATCCAAAATATTACCCAATCCGCCTAGTACAGATCCTTCTTCTCTTCTAGCAGTAGTTCCATACTGTAAAATTCTTCCAGCCAATCGGCTAATGGGTAGACTCTGAATCCATACCATACCTGGTCCGCGTAAAGTAGCAAAGAAAACTCCTTCACCACCAAATAGGGTATTCTTAATGCCGCCTACAAATTGAATATCGTAGTCAACATCGGCTGTAAAGCCAACAATACAACCCGTATCAATTTTGATTAATTCACCAGGTTGTAGAATTTTTTCTTTGACAAATCCACTGGCGTGTAAGAAAGCCATACCATCTCCCTCTAGCTTTTCCATGATAAATCCTTCTCCACCAAACAAACCTGTGCCCAGTCTTTTCTGAAATTCAATACCTACACTCACGCCTTTTGCCGCACAGAGAAATGCATCTTTTTGACAGATGATTTTGTGTCCCATATGTTGCAGGTTCACCGGAATAATTTTTCCCGGATAGGGGCTGGCAAAGCTCACGTGTCTTTTACCAGAACCAATATTGGTAAAAGCTGTCATAAATAAGCTCTCACCTACCAACACGCGTTTACCAGCGTTTAAGAGTTTGCCAAATATTCCACCGCTATTGCTTTGGTTACTGCCGTCTCCAAAAATGGTTTCCATGGCAATCCCATCGTCCATCATCATAAATGCACCTGGTTCTGCAATAGCCGTTTCATTGGGGTCTAGTTCTACTTCTACGTATTGCATTTCTTCTCCAAAAATGCGATAGTCTATTTCGTGATTATTCATCATAGTTTTCTTTTGTTAGCAAATTACTCAGCCTAATGAATCTAGCAAATTCCTTTTTGATAATCGGCAAAAAAAAGCCGCCCCCATGCGGGAGCGGCTGTTCAAACAAAAAACCTATTAGAACCAACTGCCTATGAACGACTCGTTCACGGTGTTAGCATTTTTTAATTTTTGTGCGCGCTTGATCCGTTTTGCACGATGCTTTAACAAGGTAATCACCATCATTGGCAAGAAGATTAGGGTTAATGGTGGAATACCCAACATACTTACCCAACGTCCGCCATACATATTGCGCATTGGGCGTCTCAATCTTTCAGAGATCAGGTACATACTAGGTACTATCACCAATGTCATAAAGAAGGCAAATGCCAAACCAAAGATGATGGTCCAAGACAATGGCTTCCAGAATACCACATTGTCTCCTCCAAAGAAGATATGTGGATTCAGTTCAGCAAACAAAGTGATAAAGTTGATATTGAATCCAATGGCAATGGGCAAGAATCCAAGAATAGCCGCCAAAGCAGTCAACAATACCGGAATAATCCTGGTCTTACCTGCTTCAATTAAAGCTTCTCTGGTTTTCATTCCTCTACTTCTTAGTTCATCCGTAAACTCAATCACCAAGATTCCGTTCTTTACCACAATACCCGCTAGACCCACAATACCAATACCTGTCATTACTACGGACACTCCCATGCCTGTAATACCAAACCCAAGTAATACCCCAATCACACTGAACACAATTTCAGTTAAGATGATTACTGGTTTGCTAATAGAGTTAAACTGTAATACTAGGATAAAGAGAATCAACATTAAGGCAATCAACAACGCTTTTCCAAGAAAGGCTCCTGTTTCTGCTTGTTGCTCACCTTCACCTGTTTGTTTAATGGTTACGCCATCAGCTTTTTGCTTAAAGTTCTCAATATGCGTAGTGATCACTTGGTTTACGGCTGTTGGGGTATAACCATTTAACACGTTAGAACGTAAAGAAATCAAACGCTTCTGGTTCTTTCTTTTTACCATACCCAATGTGCTGGTAGGTTCAATATGTACCAAAGAACTGATTGGGATATTTTTAATAGCACCACCACTGGCAAAGTCACGGAAACTGATTTTCATGTTCAATAATTCTACCAGGTTCTTACGCTGGAATTCATTGTTGCGCAATTGAATCTTGTATTCGTCTTTACCTTCTTTGATTTTGCTTACTTCTTTACCAAATAAGGCGGTACGTAAAGCCAAACCAATTTGTCCTGAAGAAACACCTTCAATCAAAGCGCGTTCTCTGTTTACAGTCAAAGTCAATTCTGGTGTAGACAAATCCACGTCCATTTTCAACTCTTCCACTCCTGGAACTTGAATAGAGTCCAAGTAATTTTTCAATCCAACAGCTGTCTTAATCAGGTTGTCAAATTCTTCACTAGATACTTCAATATTTACAGGTGGCTCAGTTGGTGGACCATTTTGTTCTTGGTTCACACTAATCTCAGCACCCGGAATTCCCTTCATCACTAAACGAACACTATCTAATAATGGTGCAGTAGCAGCGCCATCTCTTTTTTCAAATTCCACAAAGTTCACTTGAATCCTACCCAATTCTGAACGGGTACTACGGTCTCCACTTGTTGGATCACTAGCACCAACAGCTACGTTACTGATAATACTTTCTACAATTGGATTGGTCTTACCATTTTCGGTACCCAAAACTTTGTTTACCCTTCCTTCTAATACTTTAGTAATAGAATCAGTATACAATACGTCTGTACCTACGGGTAGTTTTACATAGACAAAGATTTGGTTGGGATCTCCTTTAGGGAAGAACTCAACTGGCACTTTGCGTGCTGCAAAGAAAGCCAATGAGAAGAAGAACAAACCAATGGTAGCTAATAAAAGATATACTGGTCTCCATCCATATAATGCCCAACGCAATAGACTCTCATAATGGTTCATGATCCATGGCAAAGCATGGTTTTGGAAATAGTGAATGGCGTCATCCAACACATATTTATTTAGAATCACCAAGAGCATAAAGAAGATGAGTAGGTTACCCCAGAAAGGAGCACCCATCAAATCTAATAACACACCCAAGATAATAGCAGCCCAGAATCCTTTCTTTTTAAAGATAGCAGACTTGGGTTCTTTTTCTTCCCCTTCTGGATGGTTCATAAAATCTACCGCAAACACAGGGTTCATGATAAAGGCTACCACCAATGATGCTGCCAAAGTAAAGATGAGCATGGTTGGAAGATAGACCATGAACTTACCAATGATTCCCGGCCAGAATAGCAATGGGAAGAAGGGAGCTAATGTGGTTAGGGTACCAGCCAATACAGGAATAAATACTTCACCCGCAGCCATTCTAGCAGAGATAGTGGCTGATAGTTTTCCTTTTCCATCTACAAATATTCGGTGCGTATTTTCAATCACCACAATGGCGTCATCCACAATGATCCCTAGCCCAAATAAGAGGGCAAAGAGTACAATAAAGTTTAAGGTAACGTGCCCGCCAACAATTACATCGGCCCCAGGCAGAAATACAAAGGCAACAAACATACTCAATGGCACAGAGAGTGCCACAAAGAAGGCATTCACTACACCCATAAAGAACATCAGGATCACCAATACCAAAATAAAGCCAATGACAATACTATTCACAAGATCAGTAAAAGAGGTACGAGTTTTGATACTCATGTCTCCAGTAATCACGGCTTTCAAGTCTTTTGGAAAACTAGTAGCTTTAATCTCTTCTACAATCTTTTTTACGCCATCGCTGGTTTCAATTAAGTTCTCACCACTTCTTTTGATAATGTTTAGGGTAACTACATTCTTGCCATCTAAACGTGCAAAACTTTCTTTTTGCTTAACAGTGTCTTTGATAACAGCAATGTCTTTGAGATAGATTGGCGCACCAGTTTGGTTACGAACAATAATTTTCTCAATGTCATAAGCCGATTTTAATTGACCCTTTAATTGTAGGTTTCTTTTCATAGAACCTACTTCTAACAAACCACCGGAAATATCTACGTTTTCACGTTGAATGGCATTGCTAATATCGTCAAAAGTAACACCAGCACTTTGCATGCGGTAGTTGTCTACATTAATCTGAAACTCACGTTCAGGAGCACCTACAATATCTACTCGGTTAATCTGCGGAAGATCTTCTAGTTTATCTTTTAGGTCGTCTGCATATTTCTTTAATTTTTGCAAGTCATAGTCACCACTAATATTTACATACATAATGGGTTGCTCACTAAAACTTACTTCTAAAGCCGTGGGCGGCGATGTAAGGTCTGTAGGAAGATCCTGCTTGGCCTTGTCCATGGCGTCTTTTACTTTCTGCAATGCCACGTCTGTTTTCACATTGGTGTCAAATTCCACCATAATAGCAGAGAAGTCTTGTTGAGAATTACTGGTAAACTTTTTAATCTTGGCTCCAGTAATACCCTTGATCTGTTTTTCAATAGGTCTGGTTACCAGGTTCTCAATATCCTTTGGTGAGTTACCTACATAAATGGTTTGTACATAAATAGTAGGGATCACAATGTCTGGAAATTGTTCCTTGGGCAAAGTGACAAACTGGTAAATACCTGCCAAGCTCACAAAGAGCATCATCAGGTAAATAGATGTTTTATTCTTAATACTCCAGGTGGTAGGTCCAAATTCTTTGAACTTACCTTGGATAGTTTCTAATGCGCTCATACGAGTGGTTTAATGGTTTTTCGCAAAAAGGATTGCGCGTATTATTTGGCGTCTGTAGTAATCAATTGTCCGTCATACAAGCTCTGATGACCTTCTACAATGAGTACATCACCAGCTTTTAATCCTGATTTTACTTCTAGCTTGTTACCGTATAACTCACCAGCTACCACTACTCTTTTACGTGCAACTAATTTTCCGTTTTCTGATGCTGCCACCATTACAAAACGGCCTTTCTCATCATTCTGCAAAGTATTGATAGGAATGGTTACTGCATTATCTGCTTGATAATCCTGCACACGAACCAATGCAATTTGATTGGGACGGAAATTCTTGTCATAAGGAATCTTTGCTTCTACATAAAAGCTTCTGCTGTTTGGATCAATGATTTTTCCAGCAACACCAATCTTGGCTTCCAATGTTCTATTGATATCGGGTAGGCTAATTTGAATGGTAGTACCCACGCCAACACGGTTAGCGTAGTTTTCAGGAATCTGGGTTGTTATTTTTAAATCAGTAGTATTCACCACTTTAATTTGACCAGGACCAGCAAATAATTCACCCACACGTACATTCACATCATCTGCAACGCCGTTTACATCACTATAAACAGATGTGAACTTCATTTGCTCTTGGGTTACTTTAATTTGTTCTTCTGCACTCTTCAATTGGTTCTCTAAGGTTTCAACGTTGTTCTTAGCAGTAATCAATTGAATTTCAGTACCAATATTTTGTGCCCAAAGATTTTGTTGCTTTTGGTATAAATTTTTAGCAAATGCCAATTGGGTCTTAATAGACTGTAAGCCCTGTTGTGCGGCTACCAAGCTTTGTTTTACCAATGCATCGTCTAATTTCAAAATCAATTGTCCCTTGCTTACGTTGTCACCCTTTTTAATATAGAGTTCACGAACCTGTCCGCCACCACCGCGGGGAGTGATAAAAGAAATATTTACCGCGTCTACTTTACCCTGTAGGTCTATATAGTGGGTGAATTTTTCTGTAGCAATGGGTGCTGTTACTACCAGTTTGCTTTTTTCAACCTTAGAAGAAGGATCCATTTTCAAAACTTCTGCTTCCAGTTTGGCAATATTGTTGCCAATTTCTGTTTGTTGTTTCTTTAGGTCTTCTAGTTGTTTTTTCTTGGCGGTTAATTCAGCTGAATCAGTTGATTTGGTTCCGCAAGCGGCCAGTATCAATATGGCTGCTAGGATTAGGATATTTGGTTTTTGTTGCATGTTGTAATCTTTATAGTGTTAGTTGTTGGCTTATAATTTTCCTATTGCTTTGTAAAAATCTACTTTAGCTACAATGGCTCCGTAAAGCGCATTGATATAGTTGGCTTGTGCCGTACGCAGGTCAGTTTGTGCTGCAGTGATTTCTGTGTTTGAACCAGTACCCAATTCAAATTTCTTGGTGGTTTGCTTAAACACATTCTCTGCTAATTCCATATTCTTTTTCTGATAGTCTAACGTAGTAATGGCTGCGCTAAAATTCATTTTAGCAGTTTCTACTTCATTGTCAATGCTGTTACGTAGGTTCTCAATTTGGTTCTCAGTTTGTTTGAGTTCAATACGAGATTTTTTCAGTTTTGCATCTTTAGAGAATCCGTCAAAAATGGGAATAGATACGTTCAATCCAATAAAGGATGTAGTAAACCAGTCACCCTTTCCAAAGAAATTGAATTCATTTCTTTGAGCATTCTTAGTATAAGCACCAGTTAATGCAATGGTAGGTAAGTAGCTTAATTGGTATCTTCTAATATTGAATTCGTTTAGTTTTTTTCCAAGATTTAAGTATTGATAATCTTTTCTGCTATCATAAGTGAATGCGCTGTCTTGATCAATACCTTGTTTAATCTTGTCTTCCGTTAACTGATCAGTCAACACCAATGTATCTTTTACGGGCATACCTATCAATGTTTTCAGGCCTAGATAGCCTACACTGATACTATTAAGCGCCTTGAGTTTTTCTGTTTCAATATTTGAAACCTGAACAGAGATTTTGTCAATATCTAGTTTTTCTGCAAAACCATTTTGATACAATACTTTGGTATCATGGAGTAACTTATTCAACCTATCAAGATTGGCGTCATAGATGCCAATCTGCGTTTTAGATGCTACTAGTTGATAATAGATTTTGTAAATATTGGCTTTAATAGCTTCTTCAGTTACTTCTACATTCTTATTCTGAAATTCAATGCTGGTAGATCTGGCTTTCAAACCAATAAAGACCTGACCGTCAAATAGTAGTTGTTGTAGATTAATTCCCGCATTGGCATTATACTTGGTTCCAAATTGAACAGGAATATAAGTACCTGCTGGTTGTCCAAAAATTTCACCTGGTAAGAGTGATGTTGGAATGGTTAAGTAATCATTACCACTAATATTACCAGTAATAGTTGGTAATGCCGCAGCAGTTATGTCACGGTTTGTTTGGTTTTGTACCTGTACATTCAACAGCGCATTTCTAACCTGTACATTGTTCTTATGTGCATAGTCCACACATTCCTTAATGGAGAATGCATGTGAGCTGCTGTTTTGAGCAAAGGTTTGGAAACTTGCTATCATCAGCAAGCAAAACCAAAACATGCTTTTAATTGGCTTGTTCATGTGTAATTGGATTTTGTCTTTGTATTTTATAGTGTTGAATTTTCTGGATACCTTCTAAGGATGCAATGCCGTAGAGGAAATTTTCTAATACTTCTTGACTTACTTTAGAAATACTGTATTTAGAAGTTGGAAATACCTCCCCATTCATAACCACAAAAATGGATTCAATATGAAACTTGGCTAGAATGTCTACTTGAATTTCTGGTCTATACAATCCTTCTTTAATGCCATATTCCAAATTATCCTTGATGACTTTGTAGAAGAATTCTTGTTTGTGCTCGTTCAATTTTTGAAAAGACTTGGGATGGTATTTTTGAATATCGTGTACAATAGAGGTATTTAATTGCTTGAGCATGTCTTGCATGTCATCAATGGCCATGAAAATTTCATGAATGGCGTTATCCCTATTTTGTTTGTGTAGTTCGCATTGTTGATAGTTGCGCTGTAGCTCAATTTCCAATACCCCGTCAACTAGGGCATCCTTGTCGGCAAAATATTGGTAAATAGTCTTCTTGCTCATCCCCAGATGGTAGGCAATATCATCCATGCTTACACTTCTGATGCCATATCGCATAAAAAGTTCATGTGTCTTGCTAATAATTCGCTGAGCTGTTTCCATAATCTAAAAATAGTCACGCAAAACTATGGAAACTATTTAAGTGGTCAAAGTTTCCATATAAAAAAATCATTAATTTTTGTTAACCGGTAAAAAAAAGGGATAAACCATCAAAATCTACTTTCTTTGTTCTCAGAAAACAAATTCCTACCCATGCGGCAGCTGCCCAAGCCTAGTTTTAGTGCTTATCTCAAAAAACTCCTACAATTCTTTTTACAGGGATTGATTGTTTTAGCACCTATTGGGATTACTATTTGGGTGGTTTTAGGTCTATTTAATTATGTAGATGGCTTCTTACCCAACTTGATCAATAATCTGGCACCTGAATTATTAGAAAAAGACGCCGCAGGAAATCTAACCCGTTTACCTGGTCTGGGATTTTTGGTGGTAGTATCTCTTGTATTATTAGTTGGTTGGTTATCAAGCCTTTTTGTAGTTGGCCGATTGGTTGCCGTTTTTGATACCGTTTTAGAAAGAACCCCAGGAATCAAGTTTATTTATTCCTCTGTCAAGGATTTTTTAGAGGCATTTGCTGGAAATAAGAAAAAATTTGACCACCCTGTGTTGGTTAATGTAGATGGTCCTGATGTTTGGCGCATTGGATTTATTACCCAACATTCTAGTAAGGATCTTGGATTAGAGCAGCATCTAACGGTTTATGTACCACATTCTTATGCTATTTCTGGCATTACCTACCTTGTACCAAAAGAAAAAATTAAAGAACTCCCCCCTCATATTCACCCAGCCGAAGCCATGAAATACGTGGTATCCGGTGGGGTAAGTGCAACACATGAACAGGCTTCTTAAAGGAATCCCATTCACAAATCGGCCCAAGTTTTCCTGTAAAATCGGTTAACTTGCGGTTTCAAGCAATCGAAATGAGCGTTCACAATTTTAATTCGGGGCCATCCATATTGCCCCAACCGGTTTTGGAACAGGCGGCAAAAGCCATTCATGATTTTAATGGAACCGGTTTGTCTATTCTGGAAATAGGACATCGCACCAGCCATTTTCAATCTGTCTTAGACGCGGCTATTGGATCTGTAAAAAGACTCATGCAATTAGATGACCAATATGAAGTGCTTTTCTTGCATGGTGGAGCAACTACGCAGTTTATGCAGGTTCCTATGAACTTACTTGACCAAGCTGATACTGCTGCTTATTGCGATAATGGTATTTGGGGTAATAAAGCATATAAAGAAGCCGCATTGTTTGGCAATGCAGTTTTGGCTTCTAGCTCCGCCAATGAATCTCATACTTATATTCCCAAGGATTTGAACATTCCAGCCAATGCCAAATACTTGCATATCACTACCAATAATACGGTTGAGGGAACCCAATGGCATAACTATCCCAATGTGGAGATTCCACTAATTGGCGATATGAGTAGTGATATCTTTAGCCGAGAAGTTGACTTTAAAAAGTTCTCTTTGATTTATGCAGGTGCTCAAAAAAATATGGGTGCTGCAGGTGTAAATATGCTGGTGATAAAAAAGGATATTTTGGGTAAGATTCAACACAAGATTCCTACCATTATGAACTACCAAAAACATATTGAAGCAGGTTCTCTTATGAATACGCCACCTGTATTTGCAGTTTATGTGAGCATGCTTACCCTGCAGTGGATTGAACAGGAAGGAGGCTTAAAAGAAATGGGTAGAAGAAGCCAAGAAAGAGCAGATTTATTATACAATACCATTGATAGTCTACCCCTCTTCCAAGCAAAAGTGGCAAAAGAAGACAGGAGCCAAATGAATGCTGTATTCTTCATTGAAAACGAGTCATTGCAAAACCTATTTTTGGACCAGTGTAAACAAGCTGGTTTTGTAGGTGTTAAAGGATATCGCACCGTAGGTGGTATAAGAGTTAGCATGTACAACGCACTGCCTTTGAGTAGTGTGAAAGCCATGACAGACCTGATGCAGGATTTTGCAAAACAACACGGATAATATAATAACTAAAAATAGAAGATGGCAAACATCAAACCGTTCAAAGCATTAAGACCTCAAGCACAACTGGCCAAGCAAGTAGCAAGCAGACCCTATGACGTATTGAGCAGCGCAGAAGCAAAAATTGAAGTACAGGGTAACCCTTTCTCTTTTTTGCATATCACCAAAAGTGAGATAGACCTACCGGAATCAGTAGACGTTCACGCACAAGAAGTGTATCAACAAGCCAAAGAAAGCTTGGTGGCTTCTATTCAACGCGATACCCTTTTTAGGGAATCAAAAGAATGTTATTATATCTATCAGTTAATCATGAATGGCAGAAGCCAAACAGGATTGGTTTGTGTAAGCAGTGTGGATGATTATGAAAATGACATTATCAAAAAACACGAATTTACTAGGCCAGAAAAAGAATTAGATAGAATCAACCATATCAAAACATCTGGTGCACAAACCGGTAATGTTTTCTTGGCTTATAGAAACAATACGGAAATTGACCAGATTATTGAAAAATGGAAGACCACTAAGTCTCCGGGTTATGATTTTACGGCTGATGATGGTATTCAACATACCATTTGGATTATCAGTGATGGAAGTACCTGTGATAATATCACACGCATTTTTGCTGAGCAGGTTCCTTGCACCTATATAGCAGACGGACACCATCGCGCAGCATCTGCTTCAAAAGTGCGTGCCACTTTGGGAGCTGCTGCTACAGAGAGTTCTAATCATTTTCTTACTACATTATTTCCTTCTAATCAGTTATTCATCATGGATTATAACCGTGTGGTGAAAGACTTGAATGGTTTAAGTGCAGACGCTTTCTTAGCAGCACTAGAAGAAAAATTTACAGTAACCATAGAAGGAATTCAAGCATATAGACCAGCCAACTTACACGAAATTGGTTTGTATCTGAACAAACAATGGTACAAATTAGTTGCCAAGCCTGGTACTTATACAGAAGATCCTATTGGTGTATTAGATGTAACCATTTTACAAGACAATATACTTTCTGCCTTACTCAATATCAATGATCCTAGAACCGATACAAGAGTAGATTTTGTAGGCGGTATTCGCGGATTGGGTGAACTAGAAAAAAGAGTAGATAGTGGAGATATGGCTGCAGCTTTTAGCATTTATCCAGTAACTATGGATCAATTGTTCAATATTGCAGATAGTGGAAAAGTAATGCCTCCCAAGAGTACTTGGTTTGAGCCAAAATTAAGAGATGGTTTATTGACGCATTTGATTTACGAATAATTCCAACTGCATGCAAAAATTAGTCCTGATATGCTGTTTCCTAATTGCTAGTTGCCAAGTTTTTGCGCAACAAGACGTTAAACAGTTGTATGAGTCTGCCAAGATTTTAATGCGGCAGGGCGAGTATGAAACTGCTACCACCATCTTGCTCAAAGCAGTTAAGCAAGACAGCAGCAATCTTGACATGCAAAAAGACCTGGCCTATTTGTATTTATTGCAAAATAATCCTGTTCTTTCAGCGCAAATATCTAGACCATTGATAGATAGGGCTGACGCCGATGCGCAGTGTTTTCAAATGCTGGGTATGGCTTATAAGGCAGCAGTTAATTATTCAGAATGTGCCACTTTGTACAAATACGGTATTTTGAAATTCCCGCATGCTGGTGTTTTGTACAATGAATACGGAGAACTCTTGGCCATGCAACAGCAATTGGACCAAGCCATAGTTCAATGGGAAAAGGGAATTGAACAGGATCCCAATCATAGTAATAACTATTACAATGCCAGCATGTATTATGCGCTCAACAGAAAATGGTTGCGCGTGGCACTATATGGCGAATATTTTATCAATCTGGAAAGCTATACGGCTAGAACAGAAACTATCAAGGGCAAACTACTCAATGCCTATCAGGCACTATTGCAACCTGGAGCTTTGCAACAATTTGGCAACGGAAATAGTTTTGAAAAAGCATTTGCCGCAGCTATTTGCCAAAACAACAATGCCAGCAAGCCATTGAATATTAGCATGGATAATCTGCTACAGGCAAGGTTGGCATTCCTGACTAATTGGGGCGCTGAAAAAGCTAGCCAATTTCCATTAAGGTTGGTTGATCACTTATTGCAATTGCAAAAAGAAGGCATCTGGGATGCTTATCAGCAATGGGTATTTGGCGCAGCTTTGAATCCCACAGCCTACCAGCAATGGCAAACTGTTCATGCAAAAGAGGCCCAAGCCTATCAACAATTTCAACAAGGAAGGGTATTTAAAGTACCTACACAGCAGTATTATACCGGAAACTAATTGTTAAAAATTCTCTCAAAAGCCGATGAATCTTCATCGGCTTTTTTATTTGTCTGCTTTTACCTAAATTGAAAGTTCTAATTACGGTTTCCTCTATAACGATTGCCATATGAACAGTAAAAGATTATTTGATTGCCTTGAACACCAATTGCAACATTTTCCCAAACAGGATATGTTGGCCGCAAAAGAAAACGGCAAATGGGTTAAGTACAGTACCGCTGAAGTAGCGGATATAGCCAATAAATTCAGTGCGGGTTTATTAGAATTAGGAATAAGCGGTAATGATTTTACCCCAGAAGGTGCTGATAAAATTGCCATTATTAGTAATAATAGGCCTGAATGGGTATTCACAGATCTTGCTACCCAACAAACAGGAGCCATTTTGGTGCCGGTATACCCTACCACCAATCCTTTAGAATTAGAATTTATTCTAAATGATGCTGCGGTTAAATATGTATTTGTCAGCAGTCAAGATTTATACGAAAAAGCAAAGGATGTTTGTGCTAGGGTTCCATCCGTGATAAAGATTTTCAGCTTTGACAGACTAGAAGGTGTAGCGCACTGGACAGAGGTAATGGCATTATCAAAACCCGCTAATTTGGCAAAACTGTCTGAAGCTAAAGCCATGATACCCACAGAGCATTTGGCTACCATTATTTATACTTCAGGAACTACAGGAACACCAAAGGGTGTGATGTTGCGTCATAGCAATATTTATACGAATGTCTATTATTCAAAAGTAAGTTTTCCCTTTAATGACGCGCCTGATACCAAGGTCTTGAGCTTTCTGCCCTTGAATCATATTTTTGAAAAGATGTGTACCTATATCTATTTATTTAGTGGGATTAGCATCTATTATGCAGAAAGTTTAGAAACCATTGGCGATAATTTGAAAGAGGTTAAACCAGATGGATTTACCACCGTTCCTAGATTACTAGAAAAAGTATTTGAGAAAATTATGACTGCTGGCTCACACCTAACTGGTACCAAGAAAAAACTCTTTTATTGGGCCGTGGGCTTGGCAGAAAAATATGATAATCAAAAAAGCGGTGGCTGGTGGTTTGATACCCAATTAGCCATTGCCAATAAACTCATTTTTTCTAAATGGCGTGATGCACTAGGAGGGAATATTAATTTTATTGTAACAGGTGGCGCTGCCTGTCAGGTAAAACTCTTGCGCATCTTTAACGCTGCACGCATTCCAGTTTATGAAGGATATGGACCAACAGAAAACAGTCCAGTAATTAGTGTGAACAGAAAAGCCGTTGGTGGAACTAAGTTTGGTACCGTAGGTCCTGTGATTGAAGGTATTCAAGTAAAACTTGCAGAAGACGGAGAGATCATGGTAAGCGGTAGCTGTGTAATGGCAGGATATTATAAACGTCAAGACCTAACAGACGAAACCGTGATTGACGGCTGGCTGCTTACAGGTGATATTGGTGTAATGGATGAGGGTAAGTACCTGAAAATTACAGATAGGAAAAAAGAATTGTTCAAAACCAGTGGTGGTAAATACGTTGCGCCACAGCCTATTGAAAACAAACTCAAAGAAAGTCCATTTGTAGAGCAGGTAATGGTGGTTGGCGCAGAGAGAAAATTTGTAGGAGCTTTAATTGTTCCTTCCTTTCCAACACTCAAAGAATGGATGCGTGAAAAAAATATTCCTTTCACTACTGTTGAAGACGCCTTACACAATCCCAAAGTTTTGGAATTGTATAGAGAGCTGGTAGAGAGTTTCAATAATTTCTTTAACCACGTAGAACAGATAAAAAAGTTTGAACTGATTCCTAGAGAGTGGAGTATTGAAACAGGAGAAATGACTCCCAAAATGAGTTTGAAAAGAAAAGTAGTCATGGAAAAATTCAAAGAAAATGTAGAAAGGATTTACGCATAAATTTTGAATGAGTTGCAACATTATCTTCTTTTGCAGCGTCATAGACAAAATAGCATTATGAAACCCTGGTCCTTTATTACTGTTCTGAGTTTGTTGGTTGTAATATCTTGTAAAAAAGAGGATGGATTGCCCAAAGACATTCCCGATTGTCTAAGACAAACCATAGAAACAGCCAAACAAAATGAGTATGGCATTGAGGAAGTAGTAGAATACGAATACCAGGGACAAATAGTGTACGCACACACACCATCTTCCAAGATTGCAGATGCGGCAACACCCATTTATGATGTTACTTGTAATTATGTTTGTTCTGTAGGAGGTTTTGGTGGCCCCATGATTAGTCAGTGTAACGGAGAGAATTTTTTTGATAAAGCTATTAAAAAAAGGGTTATCTGGACCAGATAACCCTTTTCAAAAAATCAAGTATTTATTAGTTGCCGGGTTGTTTTAATTCCCAACCAGTCTTCTTTTTTTCTGCATCTACAATGGCTTTAACATCGGCCAATATTTTTTTTGAATCATAGACAACGCCATCTTTAATGGTATATTGAACACCACCTGTGCGAACAATTTGATTCTCACTTGTTAATTCAATAGCACCAGTTCCATAAAGCACTTGCAGGTTCTTGAGTGGATTGGCATTGACAATGGCTAGATCTGCTAGTTTACCAACTTCTACCGTTCCCAAATCCTTTTCAACACCCAATGCTTGAGCACCATAAAGTGTAGCAGACCTAATTACTTCAAGAGGATGAAAACCTGCTTCACGCATCAGTTCTAATTCACGGATATAACCAAAACCATAGGTTTGATAAATGTATCCGTTATCAGAACCCGTAGTTACCCTACCGCCACGATTTTTGTATTCGTTGATAAAAGTCATCCATAAACGATAATTATTTTTCCATTCTACTTCTTGTTCAGTACCCCAATTCACCCAATAAGATCCATGTGATTGTAATGAGGGTTCAAAGAATTTCCAAAGAGAAGGAAGGGTATATTTTTCATGCCATTCAGCCCTACGTGCCCTATGTAGATCTCTATTGGCGTCATAAATATTGAATGTAGGATCCAGTGTAAAATCCAAGGCCAACAATTCATCCATTACTTTATTCCAATGTGGTGTAAATGGCGCTGCTGCTTGTTTCCAGAGTTTACCCGCTTCTTCAAATCTATTTTGTTCACTATTATAATTATAGTCTACTGGAAACTGTTGTACGGTTTTGTCTGTGAATAAAGCTTCTGGTAAACCATACCAATGTTCCATACTGGTCATGCCCGCTTTTGCTGAGCTAAGTACATTCCATCTAGCCACATCAGTTTGTGCATGGTGCGCACAAGAACGTAGTCCTAGTTTTTTATTTTCCCGAATTGCCGCATCCATGACTTCTGGAGATGCACCAAAAAACTTGATGCCATCTGCACCATTTTTGGCATTTTGTTGTACCCAAGCCCTTGCTTGTTCCGCATTAGCAATAGGAGTTGGGCTACCCATTCCAAAAGCCGTATAAGCAAAGATGCGTGGAGCAGTAATACTATTGGTTGCAGATTTTCTTTTTTGGTCTAATACCCATTCAAGGCCGTTACCGGCCGATGGGTCTCTAATGGTAGTAATGCCATGCGCCATCCATAATTTAAATACATATTCGGCCGATGTTCCTTGTTCCTTTCCACCAATATGACCATGCATATCTATAAAGCCAGGCATGGCATACATGCCCTCGCAATTAAGTTCCTTGCCACCCTCTTTTAAAGCTGGTCTGCGAGCTGGATTAATTTTGCCTGCAGGATTACCTAGTGAAGCAATTTGTACAATCCTGTTTTTTTCAATCACAATATCTACGGGTCCATAGGCAGGTGCACCTGTTCCATTGATTAGGGTAACACCACGAATAATGAGTTGGGAATATTGTCCATCACCTTCTTTTTTCTCTGGTGCTTTTTGAATCTGTGCCATTAAAGAAATGGAGCAGCAGCATAAGATGCCCAAAAGCATCCCGTACATAAGTTGATTACGCATAGCAGTTGTTTGTGGCTTGAATATCGGAATTATTCTACAACGGGTGAGGTTCTACACTGATTTTTCTTAACAGCATCTAGATACTTGTTACGAATCACTGTTTGAACTGGCGTGCCAGAAATCTTACTTTCTAGCCAAGAGATAATATCTAAGTACATAAAGGCCCTGGTTTCAAGTGGATCATGCTCCAGCTCTTTGAGTTTGGCCAATAGCTTTTCAAAAGCGGGTTTGAATTCCTGTTTCTGTAAATGGAAACTCTTTTTTACAAAATCAAAAACAGCCAATTCCACCGTACTTAGGTTTTCCATTTTGTACATGAATCTATACACGTTTTTGAGCAGGTATTCCAAGAGGTTAAAATTGCCCAATTCATAGTGCGCAATCAAATGAAGTAAGCGGGCATAACATTGCAAGTCTGTTCTAAGATCCATTTTCCAATTGATGATCTTATTGAGATAGTCAATGCTCTTGTCATGATCGCCATTTCCAAAATAGAGAGATGCTATTTTATAATAGAAAACCAATACCCTATGTCTGTCTAGGTACAATTCGTATTCTTTGAGCTTTGCTTCTATATAGGGCACATCGGCCAAGCCATCACTAAATGTTCCTTCCAGAAAATGCCCATTCAATTTAGAAATCTGCAAATAGACAAATACCTGAATCAGGTTATTTTGATTAGCTATAACAATGGGGGTTTGAGAAAATGCTTCAAATTGTGCAATGGTCTCTTTGAATTTTTGATAATTCTTTAGGTCAAAATGTGCGCCCATTAAATTGTGCATCCCCTTTATATAGTGCGCGGTTTCTACTTCTATCATCCTAGGTTCTGCCTGAAACAGGTCTACCCATTTTTGACAGTACCTATAATAGCCTATCAAGTCTTTTGTAATAAAAGCGTACCAGCAATAACACTGGTATCTATATAATCGCTCATAGAAACCCTTGGCGTCCTTGGATGCTTCAATAACAGAATTATTGAAAAACCGATTCAGTTCTTCTGTGTCCTTGCTATTTCTGGCTAGGCCATTTTTAATGTACCAGCTGTATAATTGCAAGGAAAGGTTGGATAAAGCGCCAATCATGGTCAACCGCTGATTGGTTTCTTCTACATCAGATGCCAGTTTATCAGCCCGGTCTTGCATACTCCGGGTTATGTGCAGACTTTCTATATTCTTTTCAAGAAAAAGCGCTTGTAATAGGTAAGTAACCTGGTTATTGGCCTTGGCTAAGTCCTTGATCTTCTCCAAAATCCGCAAACTCTGGTAATAAAGACCCTTATTATAGAGAATCCGGGCAAAATCCAACTGTTCGTGGAGCTGAAGGTCAATATTATCCTCCTGCTTCAACAACCTTAAACTGGCCAGGACCTCTTTGTATAAATGGGC
>NCHJ01000023.1 GCA_002256765.1 Bacteroidetes bacterium 24-39-8
TCATTCTTCCCTCTTCACTCTTCACTTTTCCAATCGATAGATAGGAAACCGCAAATGCGCAGGTTCATACCAAGGTGATTTTTTGTAAACAAAATCTAATTGTGCATTTACAGAAGCAGCAAAAGCTGGTTCAGCTTTCTTCTTGTCCGCTAATTGTTGCTGAAGTTCAGGATGGCTGGCTAAAAAGTCACCAGCAACGTCTTCCCACCTATAATTGCTATAGCCTTCTTTTTGTTGAAGAATTGCATCAAAAAAGTTCCAAGCAAAATAACCATCGTCTCCAGTAGGTTCCAGTGTTTCAACTAAAAAGCGATCTGCTGCTTGACCAGTAGGAATGATAATATCCCCTTTTCTAAAGGCAATTTTTTGCAGACTGGTACTAGTTTTTACATCGCTATGGCGATAGTGTTTTTCATAGGCTCTTGTGCTTGTTTTATAGTCCTCAATTCTGTAAGCACTCACTTCTATGATGCTATCTTTTTCCAAGGTTTTGAATTGTACACCATTGATTTTTAATAATTGAATTACGGCATGCCAACCTTGAGGAATCAGATATGCGGCAGGTTTGCGAATGATTTTATCGGGAATGGCAAAATTGTAGAATTTAACAGGTTTGGTAAAGGGTTTTGAATGATCATAGAACATGCGCGGCATTCCTGTTACAGTACTGGGCTTCTTTCCTGTTTCATATCCATTAAATTGAATCATCTGTAATTTACTTGTATCCGTTTTAAAACCTAGGGGAAAATTTTCTTGTTTTTTAACGGATTCTATGGCAGATTTTCTTGCTTGTTTAATTGCTTTTGCTTGTATAGCGCCCTGCTCCAATAAAGTCTGCATTAATGTGTAAGTAGATTTTACCCTATCTGCAAAGGGTTTGAGCATATGGGTTTCAGACAAAAAAGACATAGTCTGAAATAAGGCGGCATAACCACTGCTAAATCTGGGGGGATCATAAAAATAGTTCCAGCCTTTTTCTGGGTTACCATCTTCAAAATTTACATAAGGTGTCATGGTCATTTTTTGGGCTTCCATTCCTTTAAATAAAGAAGGTTCAAAGACTTCATGTAAATATTGTCCAATTGGTCCTCCTAACTTGTTGTGCTGTGTAGTCAACAAAGTCATAGTATACTGATAATCGGCACCATCACTCACGTGATTATCTAAAAAAATGTCCGGGCTGAGCCATTGAAAAATTTCAGCAAAGCTTTTTGCTTCCTTACTATCAGATTTGATAAAGTCTCTATTCAAGTCTAGGTTTTGCGCATTCCCTCTAAATCCATAGGCCAAAGGGCCGTCTTGATTTACCCTAGAAAACCCATTCCTGTTGAGTGAGCCTCCAATATTATAGATAGGTAAAATGGCCAAAACAATATTAGTGGGTGCTTTAAGTTTGCCAGATACCAGATCTCTTAAAAGCATCATACTAGCATCTATACCATCTGGTTCCCCAGGATGGATGCCGTTTATGATGAATATTACTAATTTCTCTTGTTCCTTCCATTTACTAGGGTTGAATTGTTTGTCTGTTGAAAATAGTGCCAGATGCAATGGTAAACCGGCGTCAGTAGGTCCCATTGTTTTCAATTGAACATTGGCTGATATACTTGCTAATTGTTTGTAAAATGCTATACAGGCTTGATAATTAGCCGATTCTTTTCCCATACTAGATTCAAAAGGCGTAATAGGAATTTGGGCTACAATTGTTAACCTAACTAATAGAAAGCTGAAAACCAGATATTTTTTCATTACTTTATGGTTGAAATTTTATTCAATATAATGGAAATTGGCAATAGGATCTTATTGATTGAAGACGAACCCAAGTTAGGGAAAGTGATTTTAGATGAATTGGTTCGTCAGGGATACAAAGTTGATTTGGCTGCTGATGGATTGGTTGCGGAGCAATTTTTCAAACAATTCAATTATGCATTGGTATTGATGGATATCAATATTCCATATAAAAATGGATTTGTTTTATGCAAGGAATTCAGGGCTTTGAAAAAAAGCATTCCTATCATTGTTCTAAGTGCGTTGGGAGAAATCAGAGACAAAGTAGAAGCTTTTAATTTAGGTGCTGATGA
This sequence comes from Bacteroidetes bacterium 24-39-8, assembly GCA_002256765.1. GTDB lineage: Bacteria > Bacteroidota > Bacteroidia > Chitinophagales > Chitinophagaceae > Sediminibacterium. The sequence continues at coordinate 2,082 of NCHJ01000023.1, forward strand.
CTATATTGTAAAACCATTTCATTTTGATGAGTTGTTTGCAAGAGTAAAAGTCTTTTTAAAAAGGTCAGACCTGAAAGACGAGGATGTGAAAATTATCTTGGATGATTTGATCATTGATTTTAGAAATAAAACAGTTGTTCGTTCAGGCGTAACTGTTAATCTTACCGCTAAAGAATTCACTTTATTGGTTTTATTGGCTAGAAATAGGGGTAAGGTAATATCAAAACAAGAAATCTTAGAGAAAGTTTGGGACTTAAGTTTTGATACAGGAACCAATACTATTGAGGTATACATTAGCTTTCTAAGAAATAAATTAGATAAGCCTTTTGAGAATAAGTTGATACATACCAAACCAGGTTTTGGGTATTATATCAAGTAAATATTTGGCATGAATTTAAAGCTTCGATTTGCCCTTATATTCAGCATATTTGTTGCCACTATTTTAGCCATTTCTTCGCTAACCATTTATTATTTGTATTACAACTATCGGGAAGAGGAATTCTTTAAAAGGGTTGAGTCTGAGGGTCGTCTTTATCATGATATTGTTTCCCAAATAAAGGATCCTGATAGAACTGCCATCTCTAGATTGCTTTCCGGTGGTAGAACCAATTCCTTGCCCTCAGAAAGATTAGCCGTATTTGATTCTACCGGAAAATTGATTCACAAATTACCTGATTCAATCCATGTAAAACTAGATCCCATACTTAAAAAAAGACTTTTGAACTTAGGTGGGGCGTCTTACCGATTCAAAATTGGAGAAATTCAATACGTGGCATCATATACAGCAGATATCAAATTATATACAGTTTCAAGTGCTTTTGACTTATATGGGTATAGCAAGTTGCAAAATCTAAAATTGATTTTATCTATTGTATTTGCTGGAGGTATGTGTATTACCTGGTTGTTTTCTTTTTTCTTTGTTCAACAAGCGTTTAAGCCATTATTAGCATGGACAGACCAGATTAAACAAACAACTATTCAAAGCCTAAAGGGAAGGTTACAGCCCATCAAAAATTATCCAGAAATGAATGCTGTGGCAGCAAGCTTTAATGCCATGATGGATCGTTTGAGTAGGGGATTTGAGTTTCAAAGGAGTTTTGTTCAGCAAGCATCGCACGAGCTAAGGACACCATTAGCCATTATGTTATCACAAACGGAGTCAGCATTGAATAACCAATTAAGTGCGGAGCAATATAGGTTATTAATGGCTTCTCTAAAAGAGGACCAACAATACTTAATTGCTTTAACAAATTCATTGCTTGCCCTATCACAGTATGAACAATTGCAGTTTCAAAAAGACTGGCCAGAAATTAGAATTGATGAATTGGTGGTAGAAGCAACCAGTCAGTTAATGCAAATGTATCCGGATGCACAAGTTAATATTGGGTTTAAAGAAATGCCCGAGTCTGATCAAGGTTTTATTGTTAAAGGGAATGATGCATTATTAAAATCTGCATTTTTGAACCTTTTAAAAAATGCCTATCTATATTCCTCAGACAAAAAAATCTCCGTTTTAATGTCTGCCTTAAATGAGCAAGTGTTGGTGATGGTAGAAAACATGGGCCAAACCCTTTCAAATGAAGAAGCACAAATGGTCATGGAGCCATTTTTTAGGGGTAAAAATGCCATTAATGCCAATACAAAAGGCTTTGGTTTAGGGCTTTCTATAGTAGTTAGAATTTTAATTGCACACTTGGCTCGGATTGAATACCAGAGTCCTTCTAATAATGATAATAGGTTTACGGTGATTTTGCCACAATCCAATGGTTAGGCTAGGGTATGGGCACAAAAAAGCCATCCCGATTTTTCAGGATGGCCGGTAAGCTTATTTAAACTGCTAAATTAAGCAGCAGTAACGTTCGCTTTTTTTGCAAGCTTGCTTTTCAAATTGGCTGCTTTGTTCTTGTGGATGATGCCACGTTTTGCCAACTTGTCAATTTGAGAGATAACATCAGGTAATTGCTCGCCGTAAACTTTTACGTCGGTATTTGCCTTCAGGTCACGGATAGCGTTACGGGTAGTTTTACCATAATAACGGTTGCTATCGCGACGCTTAGCAGCTTGTCTCACATCTTTCTTTGTAGCTGAATGGTTTGCCATGTTCTATTTTTTTCAGGACGGCAAAGGTAAGGGCTTTCATCGGGAATTTAAAATTAAATGGGCAAAAATTAGGGGAAAACCTATTTTTTTGATTTTTTTAGATGATAACCAGCTTTGATCCTTTACAAAGTTTGGCTTTTTTTCTTGAATCTATGACCGATATTTGCCAACCATTCCCCACTAAAGTTGTTTTACATATCCATGAAGGACTTTTCGTTTATTACCAATTCTCACCCGGCTTATATAGAAAGCCTGTACCAAGACTTTGTAAAAGATCCCCATTCTATTGACCCTGATTTGAAAAAATTCTTTGAAGGGTTTGATTTTGCCGTTTCACAAGGGACATCGCAAGTTGTTGGTAATCAATCTGATTCCATTGATTGGATGAAGGAAATCAAAGTCTATCGCCTTATTTTAGGCTACCGTAATAAGGGTCATTTATTGGCAAAAACCAATCCTATCCGTTCTAGAAAAGATAGGGGTGCCAATCTTGATTTGGCGTTTTTTGGGTTGTCAGAGTCAGATTTGAACAGTATTTATCAAGCGGGTAATCTCATTGGGTTAGGAGCCGTAAGCCTCAAAAAGATTTTGGAACACTTAGAACATTGTTATGCCAACCACGTTGGAATAGAGTTTAAATATATTAGTGATCAAAAAAAGATTGACTGGTTAACGGCAGAAATGGAGCAAAAATTTGCTCAACCAGTTTCTATTGAAAAGAAAAAACGCATCTTGGAAAAGTTGAACCAGGGTGTGATGTTTGAGAAATTCCTTCACACAAAATATATAGGTCAGAAAAGGTTTTCACTGGAAGGAGGAGAAACCACTATTGCAGCACTTGATGCAATCATCAATACCGCAGCCAATAATCAAGTACAAGAAGTAGTAATAGGAATGGCCCATAGGGGAAGACTGAATGTGTTGGCCAATATTATGGGAAAAACCTATGAGCAAATCTTTAGTGAGTTTGAAGGAACTGCTACTATTGACCAAACCATGGGAAGTGGAGATGTGAAGTACCATATGGGTTATGGTAGTGAAGTACAGACCTTGGACAATAAAGAAATCCATTTAAAGCTCATGCCCAATCCATCGCATTTAGAAGCGGTAGATCCTGTAGTGGTGGGTTTTGCTAGGGCCAAGGCCGATGTATTATACGAAAGTGATTTTGATAAGATTCTACCCATACTCATTCATGGCGATGCATCTGTTGCAGGTCAGGGCGTTGTATATGAAGTGTTACAGATGAGCAATCTTCGTGGATACTACACGGGAGGTACTATTCATTTTGTGATCAATAACCAGATTGGATTCACCACTGATTTTGACGATGCAAGAAGTGCTGATTATTGTACTTCTGTAGCAGCCATGGTTCAAGCACCTGTTTTGCACGTGAATGGAGATGATACTGAAGCTGTTGTAAAATGTGCTGAAATAGCCACCAGGTATAGGCAAGAATTTAATAGCGATATTTTTCTTGACATGGTTTGCTATCGCAAACACGGTCACAACGAGGGAGATGATCCAAAATACACCCAACCCCAGTTGTATGCACTCATTGACAAACATCAAAACCCTAGAGAAATCTATACCCAACACTTGATGGAGAATGGGGAACCAGATGCAAGAGAATTGGCCAAAGAAATGGAAAAGAAATTCTGGGCCGATTTACAGGAGCGTCTTGATGAAATAAAACAAAACCCACTTCCTTATAAATACCAGCCACCAGAATTGGTTTGGAAAAGCTTGAGAAAGGCCATAGAAGCCGATTTTATTCAATCTCCAGATACCTCCATTTCAGAAGCAGATCTACGCAAAATGTTCCAAGCATTGATGCAATGGCCCTCTAATTTCAAGCCTTTGAAAAAAGTGGAGAAGCTGCTACAAGAAAAAATAAAACTCTTAGAAACAGATACTAAAATAGATTGGGCAACGGGTGAACTTTTGGCTTATGGTTCTTTGTTGGTTAATCATAAATTGGTGAGGATGAGTGGCCAAGATGTGCAGAGAGGAACTTTCTCACACCGCCATGCCGTTATTAGGGATGAAGAAACCAATAAGGGATATAATCGATTGAATCATTTTCAAGAAGACCAACAAAAGTTCAGGATTTATAATTCTTTGTTAAGCGAATATGGTGTGCTAGGATTTGAATATGGATATGCCTTAGCCAATCCAGATGCATTGGTATTATGGGAAGCACAGTTTGGTGATTTCTCCAATGGCGCACAAACCATGATTGATCAATTTATTGCAGCAGGTGAGCAGAAGTGGCAACGGATGAATGGTTTGGTGATGTTATTGCCTCACGGCTATGAAGGACAAGGTCCTGAACATAGCAGTGCCAGAATGGAGCGATACTTGCAAATGTGTGCTGAGTTGAATATGGTCATTACCAATATTACAACAGCCGCCAACTTATTTCATGCATTGCGCAGACAATTGGCTTGGCCATTTAGAAAGCCTTTAATCAATTTTTCACCAAAGGCTAACCTGAGATATGCAGGAAGTTATAGCCCTGTAACTGAATTTACCAATGGTGGATTTAAGGAATTAATTGACGATGCTTTTGTTGTATCGGCGGAAGCGGTGAAAAAAGTATTGTTCTGTAGCGGCAAACTCTATTTTGAATTAGCAGAAAAACAGGCTAAAGAAAATAGACAAGATATAGCCATTGTTCGATTAGAACAGATCTATCCTTTGCCTTATCAGCAATTAGAAGAACTGTATCAAAAATATAGTAAAGCTACTTGGTTCTGGGTTCAGGAAGAACCATTGAATATGGGTGCAGCTTCATTCTTGCAAATGAATCTAAAAACCATCAATTATGGTGTGATTGGCAGAAATGCTAGTGCATCAACGGCTACAGGTTATTCAAAAGTACACGCCAAAGAACAAGCAGAAATTATTGAAACAGCTTTTACCATTTAACATTCAAGTAAAGAAATATACCCATGATTGAAATAAAAGTTCCCGCCATTGGCGAATCCATTAATGAAGTCACTTTGTTAAAATGGACAAAAAAGGAAGGCGAGTACGTAAATCGCGATGAAGTGATTGCAGAATTGGAAAGTGAAAAAGCCACATTTGAAGTGAATGCTGAGAAAGCGGGCATTCTGAAAAGAATGGCAGCAGAAGGTGATACTTTACATATTGGAGATATTATGGCTAGTATTGACGAGACCGCCGTTAAGCCGGAAACGCCCATTGTAGCAGCTGCAGCTGAAACAACTGCTACTACTGCTGTCAAAACATCAACAGTACCTAGTCAAGCGCCAGTAGTAGCCGTTTCTAACGACATAAAAGCTACACCTGTAGCTTCTGCTATCATTGCTGACAAAAAAGTTAACCCTTCAGATATTCAAGCCTCAGGAGTTGGTGGAAAAATCATGAAGCAGGATGTATTGGAAGCGCTCAATCATCCTGGTAAAAAAGCGTTTGCAGGTGTTGAATTGTATAGTAGAAATACCCGTCAAGAAAAAATGAGCAGCTTGCGTAAGACCATCAGCAGAAGGTTGGTAGAGTCTAAAAATACCACTGCTATGCTGACCACTTTTAATGAAGTGGATATGGGTAGGATTATGGACATCCGCAAACAGTTTAAAGATAAATTCAAAGAAAGTCATGGGGTGAACCTTGGATTTATGAGCTTTTTTGCCAAAGCCTGCGCTATCGCCTTAGGCGAATGGCCTTCTGTGAATGCCTATATTGACGGGGATCAAATCTTGTATCATGACTATGCAGATATTAGCATTGCAGTTAGTACCCCAAGAGGACTAACCGTACCTGTGATTCGCAATGTAGAGAGCTTGAGCATGGCTGAAATTGAAAAAGAAGTGATTGTTTTGGCTGGTAAAGCAAGAGATAGTAAACTCACTGCAGAAGACTTACAAGGTGGTACATTTACCATTACCAATGGGGGGGTGTTTGGATCATTAATGAGTACACCTATTATCAATATTCCTCAAAGTGCTATTTTGGGCATGCACAAGATTCAAGAAAGACCCATGGCTGTAAATGGTCAGGTACAGATTAGACCAATGATGTATTTGGCACTTAGTTATGACCATAGAATTATTGATGGAAGAGAATCAGTGAGTTTCTTAGTAAGGGTGAAAGAATTATTGGAACAACCAGAATTACTCTTAATGGGTAAGGATCCTGTAAAAACCCTATTGGAATTATAAATTCATTATGTCTTATCTGAATCAACACCTGCAAACAGCTATTGGTATTATTGAAGCCTATGATGGTGTGGTTCCCTTAGCGGCATATTTGAAAAATCATTTTTCTGCCAATAAAAAATTCGGTTCAAAAGATCGCAAAAATATTGCGCATTTTTGTTATGCCCATTATAGAATGGGGCACGCCTTAAAAGACCATCCTGCTGCGCAAAAGATTCGAGTATCCTTATTTTTACAATCTAATGAGCCTGGTCCTTGGGCTATCTTATTTGAGCAAAGTTGGTTAGAAGCCTGGTCTAATTCTTTTGATCAAAGAATTGCTTTTGTAAAAACAGCATTTCCGGATTTTCATCTGGAACATGTTTTTCCTTGGTTGGAGCAAATGGGAAAACAGATAGATCAAGCCGCTTTTTTAAAATCAGCATTTGTGCAGCCTGATTTGTTTGTCAGAATCAGGCCTGGGCATAAAAAGAATGTAGTTCAGAAAATTGCCGATCAACAGATTCCATTTGTTCAAATAGGAGAGGATTGTTTGGCCCTTCCAAGCACTAGCAAATTGGAAGGAGTTGTAGCAATGGACCAAGAGTTAGTAGTGCAGGATGCAAGTTCGCAAAGCATAGCACAGCTAATAAAGAAACTGAAATTTGAAAAAAAAGGCAGGATTTCTTTTTGGGATTGCTGTGCTGCAAGTGGTGGTAAAACCATATTGGTACAAGACCTATTGAAAGACATTGATATAACGGTTTCTGATATTCGTTCAAGTATTTTGCACAATCTGTCTCATAGGTTTCAACGAGCCGGAATATTGCATTTTCATCCCATGGTAACTGATTTATCTGTTCAAAAACCAAGTTTGCCACAAAAACAGTTTGACTTGATTTTTTGCGATATTCCCTGTAGCGGAAGTGGCACATGGGGTAGGACACCAGAGCAATTGTATTTTTTTAAGAAAACTAGTATTGCAACATTTAAAGAATTGCAACAAGCCATTCTTAAAAATGTACTTCCCTTAATTGCGCCAGGGGGCTATTTGTTATTTAGCACTTGTTCTGTATTCCAACAGGAAAATGAATCAAATCTTGATTTTATACTTGGGCAAGATGTTCCACTGACATTAATAGACGCCCAATATTTAAAAGGATATGCCATGAAAGCAGATACTATGTATGCAGCTTTGATAAAAAAAATGTCTTGAATTAAGAAAGCACTAGTTCTCCGCGTTGGATAATTCCTCCACCAATCACGTCATCTCCTTCATAAAAAACAGCACTTTGTCCAGGTGCAATACCTTTTACATTTTCATAGAACCTAGCCCTAATTCCCCCAGATTCATTGTACAAATTGCTTAAAGCACCTTTGTCTTTGTACCGGATTTTGGCAATGGCTTCCATGCCATCAGTAATGCCATGGTATTTACCCCAATTCAATTTGCCCACGGTTAGATCATTCTGTTCTAAGTCTACTTCATCGCCCAGCACAACCGTATTGGTATTGGGGTCAATGGCAGTAACATAAATGGGTCTTCCCATAGCTATATCCAAACCCTTTCTTTGACCAATTGTATAAAAAGGATAGCCCTTGTGTTGGCCCAATTTTTTTCCTGTTTTGTCTACAAACCAACCCCCATTTACCCGCTCTTCTAATCCATCCACATTTCTTTTTAGAAAACCTCGGTAATCATTGTCTGGCACAAAACAAATTTCATAACTCTCACTTTTCTTAGCCAGTTCTGGATAACCCAAATCAATGGCCATTTGACGAATCTCTGATTTGTGAAATCCACCCAACGGCAACATGGTTCTACTCAACAAATCTTGTTGTAAACCCCATAGTACATAGCTCTGGTCTTTGGTTTCATCCAATCCCTTACTTATCACGTATCGGTCATTGGTATGTTGTCTAATTTTGGCATAATGCCCCGTTGCAATAAACTCACAATCCATGGCATTGGCTCTTTTGAGTAAGGCCCTCCATTTGATATGCGTATTACACATTACGCAAGGATTAGGTGTTCTGCCAGCAATATATTCTTCAACAAAATTTTCAATGACAAAATCACCAAACTCCTCCCTGATATCTAAAATAAAATGCGGAAATCCATGATGCACAGCAGCTTGTCTGGCATCATTGAAAGAATCAATATTACAACATCCTGTTTCTTTGGTACTAGTGCCACTGCTGGCATAGTCCCAGGTTTTCATGGTAATTCCCACTACTTCATAGCCTTCATGGTGCAGCATCAATGCTGCAACGGTACTGTCAATACCCCCACTCATGGCCACCAACACTTTTCCTTTTTTACTCATGGTTTGTATACTTCTGTCTTCTGAAGCAGGGTGCAAAACTAACACAAGATTCCCGTAACCGGATTTTTGGTGGGTTCTGGAGTTTTCGAAAGCGGAAAAACTATTAATGTGAAACTTTAAACTAATGTATTAGAACTTGATATAAAACAGAAAATATAAAAGGTTATTTTTACCATCCCAAGGCTTATTAAAATGACCAATATGGCTTTATATACCTACCAACGATTATTAGATTTTGCTTTCAATGTTTTTATAAAAATGGGGTGTATGGAGCAAGATGCTATCACCGCTTCCAAAGTATTGTTGTCTGCAGATATTCGGGGTATTGATAGCCATGGTGTTGCAAGACTTAGTGGATATGTTAGGTTATGGGAAGCGGGTAGAATTAATGCAAGCCCCAATATTCGAGTTACCCATGAAACCCCAAGTACAGCAGTAATAGATGGGGATGCTGGGCTAGGGTTGGTAGTGGCCCCATTTGCTATGAAAATTGCTATTGAAAAAGCAAAGCTAGCAGGAACGGGTTGGGTAGTAGTGAATAATTCCAACCATTTTGGTATTGCAGGTTACCATGCTATGATGGCTTTGGAACATGACATGATTGGAATGGCCATGACCAATGCTTCAGCATTAGTAGCACCCACTTTTTCCATTGAACGAATGTTGGGAACCAATCCCATTGCGGTTGCTATTCCAGCCGGTGTACAACCAGCTTTTGTGGCGGACTTTGCCACTACAACAGCCGCTAATGGTAAATTAGAAATTTTGCAACGTAAAAATGCGGATACCCCCTTAGGTTGGGTACAGGATAAAGAAGGTAATGAAAGTACAGATGCTAATATCCTGAAAAAAGCGGGTGCATTATTACCTCTTGGTTCAGATAGAGAACATGGTAGTCATAAAGGATATGCTTTAGGAAGTATAGTTGATATTTTTTCAGGTGTTTTAAGTGGGGCTTCATTTGGTCCTTGGGCTCCGCCATTTCCTGCTTATGTGCCCATGCCAGAAAATCAACCAGGAAAAGGGTTGGGGCATTTTTTTGGCGCTATGCGTGTTGATGCATTTAGACCAGCTCAAGATTTTAAAGACCAGATGGACCTTTGGATTGAAAGATTTAGAAATGCAATTCCAGCACCCGGCCATGAGAAAGTATTAATACCAGGAGATCCAGAAAGAGAAATGGAATCAATTAGGTCTACTAATGGTTGGGAATTGGTAGAAGCAGTGCAAAATGATTTGCAATCAGTGGCGGATAAATTTGGTATTGAATTTTAATTGTTTAATAATAACTGTTACATCACTATGCAAAAAAGACAATTACTAGTACCAATAGTGTTAATTTTTGTTTTATTGAATGCTTGTGCTGGCACGGTGAATGATGAAGCAGAAGATGTAATTATTGCAGATACTAGCAACCATGTGAGCAATGTGTCCAAATTCTTGGATGAAAAAAAATGGAATGAGCTTTTTCCAAACCGTTATCATTTATCCAAATTGAAGGATACCCTGTTCAACGGAATTCCGGAACAAGATTTTTACAGTTATGATGCTTTTTTAAAGGCTGCAAAACTCTTTCCATTATTTTTAGGAGATGGGAATGATAGCACTCAAAAAAGGGAGCTGGCTGCTTTTCTTGCCAATATGAGTCATGAAACAAGTGGGGGCTGGGATGAAGCACCAGGGGGCATGTACCAATGGGGTTTGTACTATATTCAAGAAAAAGGTTTTCCCAAAGCTAATAAGTCTGAGTATAGTGATACTTCTAAGAAGAAATGGATACCAGTTTCTGGAAAATCTTATCATGGAAGAGGCCCTATGCAACTGAGTTGGAATTATAATTATGGACAATTTAGTGAAGCATATTTTGGCAATAAACAAGTATTGCTTGACAATCCCAATTTATTGTTACAAGACCCAGTGCTTTGCTTTGCTTCTGCCATTTGGTTTTGGGTAAGAGACCAATACCCCAAACCATCTTGTCACGATATTATGGCTGGTCAATGGGAGCCTACGGAGAAAGATATTGCCGCAAATAGAAATTTAGGATTTGGGGCTGTGGTAAATGTAATAAATGGGGGACTCGAATGTGGTGCCAATCATTCTGATAGAACCAAATACCGTTATGGATTCTACCAATATTTTTGTAACTATTTACAAATAGACCAAGGTCCTAATGCGGAATGTAGTACTCAAAAACCATTTGGTCAATAAGGAGGATTTGGCTGAAACCCTTATCAGACTAACATTTGTTATTAAAATTTGTAGTTATTTTTTTATCTAGAGCTTGTACATTTGCAGCCTAAAAAGTAATGGCAGTATGAAAATTATGAAGTTTGGTGGAACCAGTGTGGGAAAGCCGGAAAGAATGCATCAGGTATCTCAATTGATTACAAAGGACCAAGAATCCAAAATTGTAGTTTTGAGTGCTTTGAGTGGAACAACCAATGCCTTGGTAGAAATTAGTAATAGTCTGGCTTCATTTGACCGCGTGGCTGCCAAACAAAAGATAGATACCCTAGAAGCACATTATAGAAATTTTGTATTGGATTTGGTGCATCTGGACCAAAACAGAGCAAAGGCCAATGCAATAGTATCAGAGCATTTTGAATTTCTGAATATTATCTTAAGAATTTCTTTTAGCGAGGCATTGAACAAAGATATTTTGGCTCAGGGAGAATTAATGAGTACCAAATTGTTCTGTGTTTATTTAGAAGAACAAGGCATTGATCATCTCTTATTGCCAGCTTTGGAATTCATGGCCATTGATGTGAATGAAGAACCCAACCTACCCATTATCAGAACAAAGTTGACTGCTTTATTAGCGGAGCATACGAATAAAAAAATCTTTATTACCCAAGGATATATTTGTAGAAATGTTAGGGGAGAAGTAGACAACCTAAAAAGAGGTGGAAGTGATTATACAGCCTCATTAGTGGCGGCAGCTATCAATGCTACCGTTTGTGAAATCTGGACTGATATTGATGGTATGCACAACAATGATCCAAGGATTGTTAACAAGACTGTTGCCATTGAACAGTTGAGCTTTGATGAAGCTGCTGAGTTGGCTTATTTTGGAGCCAAAATTTTGCACCCTACTTGTATCTGGCCAGCACAACAAGAAAATGTTCCGGTTAAATTATTGAATACCATGCAGCCAGAAGCGGCGGGTACCGTAATCACCAAAGAGGCAGGCAGTGTAGGTGTAAAAGCAGTAGCCGCCAAAGACGGCATCATTGCTATTAAAATCAAGAGCAGTAGAATGTTATTGGCTTATGGTTTCTTGCGCAAAGTGTTTGAAGTGTTTGAAAAGTATAAAACTTCTATTGACATGATTACCACTTCTGAAGTAGCTGTTTCTGTGACCATAGATTCTGACATTGCTTTAGCGGAAATTATTAAGGAGCTTGAACCATTTGGACACGTAGAAGTTGAAAAACAACAATCCATTGTTTCCATTGTAGGAAATGAAATTGCTAAAACTGACGATGTTTTGATGAAGTTATTTGATGCGATCCGTGAAATACCTGTTACCATGGTTAGCTATGGTGGTAGCCCTCATAATATTTCACTACTAGTTCCAAATGAATATAGAACCAAGACCTTACAGTTGTTGAATAGTGGCCTTTTCGGTCTTTGATTTAGTGAAGAGATAAGAGTGAAGAGATAAGAGTGAAGAGTGAGAAGAAGAAAGTGAAAAGTGAAGAGTGAAGAGAGGAGGAAGAAAGTGAAGAGTGAGAAGAAGAAAGTGAAAAGTGAAGAGTGAAGAGGGGGAGAAAGTGAAAAGTGAAGAGTGAAGAGTGAAGAATGCAGGAAGATTTTTCTAGAATTGATACATGAACCCTTGGCTTTGCCAAGGGTTTTTCTTTTTGAAGAAAGATTTGTCAATTACTAGAACCAAGGCGCAGCCTAGGTCACTCGTTTACTGGGATCACCGTCCATTCTTCACTCTTCACTCTTATCTCTTCACTAATTAATTATCTAGTGTTAAATCATGCAAAAAAAAATCCCCCGAATTTTCGGAAGATTTTTTAAGCGAATTTATTTTCTAGATAATTAATAAAGCATCTCCATAACTGAAGAAACGGTATTTATCCTTGATGGCTTTTTTGTAAGCTTCAATAGCTAAGTCATATCCAGCAAAAGCGCAGGTCATGATCAATAAGCTGGTTTTAGGCAGGTGGAAGTTGGTTACCAAGCTATCTGCCACATTAAAGTGATAAGGTGGGTGAATAAAGTGATTGGTCCATCCTTCACTTGGCTTAAGCAATTTCTGCGCAGTAAAACTACTTTCCATAGCACGCATGGTGGTAGTTCCAATAGAACAGATACGTTTGCCAGATTCTTTTGCCTTGTTCACAATTTTGCAAGCTTCATCTGTAATTTGGTAGTATTCAGCATCCATTTTGTGTTTGCTCAAATCTTCTACTTCAATAGGGCGGAAAGTACCTAAACCAGTATGTAAGGTTACTTCTGCAAAGCGAATACCTAAGATTTCACAACGTTTGATCAATTCCTTGCTAAAGTGTAAACCTGCAGTTGGAGCAGCTACAGCACCTTCGTGCTTAGCATAAACGGTCTGATATCTTTCTTTGTCTTCCTCATCTGGTTTACGCTTGATGTATTTTGGCAAAGGCGTTTCACCTAGGAATTCCAACATTTTTTTAAAGCTCTCATCATCATCATCCCAGAGAAAACGAATGGTTCTACCACGGCTAGTGGTATTATCAATGACTTCTGCTACCAGTTCTTCATTGTCTCCAAAATACAATTTGTTCCCTACACGAATCTTTCTTGCGGGATCAACTATTACATCCCATAAACGGTTGGGTTTATTTAGTTCACGCAAAAGGAATACTTCAATTTTTGCACCTGTTTTCTCTTTGCGGCCATACATTCTGGCAGGAAATACTTTGGTGTTATTTACTACAAACACGTCTTTGTCATCATAGTACTCTAGGATGTCACGAAAATGTCTGTTCTCCATGTGGCCGGTTTTACGGTCAACAACCATCAAACGGCTATCCTCCCTTTTCTTGGTAGGATTCTGAGCAATCAGGTTAAGAGGTAAGTCAAACTTAAATTGGGATAATTTCATGTGTCTCTTAAAATTTTAATAGCCACATTCAGGTTGCCGCCGCCTTACGGGGCAGCTCACTTCATGTTACGGCATGAATTTTGGAAGTTGGCAAAGTTAAGGAACCTTGGCTAGAATGCCAATTAAAGACCAGATTTGCACCTAAAACTGTTAAGATAATGGGTAAATTTTACACGTAGATTAGTTTTATTGAGGGCCTTTCACCTAAATTTGCACTTACGATTGTTAGTTTGAAAGAAGCATTTGAAAATCTGATATAGTATGATGAGAAAATCCTGGTGGAAAGTATTAACGGTCTTGCTTCTTTTATATACCTGTACCTATGGTTTTTATGTGAAAGTCCCTAGATTGGACGATCGGATGCAGGAATCCATCCGCAATTTCTTTTTCCATGTTCCCATGTGGTTTGGTATGATGATTCTGTTATTTGTATCTGTGTATTATGCCGTTAGGTATTTGCGTGATCCCAAACCCATTTATGACTATTATTCTTCTGCCTTTGCTACAACAGGCACCATTTTCTCTCTTTTGGGAATCAGTACTGGCGCTATTTGGGCCAATTATCAATGGGGTAGCCCTTGGAGTGGAGATCCCAAACAAAATGGTGCAGCTATTGCCATCTTAATCTATTTGGCCTATTTTGTTTTAAGGGGTAGTATGCAAGACGATGAAAAGAAAATGCGCATAGGAGCAGTCTACAATATTTTTGCTTTTTTCATGTTGTTTCCCACACTTTGGGTTTTGCCAAGACTTACTGAATCACTCCATCCAGGAGGAGAGGGTAGTGAGGGTAATCCGGGTTTGAATGGTAAGGATATGGATATGAATATGCGCACGGTTTTTTATCCAGCCGTGATTGGTTGGACCTTATTAGGGGTTTGGATTTCTACCCTCAAAGTCCGGTATCAAGTTTTAAATGAAAAACAATTGAACAATGAATCAATTTAAAAGAATAGCAATTGCCTTTTTATTAGGGTTCATGCATTTGGCAGCTTTTGCACAAGACGCAAGTACCAGTGAAGCTTCTAATGACCTGATGCGTAGCAATGGTAAAATCTTTTTAGTCATGACCATTGTAGTAGTTTTAATAGTAGGACTATTGCTCTACTTAATTAGCATTGATAGGAAAATCTCCAAATTGGAAAAAAAATAAACCTTTCACTCACTCAAAAAGGTTTTATACTCAAGTCAAAACAAATAATCATGTCAAGTCAACAACCCTACAGCTTCTTCCAAAGTGTGGAAAGAAGTTTTGACAAAGCAGCCAAATTTACCAAATGGGACAAGGGTCTGCTTGAGCAGATCAAAGCTTGCAATAGTATTTATAGCATGCGTTTTCCTGTGAAAATGGATAATGGCGAAATTGAAGTTATTGAAGCCTATCGCGTTCAGCACTCACAACACAAAACTCCTTGTAAAGGGGGAATCCGTTTTAGTATGGCAGTTAATGAAGACGAGGTAATGGCCCTGGCTTCATTGATGACCTATAAATGTGCCATTGTAAACGTACCTTTTGGTGGTGCCAAAGGTGGTATTAAAATTAGCCCACGCAGTCATAGTGCGTATGAGCTAGAAAAAATTACTCGTAGGTATACTGCAGAATTGGTAAAGAAGAATTTTATTGGACCTGGTATTGACGTTCCCGCGCCAGACTATGGAACCGGTGAAAGAGAAATGGCTTGGATTGTTGATACTTATCAGTCTTTAAGACCAGGTGATATTGATAGTGCTGGTTGTGTTACTGGTAAACCCATTACACAAGGTGGTGTTAGGGGAAGAAAAGAAGCAACCGGTTTGGGTGTTTTCTTTGGAATTAGAGAAGTCTGCAATATGCCTGATATTATGGCCAAATTAGGTATGACTATTGGCGTAGAAGGTAAAAGGGTAGTGGTACAAGGATTGGGTAATGTGGGATACCACTCTGCTAAATTCTTCCGTGAGCATGGTGCCATTGTTGTTTCTATTGCAGAATATGAAGGTGCCGTGTATAAAGAAGATGGAATTAATGAAGAAGAATTATTCCAACACCGCAAAGCAACTGGAAGCATTTTGAATTTCCCAGGTGCTACCAATTTGGCAAAAAATACTGATGCTTTAGAATTAGAATGTGATATCCTAATTCCTGCAGCATTGGAAAACGTGATTGATGGAGATAATGCGCCAAGGGTAAAAGCCAAAATGATTGGTGAAGCTGCCAATGGTCCTTTGACTCCTGAAGCGGATGATATTTTTGCAGAAAGAGGCATTTTAGTAGTTCCAGATATGTACCTCAATGCAGGTGGTGTTACGGTGTCTTATTTTGAGTGGTTGAAAAACCTGAGCCATGTGCGATATGGTAGAATGGAAAAGCGTTTTACAGAAAATATGAATGCGCATATCTTGGGTCAGATTGAAGGTCTTACTGGTAAAACCGTTAGTGAAAAAGAACGCGACTTTATCATGCATGGTGCTGAAGAAGTAGATTTGGTTCACAGTGGATTGGAAGAAACCATGATCAATGCTACTAGAGAAATCATGGATATCTGGTTGTCAAATCCAGAAATTCCAGACATGCGTACTGCTGCATATGTAAGTGCTATTAACAAAGTAGCCATAAGTTATACGGAATTGGGTATTTTCCCATAACCGATCAACTATCAAAGATTTCAGGAGTCAACATGACTTTGAAAATAATAGCCCTAGGTATTTACCTGGGGCTTTTTATGAGTGGTATCAGTAGTAACTGGGTAGTGTATCTAAAGCAATCATCCCTTGCTCACCTATTTCAAATGCATAGCTAATATTTCCGTTTGTGACCATCACATAGGGAACTTGAATGCCCGTATTATAGTGTAATACCTGTTTTAATACGGGTTCATCAATGGGTACATTCATTTCCTTGCATTCTACCATTAGCCAAGGGCTGGAAGATTTATAGACCAGGATGTCAAATCTTTTGCGGAGTTCTCCTATTTTAATTTCTTTTTCTACAGCAATAAGAGAAGCTGGAATATTCATGACCTGTAAAAAGTACTGCAATATATTTTGCCTAACCCATTCCTCTGGGCTAAGCCTGACCCATTGTTTACGGAGTTCGTCAAAAATCCATTCTTTACCCTCCGTTTCACGGATTCTAAATGGGTGTAAAGGGTATGGAATTTGAATCATGTAATGGAATTGAACGGTAGATTTTGTATTTTAGACGATTGATTCCTTCAAAGATACTGTGAAGCTGGAATCAAAATTCATTGAAACTTGAAATAGAAACAATATGAAAACCAAAGAAGAAATAGTCAATAACTGGTTGCCTAGGTATACTGGAGAAGTCTTAGAAAATTTTGGAAAATATGTGCTGTTGACCAATTTTAGCAATTATGTACACATGTTTGCCAAATGGAACAATGTTCCTGTGGTTGGTCTAGATAGACCCATGCAGTGTGCTACAGCTGAGGGGATTACCATTATCAATTTTGGAATGGGAAGTCCAGGAGCAGCTACCGTTATGGATTTGCTAACTGCCATCAATCCAGAAGCGGTGTTGTTCTTGGGTAAATGTGGTGGTTTGAAAAAACGCAATAAAATTGGGGACTTGATTTTACCTATTGCGGCCATTAGAGGAGAGGGTACATCTAATGACTATTTTCCTCCAGAAGTGCCAGCCATGCCAGCATTTGCTTTGCAGAAAGCTATATCCACCACCATTCGTGATAATCAAGTTGACTATTGGACTGGTACGGTTTACACTACCAATAGAAGGGTTTGGGAGCATGATGAAGTCTTTAAAGAATATCTGACAAGGGTTAGGGCCTATGCCATTGATATGGAAACAGCTACCATTTTTACGGTAGGGTTTTACAATAAAATTCCAACGGGTGCATTGTTATTGGTGAGTGATCAGCCCATGATTCCTGACGGCGTAAAAACGGAAGCCAGTGATAAATTAGTTACTGCGGAATACGTAGAAAAACACTTGAAAATTGGGATTGATTCCTTGAAGCAATTGATCAACAAAGGACAAACAGTTAGGCATTTGCGTTTTTAATCAATCCTTCCAAAGAAAAGGAAAAAGAATAATGGCTAGGGCGATGACTAATATGTCAAGACCCACCAACATCAACACCATTTGCCATAGACCAGCTTGAATTACGGCTGAGAAAGCGGCTGTTGAAATTTTCATGAGAATGAGTAGCTGAGGAATAATAATGGGAAATCCCATAATGGCCATCAGCGCAGCTTGTTGTTGGGCCTTTGCGGCTATTGCAGCTAGAAAAGTAAAGACCAAGCTCAAGCTAATCCCTCCTAAACAGGTAATCCCCAAAAAACGCCAACCATATTCAATGGGGTTGCCCAACAATACCGTAAAAATGGCTAAACTCAAACAACTCATCACCAACATCAAAATGGCATTGAAGATGAGTTTGGACAAAACAAAATCTCTAGCTCCTGCAATGGAATAAAAATAAAGCATCTTACCCCTGCTTTCTGCTAGAAAGCTTTTGGCTACTGCATTAACGCAAACAAATAATTGAATCACCCAGAACAAGCCATTCCAAACTTTGTCTTCGGGTTGGCCCATGGATAAATAGACTACAAATATGGTAGACGCCACATACAAGAATATGCCATACAAGGTATACTGTTGGCGGGTTTCCAGTAATAGGTCTTTACGGATCAGTGCTAAAATGGGGTGTTGCTTATTCATGGGCGCATTTGCGGCATCTAGGTTCGTAAACATCTTTTTCTCCAAGTAGCACTTGGGGGCCTTCTGCCTTAAGGCGATAGGAAATATTAGCAATATTGCCACACCTCACACAGATGGCGTGTAATTTGGTAATATAATCGGCCACGGCCAATAAATTGGGCATTTGACCAAATGGATTTCCCTTATAGTCCATATCAAGCCCTGCCACAATCACCCTTGTTCCTCTTTGGGCTAGGGTCTCACATACATGCATAATTTGGTCATCAAAAAACTGGGCCTCGTCAATGCCTATAACATCAACCCCTTCTGCCATTAGCAAAATGGTTTGGGAATTATCAATGGGGGTAGATTGAATGGCATTGCTATCATGACTCACCACTTTGGTCTCGTCATAACGAACATCAATAGCGGGTTTAAAAATCTCCACTTTTAAATTAGCAATCTTGGCCCTTTTCAATCTTCGGATCAATTCCTCTGTTTTGCCACTGAACATGCTGCCACAAATCACTTCAATCCATCCTCTCCGCTCGCCGGATATATTTGGTTCTATGAACATTTGAATAATAAATTAGGTAAAAAGGCGTTTGATGAATAGCACATCCAGGCTTTCAACACCTCAAATGTATTACATACAATGGAAAGAGTGGGTACACTAATAGATAAACTGAAAGAACAATTTGTTCAGGAGGCAGGAGCAGACAATATGCTGTTGACTGTTCAGATGCTATTTTCAGAATTGCAAGAGCGCGCATCCAATACCCATGGTAGGGGAGCGGTTTCTGTTATGATGCCGGGTTCTAGGATCTCAGCCAAAGAAGCAACATCATCTTCCAAACCCAAGAATAACCTCAAAAAAGCAGAATTGAGTGGATGGTTGTTTCAGATGGAATTAGATATTCCTGATCCCTTGGAACAGGCTGCTGTTAACATGGAATTGGAGCCACTTAAGGAAGAAAATATGGTGGAGGATCCCATTCATCAAACACAAGACTTGCTGGATCTGAATATTGCAGAAGTTGCTATAGTGGAAGAGCCTCTACCTGAACAGGCCCTATTGAAAGAAATGTATGAGCTCAATGACCTACATGCCGACCAAGGACTGGCTTTGAATGAACAGCTTAAAACAGAAAAACAGGAATTAGCCAATAATTTTCAAGACACCCCCATTGTAGACCTGAAAAAAGCCATTGGGGTCAATGATCGCTACTTATTTATCAATGAACTTTTCCGTGGCGATGAAACCATGTTCGAACGCAGTTTAAAAACCATCAATAGTTTTGCCATTTTTCCAGAAGCCCATTATTGGATTCAAAGAGAATTAAAAGTAAAGCTTGGGTGGAACGAACGTTCAGAGATTGTGGGTCATTTTGATCAATTGGTCAAAAGACGATTTGCTTGAATATAATCTAAGATGGTTTTGGTAGCTCCCGCTTTAGCAAACACATAATTTTTGGCAGCTACTGAAGCTTCCTGATAGGCTGATGCATCTTCAAGTAATGTTACTAATTCAGCCTCTAACTCCAAGGCATTTTCAACACTAATACATCCCCCGTTATCCACTAGTTCAACTGCTTCTAAGTACTTGTCATAGATAGGACCAATCAAAACTGGTTTGCCATAAACGGCTGCTTCCAACACATTGTGAACACCATCGCCTCCAAAACCTCCACCCACCAAACAGATGGTTCCATAACTATACAATCGCGTTAGCATACCATAATTATTGACAATTAAGACCTGCACATGGCTTGGTATCTCACCCTCTAAAAATAGTGCATGGTACTCCGAATATAACATGGCATTGGGATACCATTTTAAACATTCTTTTAATCTGTCTTCAATGATTTCATGTGGTGCAATAATGGCGTAAACCTGGGGATTGGTGTGTAGAAAGTGGTTTAATTCTTCATCGTCCTCGGCCCAAGTACTACCGGCTACTAATACTTTTATTCCCTGACTAAAATGTTCCACTGTTTCAATGGGCTCAAAGTCTTGGACAATGCTAATCACCCTATCAAAACGGGTATCGCCACTAATACTTGATTTGCTCTCTAAGCCAATAGTTTTCATCAAATCCAATGAGCTTTGTTCTTGTACAAACAAGTGACTGAAATGAGATAAGATACTTCTATAAAATCCGCCATAGAATTTAAAAAAGGGTTGTGATGCTCTAAAAATTCCAGACACCAATAAAAGGGGAATCTTTCTTTTAGCAGCTTCAAAACTATAGTAATACCAGAATTCATATTTTACAAATAACACCAAACTTGGATTTACCAAATCATAAAAACCTTTGGCATTCTTAGGGCCATCCATGGGTAAATAACATACATGGTTGGCTCCTTCATATTTTTTTCGAACTTCATATCCAGAGGGTGAAAAAAAACTCAGTAAAATATAATGATTTGGGAAATTATTTCTTAAAGCTTCTAACAATGGGCGACCCTGTTCAAATTCTCCCAATGAGGCGCAATGCATCCAGATAATGGGGCTATTGTTGTTCTTAAGTGCTTGTTGCAGAGAACTGAAAATTCCCTTTCTACCCGCCACCCATTTTTTTGCTTTTTCGTTAAAAAAAGCAAGAATTCTTGCAGCAAAAGGATAGGCCCAAAGGAATATTTGATAGAATAGCTTCATTTAATGTACAAGATTGTAAAATAACACAATAATTGCCAGCTTTTCAGGGATATTCCCATAGTTGCAAATTCTAATTTGATTTTATTTTGACGTAGATTTGTAACATAATCAACTTGATAGACAATGCGGCCAATTCAAATGGTGGATACCAAAAATCAATATTTGAAAATCAAAACAGAAGTTGATGCCTCCATTCACGAGGTATTGGATTCAGCCGCTTATATAAACGGAAAAGCGGTTCAAGATTTTACTGCTGCATTAAGCAACTATCAGGGTGCTGGATATACCATTCCTTGTGCCAATGGAACAGATGCATTACAGATTGCCATGATGGCCTTGGATTTGCAACCTGGAGACGAAGTAATTACCCCTTCCTTTACCTATATAGCTACAACAGAAGTAGTGGCGTTGTTAAAGCTAAAGCCCGTTTTTGTAGAAGTGGATCCCAAGACTTTTTGTATGGATCCAGAGGCTTTACGCAAAGCCATCACATCAAAAACAAAAGCCATTGTTCCCGTGCATTTGTATGGACACGCTGCACCCATGGAAGCTATAATGGCCATTGCGCAAGAATTTGGTATTGCCGTAATTGAAGACAATGCCCAAGCAATTGGTGCAGATTACCAATTTGCAGATGGAACAATCAAAAAAACAGGAACCATTGGAACCATTGGAACCACATCATTCTATCCTAGTAAAAACTTAGGTGCCTACGGCGATGGTGGGGCTATTTTTACCAATGATGCTGATTTGGCTCATAAGATGAAAATGATTGCCAATCATGGACAGCAAACTAGGTATTATCATGAAATGGTGGGATGTAATTCCCGTTTAGATAGTATTCAAGCAGCCATCTTGAACGTGAAACTGAAGGAATTAGACAAATACATTGTAGCTAGACAAACCGCAGCCAGTTTTTATAATGCTGCTTTTGCTAGTCAAGAGCAACTAACAACTCCATTTGTAGCATCTTATAGCAACCACGTATATCACCAATATACCCTCTTGTTAGAAGGTGTTGATAGGGATGGATTAGTAGCTTATTTGGCGGAGAAGAAAATTCCGTCTATGATTTATTATCCGGTTCCAGGTCATAGGCAAAAAATGTTTGCAGCATTTGACCTGCCAAAATTGGATTTGACCACTACCGACTGGCTCACAGAAAGGGTTATTTCTTTACCCATACATACTGAGTTAGATATGGAACAATTGTCTTATATTACAGAGAATTTATTAGCTTATATAAACCTTTAATTATGCGTATAGCTGTTGTAGGTACCGGATATGTTGGATTAGTATCAGGAACCTGTTTTGCCGAAACAGGAATCAAAGTCACTTGCGTAGACATTGATCCTAAAAAAGTTGCCAAATTGTCCAATGGCGAGATTACCATCTATGAGCCAGGTTTAGAGAAGATCTTCCTGCGTAATACACGAGAGGGGAGGTTGAAATTCACAACTAATTTGGAAGAAGGTATCAAGGATGCTGAAATCATTTTCTTGGCACTTCCTACACCTCCTGGAGCTGATGGTTCCGCCGATTTAAAATACATTTTAGGGGTTGCCAATGATCTTGGTAAAATCCTAACCGATTATAAAGTTATTGTAGATAAGAGTACCGTTCCTGTTGGAACTGCTGCTAAAGTAAGGGCTGCTATTGCTGCCAACTTTAAAGGAGATTTTGACGTGGTGTCTAACCCTGAGTTTTTGCGTGAAGGTGTGGCTGTAGATGACTTTATGAAGCCTGACCGTGTGGTTATTGGAGCAAGCTCTGATAGGGCACGTAAGGTAATGGGCGATTTGTATGCACCATTTGTACGTCAGGGTAACCCCATTATTTATATGGATGAGAAGTCTGCAGAGTTAACCAAATATGCTGCTAATAGCTTCTTGGCTACTAAGATTTCTTTCATGAATGAAGTTGCTGTGCTTTGTGAAAAAGTAGGTGCCGATGTAGACATGGTACGTAAGGGTATTGGTAGTGATGACCGTATTGGTAAGCGCTTCTTGTTTCCAGGTATTGGATATGGCGGTAGCTGTTTCCCTAAAGACGTTCAAGCATTGATTATGTCTTCAGAAGAAGTGGGTTATAATTTCCAAATTCTGAAAGCAGTAGAAGAAGTGAATGAAAAACAGAAACTGCATTTGATGCCAAAAATCAATGCCTATTTTAATCATGATTTAAAAGGCAAGCATTTTGCTTTATGGGGACTAGCTTTCAAACCTAATACCGATGATATTCGCGAAGCTCCAGCTTTATATATTATCAAAGCATTGACTGCTGCAGGTGCTACGGTTACTGCTTATGATCCAGAAGCCATGCCAAATGTGCAAGCGCAAATTGGACACATAGCCAATTATGCCAATGACCAATATAGTTGTTTGGCTGGTGCCGATGCTTTGATTATTGCCACTGAGTGGAGTGAGTTCCGCACGCCTGATTTTGAAATCATTGATAGCAAATTGAAAAACAAAGTAATATTTGACGGACGTAACCTGTTTGAAAACAAACAGATTAAAGAACTAGGATATTATTATGAAAGCATTGGTAGACCTTAAAAAATCAACTATGTCACAGAAAAGAATTTTAATCACTGGTGCAGCTGGTTTCTTGGGTTCACACCTCTGCGACCGTTTTATCAAAGAAGGTTATCATGTCATTGGCATGGACAACTTGATTACTGGTGATATCCGCAATATTGAACACTTGTTCAAGTTGGAAAATTTTGAATTCTATCACCACGATGTTTCTAATTTTATTCATGTACCAGGCCACATAGATTATATCCTGCATTTTGCTTCTCCAGCTAGTCCTATTGACTATTTAAAAATTCCTATCCAAACCCTAAAAGTGGGTGCGTTGGGAACCCATAATTGTCTTGGTTTGGCAAAAGCAAAGGGTGCTAGAATGTTGGTAGCTTCTACTAGTGAAGTATATGGTGATCCAGCAGTACACCCTCAAACAGAAGAGTACTGGGGTAATGTAAACCCTGTAGGTCCTCGTGGGGTGTATGATGAAGCCAAGCGCTTTATGGAATCCATTACCAGGGCTTATTATACCTTCCATGGTGTTGAAACCAGGATTATCCGCATCTTCAATACCTATGGTCCTCGCATGCGACTCAATGACGGTAGAGCATTGCCTGCATTTATTGGACAAGCGCTACGTGGAGAAGACCTGACTGTATTTGGTGATGGTAGTCAAACCCGTTCTTTCTGTTATGTTGATGATTTGGTAGAAGGAATTTATCGCTTGTTAATGAGTGATTATACCATGCCGGTTAATATTGGTAACCCCAATGAAATTACTTTGAAAGATTTTGCGGAAGAAGTCTTGAAACTAACAGGATCTTCTGTGAAAATTATTTACAAAGATTTGCCAGTGGATGATCCTAAACAACGCAAACCAGATATTACCAAGGCCAAACAATTATTGGGCTGGGAACCAAAAGTAGACAGAGCAGAAGGTTTGAAAAAAACCTATGACTACTTTAAATCACTTCCTAAAGAAGAGTGGTCCAAACAACCCAAAGAATTTGTAAGCGCTAAATAAGATTCTTTAAAATTTTAAAAGGGCCAATCCGGATTTCCGTTTGGCCCTTTTTTGTACCTCAAATTGATACCATGTCTAAGCCTTTGATTGTAGTAACGGGAAAAAATGGACAGCTAGGTTGGGAAATCCAACAATTGGTTGATGCTTATAGTGATGCGTTTGAATTTCTATTTACGGGTAGGGATGATTTGGATTTGTCTAAGCCTGAGAGCATAGCGCCATTTTTCAAAAACCATCATCCTGATTATTTTATCAATTGTGCGGCTTATACGGCTGTGGATAAGGCGGAGACGGAGCAGGAATTGGCGTTTACTACCAATGCAGAATCGGTGGGTTTGATTGCTCAGCAATGTGCTTTGATTAATGCTAAGTTGATTACTATTTCTACGGACTATGTGTTTGATGGTAATGGTACAAGTCCTTATACCATTCATACTGCCACTAATCCTGTGAATTATTATGGTCATTCTAAATGGATGGGTGAGCAGTTGGCTTTGAATAATTGTTCGCAGAGTATTGTGATTAGGACTTCTTGGGTGTATAGCGTGCATGGGAATAATTTTGTGAAAACTATGTTGCGGTTGATGAATGATCGGCCGGAATTGAAAGTAGTGGCGGATCAGATTGGTTCTCCTACTTATGCGGCTGATTTGGCGGAGGCCATACTAAAGATTGTGGTGAGCATTGAAAAGGGGAATGCGCATTATGGGGTGTATCAGTATAGCAATACCGGGGTGATTTCTTGGTGTGATTTTGCGAGGGCGATTGGTAGGATAGCAGGGAGGGAGACAAAAGTGTTGCCTATTGCGTCATCTGAGTATCCTACGCCTGCTAAGAGGCCAAACTATTCTGTGATGGATACAAGCGATTTGGTGAAGGATTATGGGATTGAGTTGAAGGGGTGGGAAGAGAGTTTGGGGAGGTGTATAAAGCTATTGGGGTAGCTTGCTCAATTGATAATTAATATTATTTTTACAGTAAATGTTGTCAAATGATACCCGAATCAAAATTGAAAATATCGTTAAAGGAAATGTCGTTGAGGGGGGCCAAGATACTTGCACAACAATCAGAAACCTCCTTTGCACAAGCTTTACATCAAGCCCAACAGTTAAAAAAGATTTCGAAAGTAAACAGCTTGTCAAAAAAGAACAGGCAGTTTTCTTAGGGAATTATTGTAAAGAAACTAATCTTTGGTTTACAAAACTTCCTATTGGCGGAACCTATTTTGCAAAAGGAGGAGAAGCACTTGTTTTTTTGGACAAAGATGGTAAAAGCGTCCTTAAACTTAATGACGCTATTTACTATGCCACTTGGTTGGAGTTTTTCAATAGCCTTTTATTACATAATTTGTTTTTCCCAAATACGGCTTATACGTTTTTGGGATTTTATTTTTCTGAAGATATTTTATACGCAATTCTCAAACAGCCATACATAAAGTCAGACTCAGTTGTAGAAATCGGAGATGTGAAACAACATCTTGAGTTTAATGGGTTTGAAAATCACATAAGGCATGATTATAAACACGAGGAATTAGGACTATTATTGGAGGATATGCATGACGAGAACGTGCTTGTAAATTCAGAAACACTTTTTTTTATTGATACAGTGTTCTATGTTTTACCTAGTTTGAATAGCAAATAGCATTTAATTGGGAAGATTTTCAACCAGCATTGCTGCGCTCGCTGGGGGATGATGAATGGGATGATTTGTCTTTGAGGAGCTTTTTGACAGGGATTTGCCAGCTCGCTTGCTCGCTGTCAATCCTGGGGAGGTGATTTACCCAAAGCCTCAAAAAGCAAATTGCATTTGCTTTTTGGCTTTTTTAATTTTTCGTCTGTTTACACAAGCAAGCTTGTGACACAGCCTAAAAATTAAAAAAGCCTCCCAACTTTCGTTGGGAGGCTTTGTAGCGAGATCGGGATTTGAACCCGAGACCTCAGGGTTATGAATCCTGTGCTCTAACCAACTGAGCTATCTCGCCGTTGGTCCGTATTTTTGTACGGGGTGCAAATATAGGGGGTTTAGGTAAAATGAAAAACTAGTAAGCCAACAATTTGCCAATTCTATCGGCAACTTTTAGGGCAGTAGGAAGCATAGCTGCTTCTAAAGACACGTTAATAGGCACGGCTGGTAGGTTCAGGGCACCCATTACTTCTACTTTGGCATCTAGAAAATGATAACAATTATTGGAGATTCTAAGTGATAGTGCTTCTGCAAAACTATTGTTCTGTTGCTCCTCGGTTAGAACCAAGACTTTACCATGTCGCTGGGTAGCTTCATAGATGGCGGCTTCGTCCAAAGGATAAAGAGTACGTAAGTCAATAATCTCTACTTTACCGGGGTGCATTTCTGATGCTGCTTTAGCCCAATAGACGCCCATTCCATAAGTAATAACACAAACTGTCTCACCGGCCCTTAAACTAGCAGGATCGGCATTTAAAACGGTATTAGCCTTGCCTAGAGGTAGTATATAGTCTTTCTCGGGCTCAATAGTACGCGCGTCATCGGTGCCGGGCACTTTGCTCCAATAGAGACCCTTGTGTTCCAGCATCACTACTGGATTGGGATCATGAAAGGCGGCTTTCATGAGCCCCTTCATATCTGCGGCATTGGATGGATAGACAATTTTAATTCCCTTGATGCTCAAGAGGGTACTTTCAATACTTCCACTATGATAAGGTCCACCTCCACCATAAGCACCCACGGGAACACGCAATAACATTTGCACGGGGAACTTACCGTTTGAGAGATAACAAGACTTAGCCACTTCCGATACCATTTGGTTTAGACCTGGATAGATATAATCTCCAAACTGTACTTCTACAATGGGTTTCATGCCAAGGGCCGATAGACCAACCGTAGATCCAATAATATATGCCTCTTGAATAGCTGTATTAAATACGCGATGGTCGCCAAATTTTTCTGCTAGTGTTGCTGCTTCACGGAATACACCACCCAATCTATTACCCACGTCCTGACCATATAAAACTGCTTCTGGATATTCTTCCATCAACTCTTCCACTGCGTGCAATGCTGCATCAACCATCATCACCCTTTCACCCTTGTGTGGATCACGAATACCGCGTTCTTCCTTAATAGGTGTTGGCGCAAAAACATGGTCCTCAACAGATGATGTATCGGGCTCTGACGCAGTTTGTGCTTTTTGAAAATCAGCCATCACCCTTTCGGTAGCAGCGGCTTCTAATTTATTAATCTCACCCTCATTAAAACCAACGCTTCCAAGAAGGATCCGCATTTTAGGAATGGGATCATATAATCCATGACGCAGTAAGTCTTCCCTGCTTCTATAAAATT
>NCHJ01000199.1 GCA_002256765.1 Bacteroidetes bacterium 24-39-8
TCTTCTTTCACCGCATATTTTTTACCAGCAACCCAATTGTGTAAAATATTGGTATTGGCTGCAAATACGGGTCCAGAACTAATAATGAAATTGGCTTGTTTACCAGTTTCCAAACTACCCACTTTGTCATATACACCTAATAAAGTAGCAGGTGTTTTGGTTAAAGCTTCTAAGGCTTTTGTTTCTGTTAAACCCATGTCAATGGCTTTGCGCAAATTGGTCAAAAATGCTTTTTGATCACGCAAGTCAGAAACGGTTAAGCAGAATGGAATATTTGCTTTTTCCAAAGAACCAGGATTGGTTGGTGCTAATTCCCAGTGCTTCATATCGCCCAGTGAAACTGCGCGAGCATCATTGGGGTCTTCTACATCCATGGCCTGAGGAAAATTCAAACCAATCACATAGGTAGCTTTTGTTCCAGCAATTTCTTTAAGACGCTGATATTCGTTACCACCACCTTTGATAATATATTGTACAGCAAATTCGTCTCCAATTCTGTCTGCACGAACATCGTTCCACTTATCATCAGCTTCAAAAAACTGTGGTAGGCTTTGGTTGTCATTAAAGGCTTGCAAACTTAAGTTCACACCTTCTTTTGCAGGTTTGTTTTTATACCACTGTGCATCCAAATAGGTTTGGCGCAATAGTGCGATAGATCCCATAATGCTACCAGGATAAGTTTGGCTAGAAGTTCCTTTGCTCAAAGAATAGTGAGCCGATGCTTTTTCTTTAAGGATGACTAAGTTTTCTTTTTCGTTAGCCAAGGAAACTACAGCTCCAGTACCACGGGCAATCCCATCTTTCACATGGGTTAGAACTGTACCAAAACCAAGGTCTCTCAATCCTTTGGCTTTGCTATTGTCTACTACAAATTGTTTAACCGCGTCCACTTCTGGGTGAATTGCTTGGTTCCAACCATAAGCTCCTTTGTTATTGCTGGTTAATTGAGCAGGACCACCAAAGTTAAAACCACCGGCTGCTCTTTGTGGAGCTGTAATACCGTAATCACTATAGATGTCTATAAAGGAAGGATAGATATACTTGTTACTGCAATTGATGATAGTGGCATCTTTTGGAATAGCCACACCAGCACCAAGCGCAATAATTTTTCCATCTCTAATGACCAATGTAGCATTGGCAATAGTTGTTTGGGCATCTTTTACAATGGTTGCATTGGTAAATGCATAACAGCCGTCCCGTTTGTCGGCGACACCGTTAACCGGATAGGTTTCCTGAGCCTGTAGCAAAGAAGCAAACAGTAACCCAGAAAACAACAGTTTTAGTTTTCTCATGTGTGTTTAGTTTTGGAAGTTCTTAAATGTAGTAATTAATGCGTTAGTAGTTTAAACTGGGTTTTTAAATAATGATGAATGGTTGAATCTGGTTTAAAGACCTCTATTTACTGGCCGATGCATTCGTTTTTTTGATAAATTCTATAACTCCATTCATATATATTTTTTGATCATCCCACATGGATAGGTGAGAACCATTGGGGCAATAGAGATAGGAACCATTTTTTACCTGCTTACTCATCCATTCCATATGTTCCGGATCCATGGTATCATATTTGGCGCCCACCATAAGGGTAGGTACGGTTATTTTTGGCAGGTCGGCTTTTCTATCCCAACTCAGCAATCTTCCACCTACTTTAAATTCACTAGGACCCTGCATCATCACATAGATGGTTTCATTTATGTGTTTAAAAGACCGGGCAACTGGATCAGGTAATTCAGAAAGACGGCACAAATGTTTGTTGTAATATTCATCATTTACTAGCTGAACATAAATAGGGTCTTTGAATTGACCCTTTTCTTCATAAGCTTGTAAACTATCTACTAGGGATGGGCGCATCTGTTTTCTCAACACTGCGTTATACGCCGCATATTCAGGAATGCTGGCCATCATATTGCAAATGAGTAAGCCCTTTAAATTTTGTTGATACTTGAGCGCGTATTCCAGGGCCAAGATGCCGCCCCAAGAATTTCCTAACAAGTAGAAATTATCCTTGTCTAATTTCAAGGCCTTTCTTACCTGTTCTACTTCTTCTACAAAACGTTCGGTCACCCATAAACTACTATCGGTTGGTTGATCACTATAATAAGAACCTAATTGATCATACTCTATTATTTCAAAACCTTCTTTGGGCATGAAGCTTTCAAAACATTCCATGTATTCGTGGGTCATGGCTGGTCCACCGTGAAGGAGTAAGATTTTAGTAGTGGGGTTATTGCCTATTCTCTTGGTCCATACTTTAAACTTGCCAATCGGAGTTTCAATGGGAATCATTTTTATACCAGCATACTGTATACCAGAATCTACAGGATCAAAATAAGAACTACTAATTCCCGATTCTTGATTTTGTTTGCAAGAACTCAAGATCAAAGAACCACCTAACACTAAACATAAGTTTAGGGAAATGAACCAAGTACTAAGACTTCTTATTTTTCTCTGGTTCTTTTTTGTCTGATTTTCTAAACCGTTTGAATGGATCATATTTGATTTTGATTTTACCGGTTTCATCGGTCTTTGCTCTGATAAATACACTCATTCCACCACTTTTGCCAGTACCTGTATTTTCGGGTTTATAATCTTTATCCCTATTTTTTAAATTACTCAATGGAACCTGAATGCTGATGTCGGTTTCTTTTTTGGAGTGTGTACCTTCAACATATAAGGACAGGACGGAGGAATTAATTTCCATTCTATTAATGGTAATCAAACCTTTTTGAAAATTGATATCATCTTTTATTTCTGCAAAACGGACATCTGTCATGTCTCTGTTTTTGAATAGAAAAGTTTTGATATTGACCAGTGGTTCAAAATTAATCAAAGCGCCATTTTTAATTGAGAAGTTGGCTTTACCAGTCAAGGTATTCATATCAAATTCACCATTGGGTTTCATGTTTAAAGACACATTGCTTTTTAAACTCATCAAGCCCTTTAGGTTTTTATAAGTAGGAGTTGACATTCCAAAATTGTCAAATTCTCTCCATACTCTATCGGCTTCTACATTGTTCATTTCTATGTCTGAATTCAGTGTATATATATTATGTCTGGTTTCTCTAACCGTTGCACTAACACTAATATTTCCTTTTCCATGAACCAAGGATGTTTTCTTTAAGTTCCAGGAAACATCATCTACCGTCATGTATGCTTTTAAATTATTGGCTTCAAAATCTTTGTATTTTATTTTACTCGCATTTACTTGAATGGACATTTTGCCATTAGATAATAAGTGTTCCATTCTCTGAATTGTTTTACTTAAACCTCCTGAATGCTTTTTGGTCTTTTTCTTTTTAACTGGAAACTTTCTAGAGACAACACTACTTAATTGATTAATATTAATGATGGGGGCTGATACTTTTAAATCTAACTCTACTCCATTTGGATTATCTCCTACCAATGCCACTACATTTTTAGCTCTGGCCTGAATGGTAATTGGATGACCCGCTATGCTACAGGTTAGCGTATCTAGATAAATATCGGAGTTATCAAA
>NCHJ01000024.1 GCA_002256765.1 Bacteroidetes bacterium 24-39-8
GGATTAATCAAGTGAATATTCAGGCTTATTATCATGTAGCACTTAACAAACTATTCATTTTTAGATTAGAAGAAAATAAAAAGAAAGAATTTGAAAGTTCTATTGGGGTCTATGTTTATGATTTAAACAAAAAACAGGTAAAGAGTTTGTATAAAAAACTAAGCTTTTATCCCAATGCTAGTAGTTGGCGTTTTTACAATAATAAATTAATTCATAACGTAGTTGAAACCAATACTGACTTTCGTGTTCACGGTATTTGGACTTATGATTTGGCCGCATTGAAAGGTGAAGAGCTCACCTATGATTTTCAAACAAAGCTAAAAGATACCTATGGAGAAATGGATAAGGCTTATATAGGCTCTGATCTTGCGCATCGGGATTATTTTATAGACAATAATAAGAATGGTGTTAAGGAGATTTATATTAAATATGGTTTGGATAATCAACTAAAGGTTGTTTCATTATACCCAACAAGCAGCTCGGGTTATTTGAAGAGTATTAAAGTTGACGCTACAGGAAATAATTTTGCTTACTATGAAGTTTTTTTTCAACCCGGTGTAGGCAATTTTGTTTCTATTAATGTATATGATGTAAACCAACCCAATCAAATATATACGCTAACAGACCAAACAAAATACCCTGTATTACTTGGTAAAAACTTTGTTACAGCAAAAGAAAATATGGATTATTTGTCTGCAAAATCCATACAAAATTTTAAAGTAGAAACTAAACGTAGAGAAGATCTTGCACAAGTTGAAGCAGAGAAAAACAGGTTGAAAGCAGAGGAACAAACCAAAAGAGATTTGGCTGCAAAGCAGGCATCGCTGGAGCTTGAACAAAAGAAAGAAAAGAATCGTCTGCTGTACAAAAAAGAATATGATTCATTACAACTAGAACTAAAAAAAGTAAGGGAAGAGATTCAGGCCAATCGTGACAGAGAGATTGAATGGTTTAATCAAAAAAACTATCGACAGATTTTAAAAAGTAGAAAATGGGAATTCACGGTTCAATTTCAAAAATCACTTAAGTATAGTGATCAATACTTAGCCAAATCCTATAAGATGACCATTAAAAATGAACTTGAGTTCAAAGACAATGGGCCTCAGTCTCTTGATATCATTTGTAACAGTACTTATACAGTACCAGCAGTTATGTACAATTATGGAGATAAAAGTGACAAGAGTGATGTTCTCGATGCCACAAGGAGTGCCTATGCTAGCAGTATTTATAAATATTCAACCATCAATTCTACCAATAATACCTTTAAAATAGAATCTAACAGTTTTCCCATGTCTATAAAGACATTGGGTTCCAAACCTTTTACTGATAAGGACGAAGAATTAAATAGCATCAGGGCAAAATGGGTATCAGATGAAGAACTCTATCTTAGAAAAAGATCCTTTCTACTAAGAATGAATCCCGGTGCTCAAATTGAGCTAGTACTTTTAGAAGCGGATGGTTCTAGTTATAGAACAGTTGAACCAATAAAGTCTCAACATGAATATGACATCAAAAACAAGTCCAGCGATTTATATAGTTTAATCAGTAAGTTGGAGAATAGGTAACCCTTCCCAAATAAAGGGATCTGTTTTGGAAAGACCATCGGGGCGGGGTTTGGAAGAGCGAATGGTGTAGACGGGCCAGCAGTCAAGGTCTGCGGCGGGTAATTCATAATTCAAAATGGATTGTAATTCTTCTGAAGACAATTCTGGCTCTAACCATTTATCGCGCAAGCTATCTGTTAGAAAAAGGGGCATGCGCCATTTGTTCTCGCCGTCATTGTGAATTTGTTGCATCAGGGAATTGGCGGCGCGGGTAATCAACGTGAAAGTCCAGCGTTTTTCTAACTCGCCTGTTTGGAGATTGGGGAGTTCCGCAACCGAATACAATCCCGGCAAAAAAAAGGGGGCGGGTTGAATATGTGGGGTGGAAAGATTTGGTGGATTGGGGTTTGATGGATCTGTGTTGTTTGTTTTTTGATAAATAAAATAAGGAACTTTTTTGGTGATGCCGGTGACTTTGCGGTGTTCAAAGATTCCGGTGACGGGTATGAGGCAGCGGCGGTTGCGGATCTTGAACCAATAGCTGGAGGTGTCTCCTAGAATTCTTTCGCTACGAGCATTGAGCATCATGATGCGCTGTTTCATAAACGCAGATTCGTCCTTGGTGTAAAAGGGAATGCATCCCCATTCCATTAATTTCAAATGCGGCAATCCATCTTCTCTATTGCGCATGACAATGGGATGCTCTTCAAAAGAATGCGCTACAATATGTGCGCTCTTGTCTGGATGAATCTGAAATTGATCATCCTGT
The DNA here is from genome assembly GCA_002256765.1 of Bacteroidetes bacterium 24-39-8. GTDB lineage: Bacteria > Bacteroidota > Bacteroidia > Chitinophagales > Chitinophagaceae > Sediminibacterium. Next base: position 2,314 of record NCHJ01000024.1, read on the forward strand.
ATTAGGCCTGGAAAAATATCGTGAATACTTTGTAAGCTGGTTTTAAAAGAAAGGTCGTAGCACATGGTTAGTGTTTTTCTATCTCTAGCAATTTCACTTTTGCGTGGTCATGCCCAAACTTTAAAGTAATGAAAAGCTCTCCAAAATGCAAAAAGAGTTCAGCGCCAATATCGTCGGAGCCGCGGGGCTTCCATTTAAGCTTACTTTCTATATAGGTTTTGATTTTTGCTTTCAACAAATCCGTTGGTTTCCATTGTCGCATGGCCAAGAGTGGCGCATAAATGGCGTATCCCGCTGGTTGGCCTGCGGCGATGTTTAATCTGCGCAAATGCTCTGGGTCTTCGGCATCGTAGAGATAAGCTTGTGTATCCTGTTCCAAAGCAGCCATATGAATTTTTGCGCGCGCCAGTTCTGTGTATTCAGAAATTAAGAACGCCCCTTTGTTTGCGGTGGCGGCGTTACCGCGATGGAAGGTTTGTCGTACAAAATATCTATTTCCACTTTGTAAATGGACGGCTAGCAGTTGCGATGTAAAAAGTGTTAGTGGGTTGTGCATGACCTAAATCTGAATGGTTAGAATATCCTGCCATCGCGTGGTATAACAGGGCGAGCATTTTTCTTGGCGCAAGTGCCAATTCTTGCCGTTGCCCTGTGTAGCAAATTTGACCGCGTTTTTGCCAAGGTCAAGATTCAAATTGTCTAAAGCTTTCATCATGGTATTCTTGCGCAATCTATTTTGGGCATCGAACATACTGAATTGTATTTGATTGGCGGGAATCAAATTCAGTGCCATGCAACCCACTTTGTGGTAGTTGATTCCAGGTCTATAAATTCTGTCTAAACCCAGATTGGCATAGTGCAATAATTCGGTGGTATCGCTGGAGGCAACTGGCAATGCCACATCAATGGATCGATAATATTGTTCATCCTGCGTGCGGTGTTCATTGGTCTGTACAAACAAGTGCATTTGCTTGGTGCATAGATTGCCCTTGCGCAATTTTTCTGCCACAATACTTACATAGTTGGCCAATGCTCCTTGCAGTTCTGGCTTGTTGTTAATCAGTTGTCCAAAGCCTCTTGCTACGCAGATATTTTTTTTAGTGGGGGTTTCTGCTTCTAGTGCAATGCTGCAAATTCCCTTGAGTTCATTGAGGGTTCTTTGACCCACAACAGACATCTGTTTGCGCACCCATTCTTCCGGTGCCTTTACCAGATCGGCCGCAGTAAGAAAACCATGCTGTTGGAGTAGTTTAGCATACTGCGGCCCAATCCCCCAAACATCTGCTACGGCAGTAAAAGCCAAGACCTCTTCAATTTTATCTGCACTATCCAATACGTGCACACCTTTTTGTTTATTGGTTTTTTTGATAAAGCGGTTAGCCATTTTAGCAAGCGTCTTGGTGGGACCCATACCCACCGAAACGGGAATTCCAATTTCGCTAAACACCTGCGCCTTCATCTCAAAACCAACCTGCAACAAATCTTGATAAATATGCGAGCTGAAATCTAAAAAAGCTTCGTCAATAGAATAGTATTCAATGTTATTACAAAAAGTTCCCAGCTTGCGCATGACGCGATTGCTCAAAGATCCATAGAGTGTATAGTTAGAAGAAAAAACCTGCACGCCGTTTGCTTCAAAGAATTCTCGATTCATAAAAGCAATGGCGCCCATTTTTATACCCAGTTCTTTTGCTTCATCGGAGCGCGCAATCACGCAACCATCGTTGTTAGACAAAATGACAATGGGCTTTCCTTCCAGTGAGGGGTTAAAGACCCGCTCGCAGGAGGCGTAAAAATTATTGCAATCAACAAGCGCAATCATGAGTGGGTTCGGTTTCGGGATGGGGTTGCTGTTGGGGATTCGGAGGTCCGGGGTCGGGGTCGGAATCCGGGGTCACTTGGGATCCACCAGCACACGTGTTACCACACCCCAAACCTTAAAGTCCATTTCTTCCGTGAGCACAATAGGTTTGTAAGCTGGGTTCTCGGGATGCAAGACCCAGGAGCGGGTGGTTTTGACCAATCGTTTTACGGTGAATTCTCCGTTCAGGACTGCCACAATAATTTTGCCATGCCCTGCTTTTAAAGAGCGATCTACCACCAAGAGGGCGCCGTCCGGAATAAAGGCATTGACCATGGAATCGCCCTTGACTCGGATAATGAAAGTGGAAAGGGGTTTTGGCACCAACATTTCTTGCAGGTTAATATCGTCCTCCATAAAGTCCTGCGCCGGCGAGGGGAACCCTGCGGAAATACTGGTTTTGATAAAGGGAATCTTGCGGATGGGCAGGGCGGTTCGGTTGGATTTGCCCAAGATGGTGAGGGTCATATTGCTAAATTATTTAGCAATATTAAGTAAAAAGATTTTAGTTTGGTAGGGGAGTTAAAGATATTTTGGTAAGGGTTCGGGGTTGCCTAGCAATGAATAATCATGAAATAAAGGGGCATGCCCAGGGTCACATTAAAAGGGAAAGTGACCCCAAGGGCCATGGGAATATATAAACCAGGGTCAGACTTGGGGGCGGCAAGCCGCATGGCGGCGGGCACAGCAATATAAGAAGCAGAGGCTGCCAGAATAGCAAAGATGAATCGGTTACCTTCTTGTTGGGTAATGAACTGGCTGGCATAAGCTACCAGAGAACCATTGATACAAGGCACTATGATGGCAAAGAAAAACACAAACCAACCGTGCTGTCTAAACGCAGCAAAACGTTTGGCGGTGAGCATACCCATCTCTAAGAGAAAGATGGCCAGAAAGCCTTTGAAAATATCGGTGGTAAAGGGTTTGATACCCTCGGCCTGTTTGGAGTCCGCAATAATTCCAATGAGTAAACTACCCATGATCATGAGCACACTGCCATTAGAAATGGCGTGGCGTAAAATGGATCCAACACCAACGCCTTCTTTTTTTTCGGACTTGTCAAATTGCATGATTAAAATAAAACCCACTACAATGGCGGGAAATTCCATGAGTGCCATTACAGCTACCATATGCCCTCCAAACTGAATGGATTGTATTTCTAAAAAACTCACGGCAGATACAAATGTGACCGCAGACACAGAGCCATAAGCTGCCGCGATGGCTCCCGCATTACTCACCCCCACTCTTTTTTTGAGGATGAAAAAACTATAGAGTGGAATCAGCGTGGCAATCAACATTCCAAAAACAAGGGAGTACCAGATCTCGGCGTTGAAACTACTATGCTGTAGTTCTTGTCCGCCTTTAAAACCAATGGAAAACAATAAGTAAAGAGAGATGAACTTGATAGAGGGAGCCGGAATTTCAAGATCAGATTTTATAACTGTAGCTACAATGCCTAATACAAAAAATAATAAAGTTGGATTGGTCAGATTGGTAATCAGTACTTCAAAGTTCATATTCGGAGACAAAATTGAAGGGATTAATTCATATATTGTTATTTATATTTATTGTGTTAAGCATAAATAAAACTTATGAACTATTCCCTGCACCAACTGGCTATCTTCTTAAAAGTTACCCAAACCAAGAGTATTACTAGAACGGCAGAAGAGATGCACTTAACACAACCGGCAGTGTCTATTCAGCTAAAGAATTTTCAAAATCAATTTGATTTGGCGCTCATAGAGATCATTAATAAGCGTGTCTATATTACTGATTTTGGAATGGAGATTGCGCAGTGTGCAGAAAACATTTTGAACGAGGCTAAGAGTATTGACTACCGTCTTATGCAATACAAAGGTTCACTAACGGGGACCCTCAAAATCTCCTGTGTATCAACGGGTAAATACGTGGTCCCCTATTTCTTATCCAAGTTTCTAAAAACAAATGATGGCGTAGAACTTCGCCTAAACGTGTCTAACAAATCAAGGGTAGTTGAGACCCTAGAAAAAAACGAAACCGATTTTGCAATGGTATCGGTGCTACCCAATCACTTGCAATTAAATAGTATCTCGCTCATGCCAAATACGCTTTTCTTAGTGGGGCCAGGAGACCATCCCTACAAAAAAGAACCCATGAACAAAAGCTTGCTAGAGACCCTGCCACTCATTTATAGAGAAGAGGGATCCGCCACCAGAATGGCCATGGAAAAATTTATAGAAAACAAACGCATCATGGTAAGAAAAAAGATCCAGCTCTCTAGCAATGAAGCCGTAAAGCAAGCTGTGCTAGCGGGAATTGGCTATTCCATTATGCCCATTATTGGATTAAAAAACGAGTTGGTTAACAAGCAGCTACAAATCATCCCCACCAAGGGATTGCCACTTAAAACAACCTGGAACCTGGTCTGGTTAAAAGACAAAAAACTATCGCCAGTGGCAAAGGCTTTTATTCAAGAACTAGCCCTAGAAAAACAAAGCATCATTCAAGAAAAATTCAGTTGGATCAATCAATTCTAAAACGCCTTAACGGCTTTTACTGATACACCCTTACATAGTCCACTACCATGCGTCTGGGAAAAATAGACTCGTCAACGCCCATTTTGCCGCCAAAATCGCCGCCCACGGCAATATTTAGAATCACGTGAAAGCGTTGGTCAAAGGGCCACTCGTCAATAGACTTACCCGTGTTTTTAAACAGGTTGTAGAGCTTATTGTCAATATAAAAACGGATTTCTGAAGCTTCCCACTCAATGCTATATACATGAAAAGCGGTAGCCAAGTCTTTAAAGCCCATGCCCTTGGTTTTCTGTGTACCCTTCATGCCGTTATAAGCATTGGTGTGCACGGTGCCAACAATTGAATCGGGCCAATAACCCACGTTTTCCATAATGTCAATCTCGCCACTCATGGGCCAAGCACCATATTTCCAGTCGGTGGGCAACATCCAAATGGCTGGCCAACTACCTAGACCAACATTCAGTTTGGCCCTTACTTCAATGCGACCATATTTCCAATCGCCTTTGTTTTTGGTAACCAGTCTTGCAGAAGAATAAGTAGCGCCAGGCATGGCTTCTTTGTGCGCCTCTACTATGAGCATGCCGTCTTCTACGCGCGCATTCTTGGCAACAGCCGTTGTATAATATTGTAATTCGTGGTTACCCCATCCGCAGAGTTGCGGACAACCGTTTCCCTTGTCATAACTCCATTTGGTTGAATCGGGCAAACCCTTTCCATTGAATTCATCACTCCAAACTAATTTCTTGAACTGTGCTTTAACTGGACTAATAATAAGCACCAGCAGGAATACCAAGAACCCACTGGTGCATTTGATTGCTTGCTTCATAAACTAACGCTATTGATAAACCCTAATATAATCTACTTCCATGCTGGCATTGGTAAATCCAGATTCTACTGGACCCGCAAATGTGCCACCCATGGCTAGGTTCATGATCAAAAAGAAATTCTGGTTAAACGGTAAGGATGATCCGTTACCAACGGTATGAAACACAGTGCCGTCTACCAAGAACTTGATAGTGGCAGCATCCCATTCCATGGTATAAATATGAAACTCAGTGGTAGCGTTTAAAATGTCTTTGGTAGCACCATCGGCATTGCCGCCAAAGCGGGCAGGATGGTGAACGGTTCCATAGATTTTATTCAAGGAAGAACCCTTGTGTTCCATAATATCTATTTCGCCGCAGGCAGGCCAACTAACGGTACTAATATTGGATCCCAACATCCAGATAGCGGGCCAGGTTCCTACACCAGCAGGCAGTTTGGCTTTTGCTTCTACTTTACCATATTTAAACGAGAATTTATTCTGCGTTAAAATTCTGGCAGAAGTATATCCACTACCGCTGAAACTTTCTTTAACGGCTTTGATCTTTAGTGTTCCATTAGACACAAATGCATTGTCAATTCGGTTGGTATAATATTGCAATTCATTATTACCCCAACCACCGGCACCAATATCATATCCCCATTTAGTGGGGTCAGGTGCACCCGGTGCATCAAACTCATCAGAAAAAATTAAAGACAATGCTTTTGCAACGGTAATGGTAGTACTCTTAGCTACAGTTTCTCCCGTGCTGCTTTTGGCAATCACGTTTACCAGATAAGTCCCAGACATGGGATAGGTATAAGTAAGTGTTCCAGTAGTGGATGTTTGGAAAATACCATTTCCAAAATCAAACTCATAACTAACCGCATTGGTGGCCGATGCCGTAAAACTCACTTTACCACTATTATCCGTGCTTACAACTGCGCTTAACACTAAGTTGGTTGGAATCACTGCAGCAGGACCGCTATCTTTCTTGCCGCAACTAAGCAGCAAGAAAGAAGCTATCCAGAGAATACTTAAAACCTGTTTCATTTATTTCATTTTGAGTTTCTGGTACCAAGAGTTACCATCTATGCCAATATTTCTGAGACTCAAAGTTGTTGAAGTAATGGCAAGGATTTCATAACTAGTTCCACCAGTACCAAAGTTAATAATTCCATTGCCAGGAACCGTAAAGGCAATTTTGGTACTATTAGATGCGGTTGAACCGGTATTGGCATCCATAAAACTCAACTTACGGGCAGCAGCCACGTTCATAGAAAAACATGCGTCACCACCACTAAAACCATAGAAAGCACTAGCTGCACCAATAGCAAAAGACTGGCCTTTGTTATTGATGGTCATGGTAATATTGTTGTTGGCGTCTTTGCTAAAACTAATCTCGTCATCATAGGCGCAAGCTTCTCTAGAATCAGGTGTAGCCGCGTACCAGATAGGAGAAAATTCATTAGCAGGTCCAACCCCAAAATGACCTACAGCCGCTTTGTCTGTAACCCATGTTTTGGTAGAACCACCAGTTAAGTCAGCAACAATATTGGCTGGAATTTCAAAAGCAACAAATACGGTTACTTTCTTACTAATGGTACTTACTGCACCACCTGTTCCAATGGCATTGATAGTAATAGTATAATCATTGGTACCAGGTGTAGTGTATTTGTAAGAAATAGCACCAGTAGGAACCACTTGGGTTTTACCATCACCAAAATCAATATTGTAAGTAAGGGCATCGGTAGCAGTAGCTTTAATAGCCACGGTACCAGTACCATTTCCGTTTGGATTAGTTGCATCCACACCAGCCACTACAGCCGCTAGGCTTAACGCCGATGGTGTTTTGATGTTTCCAAAACTGTAATCCGTTTTTTTGCAACCTGCCATCCACAAAACTGCAAGCAGCAAGAAGGCAGAAAGGGTTGTTATTTTCTTAAACATATAAATAGTTTTATCCTGTTAGAATAGATTGATATCGTCAAAGTAGAAAGTGAAATTAGAAGAGCCATCGCCCACGGTACCTAGTTCAAAAATCAACACAATCTTGTGGTAACTGTTGGCGGTATTAATGGCACTATAGTCAAAAGTTAATTCTTCCCAACCATTGGCAACAGTAGTGGTCACTTCTTTTTCAAAGTTCAAAGCACCATTTGTTGCGTTCTCTACTTTCAATAAAACCTTGGCACCCACTCTTGGTGAATACACTTTCATTTTAAAGGTTTTCTTGCTAAAATCAATGGGACCACCTAACTCAATAAAGGAACCACCCCAAGGCTGACCGGCACCCTTAACCATCTTACCTACTTTAGCAGTAGTGTTAATACCAGTCTTAAACGGATTGTCTACCACTGTGGCATCACCACCATCAAAATTGGTGAAAGCGTAAGTAAGCGCTGTGTTTTCAAAGTTCAGAGGAAGACCCAAACCAACCACTACATTGCTAGTAAGGTATTTTACATCGTCCCAATAAAATACTTTGCCATTTCCATTATTACCAAAGTCAAAGAAGATAGATGCTTTGTTGTATTTGTAAGCAGCATTTAGTGCAGCAGTACCGGCAGCTTGATTTTTAAAGTCAAAGATCAAAGTTTCCCATGCATTGGCAACGGTACTAGTGGCTTCTGTTTCAACAGACTTGGTACCATCAGCAGCGTCTTCAATTTTCAATCTAATCTTGATACCTGCAGCTGGAGAATATACATTCACACTCATTTGAGAAGTAGTGGTATTAATAGGAATGGCTTTTGCAAAACCAGCAGCAGTTCCCATGGTAGTACCAGCCCAGGTTTCAGCACCATTTGGTTTGGTAGTCTTCATTACTTTGTTAGCAGCATTGGCAGGATCAGCAGCCATTACAGATGCATTGTTACCAAAGTCAATGACAGAATAATTTACCGCAGCGTCATCAAAAGTAACAGGCAAATCCATTTGTGTACTTGGCATGGTAGCAGCCAATAAGATATCGTCAAAATAGAAAGTGAAATTAGCCGATCCATCACCCGCTGTACCCAATTCAAATATCAACACAATATTGTTGTACACATTGGCGGTGTTGATGGTAGAAAAGTCAAATCCAAGTTCTTCCCAAGCATTGGCAACGGTAGTAGATACTTCTTTTTCAAAGTTGATTCCACCATTTGCTGCGTTCTCCACTTTCAACAACACTTTGGCACCTACTCTTGGAGAATAGACTTTCATGCGGAAAATCTTATTGGTACTAAAATCAATTGGTGCGCTCAAAGGCAATACAGAACCACCCCAAACCTGACCTGCACTCTTAATCATTCTACCCACTTTAGCACTAGTATTGATCCCACCGCTTTGGGGGTTAGCAATCACGGTAGAGTTACCTCCATCAAAATTGTTGAATACATAATTAATGGTAGGAGATTCAAATGTTAGGGGCAACAATACTGGATCAACAATATTGATGACTTTGGTAAATTCTGTTTTTGCAGCACCACCACTCAAGGCAACCACTTTCACAGTATAAGCACCAGTTTTTGTATACACGTGGCTTACGGTTTGACCCTCGTTAAAATTGGTAGGGATTTCACCTACAACGTCTCCATAGTATACTTGGAAAAAGGTTTCATACAAAGCTTTGGCACCCACATTCACTTTAAAATTATTGCTAGCGTCAATATCAACAGTAGCTTCTAATTTTTCAGGAGCGCGAAAAGTAACTGTTAGTTGCTGTGTTTTCTCTACTGTTTTACCAGCAATATTATAAGCAACCAGTTTTACACTATATACGCCTTCTTTGTAAACGTGTGTAGTGCTTTTACCAGCCAACACTTTGGTAGCAGTGGTAGTAGCGTCTCCAAAAAACACGTCATAAGAAACAGCGCCTTCTCCATTTGGAGTAATGGTTACCAAACCCGTATTGTCTTGGGTAATGGTAAACAGGGCCGATAGTTTATCAGGAGCAGATGCGCTTTCAACAAAAGACGTATCTGTAAAATCCTTTTTAGTACATCCTGTTAGGATTAATCCCAACAACAAGGCACTGAATAAATATTTAATTGGTTTCATATCTTTTTTTTGTTGAGTTGATTAATAGCCGCTATTCTGCGTAAGTCCAGAAATTTCTACTTCCGTTTGAGGAATAGGAAACACTTCATGTTTACCCGCTTTGAATCCGGTTATCTTGGTGGCTGCTTGACCAGTTCTAACTAGGTCAAAAAATCTGTCACCTTCCATAGCCAGTTCTAATCTGCGTTCATTCCAGATAGCATCTCTAAGTGCAGTACCAGTAGCCGCAATATTATTAGCGGTGCTACCAAAGGCACGTACACGAACTTGGTTTAGATAACCCAATGCCTTGGTATCATTTGGTGCACTAGCCCTGTTATAAGCTTCAGCAGCCATGAGCAATACATCGGCGTAGCGAATGATGCGGAAATTATTGGTATAGTTCAACTCTAACTGACCAGAAGTTTCACCCTTGCGAGGTAAGTATTTCTGATTGTACAATCCAGTGTTCTTATAAGGAGCTACTTGGTAAGTAATTCCAAAACCAGGATTGGCAGTTTTGTAAGCTTCAATATCAAGAACAGTAACTGCTTTGCGTTGGTCACCAGCGGTATAAGCTGCGGCCAAATTTTGTGTAGGCAAATTGGTACTCCAACCTGCTGCATAAGGCATGGCGCCAGAACCATTCAAACCCCTGATACCAGTTTGTTGAACGGCATAGTTACCCTGACCTCTTGTAGCACCACCCCAGTTATAATAAGGAGAGTTGTTGCTGTATTGAATTTCAAAAACAGACTCAGGACCATTTTCACCAGTAGCCAAAAACATAGAACCATAATTAGATACCAATGAAAAAGCATTGGCAGTAATCACAGATTCTAAAGCAACAGCAGCTGCGTCAAATTTTCCTTGATACAATAAAACCTTACCCAATAAAGCTTGAGCAGCGTATTTGGTAATTCTACCTTTTTGCACCTGAGTAGCAGGAAGCGCTGCAACGGCTGCAGTAAGATCTGCTTCAATTTGCTTATACACATCGGCCTTGGCAGATCTTTGCAAAGACTTTGAATCAGTCAAACCCAAACGCTTGTCTACAAATAAAGGAACATCACCAAAGAATTTAACCAGGGTAAAATAATAGTAAGCGCGTAAGAAATGAACTTCACCATACAAAGCTTCTTTTCCAGCAAAGCTTACAGCAACACCAGCTAGATTGGCACTCTTATATTGTGTCATATAGTTGGCACGATTCACGCCTTCATAAGCACTCACCCATAATTCTTGCAAAGTGCTATTGATAGGTGTGTGGGTGTAGTCATCAATTTGTTGCAGGCTCAAAACGTCTGAAGCGTTTTCACCACCAGCAACCGCATTATCAGAAGCTACTTCTCCAACCACAACCGCTTGGTTAATCCACTGTAGTGGCGTGTACACGCTCACCAACATGGTGCGATAGTCAGATTCAGATTTTAAGTATTCTTTTTCAGTAACTACAAAGTCTTCTTTGGGATCGTAGTCAACCCATTTTTTACAAGAGACAGTCAACATGGACAATAGGACCAGGCTGAACAGGGTATAAAGTATTTTTTTCATGATCATTCTTTTGTTTGTAATTAGAATTTGATGTCCAGACCAAGCGCAAATGTTCTTGCCTGAGGATACGCACCACGGTCAATACCAGTATCCAAAATGCCACCAGCAATCTCTGGGTCAAATCCGGTATACTTGGTAAAAGTGAAGGCGTTTCTAACCTGTGCATATACACGCAGTTTGGTAAACGCTTTCTTTATAACTGAGGCGGGGAATGTGTATCCTAACTGGATGTTCTTGATTTTTACAAAAGAACCGTCTTCTACATAACGGTCACTTACGCGGATATTGCTATTAGCGTCTGTAAATGAATAACGAGGATAACGAGCGTCATTGGTAGAACCTTCACCAGTCCAACGAGCAAGCACTTCTCTAGATTTATTAGAGTAGTTGGCGTTACGCTCATAAGCTTTGTAAATATCGTTACCAATAGAAGCATAAGTAAAGACGTTCAAGTCTACATTTTTGTATTCCAAATTAATATTCCATCCCAAAGTAAAGGTTGGGAAAGGATCACCAATCTTGGTACGGTCATCGGCATTGATTACGCCATCACCGTTAAGATCAGCAAATCTAATATCGCCGGGCACGGCACCTGTTTGTGTTGGAGCGGCGGCAATTTCAGCAGCGTTCTGGAATATACCCATGGTTTTGTAACCATAGAAATATCCAGGAGACTGACCTTTTTCAAAAACAGTCACGCTTTGGCTCTGACCATTAAAATAATATCCACCTAAGATTTTAGCAGTACCATCATCATTGGTAGCCGTTACTTCATTTTTAGCAGTTGTAAAAGTGAAGCTGGTTCCAAATTTCAGCGCCTTGCCAAAAGTATTGTTATAAGCAATAGTCATGTCTATACCACTGGTCTTGGTAGAACCAATATTAGCAGTTGGAATAGGCACAGTACCTAAGTACATAGAAGCAGAAGGAGTAAACAACAAACCGTCTACTTTCTTTTGGAAATAGTCAACACTTACAGTTAGTTTTCTACCCAAGAAAGCCGCGTCAAAACCAAAGTTGGCTTGAACTTGTTTTTCCCAACGTAGTGCGTTGTTAGCAGCAGAAGCCACAGTAGAACCAGCATAGAATACGTCTCCAAAATTGTATCCATTACTGTTAGCAGTAGGACCATAACTAGGACCACCTGTTACAATAGATACGTATTGTGGATTCACGTTCTCATTACCAATAGAACCATAACTACCTCTGAGCTTTAAGTAGTCAACCCATTTAGATTTGAAGAAGTCTTCATTAGAGATAACCCAACCAGCAGAACCAGAGAAGAAGTTGGCGTATTTATTATCTGTACCAAAAGCATAAGAACCATCTCTTCTAGCTGTAAAAGAAGCTAGGTACTTGTCTTGATAGTCATAGTTAACCCTAGCAAAATAAGAAAGGTTTCTTCTAAAATATTGGTAGTAATAACCAGTGATGGCATTGCTATTAGTAGCATTGTTGTTACCAGTTGCAGCAGTAAAGTCTGCAAAATCCCAAGAGTTAAAAGGAACGTCTTGTCTAGTAGCACCAGCGGCGTTACCAGAAACTTTGGCAATAGAAATACCACCCACTGTTTCAAAATGATGGTCTTCTTGAATCTTGAAATTGTAGTTAGCAAAAGTTTCCCAGGTATAATTAAAGTTGCTGGTCTTCTCGTGAGCCACATTATTGAACCTACCAGAAACGGTAGAACCATCGGCATTCATGCTATTCTCTACATTCAAAGGACCGTAGAATACAAGCGGTGTAAAATTCTTAGCATTGCCATCGTACTTGGTATAACCAAAACGAGAAGACAGTTTTAAGTTCTTTAACACATCATATTGTAATTCAAATTTTCCGTAGAGTTTGGTGCCCGCATTTTTGTTGTAGGTATTTTCCAACTTGGTTAAGGGGTTGAAAATCTCAGACAACAAAAGATTACTAAAACCATATTGACCAACGGTGTTAGGAACGGTATTGTTCACAGAAACAGTTGGGTCAAAATTGAGGGCAGAACCAATGACACTATTAAAAGAGTTCTCTTGGATTCCCTTGCTATTTAAAGTAACCGCTGTGGTGTTAACCAAGAATTTCACTTTTGAACTCAGGTCAAAACTTAGGTTAGCTGTAAAGTTGCCACGGCTAAAATTGCTTTTATCGTTACCACCCACAATACCACCTTGGTCCAAATAACCACCACTTAAGAAGTAAGTCATCTTATCACTACCACCTCTTGCAGAAATGGAATGGGTTTGAAAACTAGCGGTTTTGAAAATTTCATTCTGCCAGTTGGTACCCACACCCAATTTGCTCAAATCAGAAAAAACTATTGGACCACCAGCTACTGTACTACCCTCATTTATCATGGCAGCATATTCCGTTGCGTTTAACACCCCAATGGTGTTGATCACGTTCTGAACGCCAAAATTGGTACTGAGGTTAATATCTGTTTTCTGGTTTTTTCTACCATTCTTGGTAGTCACCACAATGACACCATTACCACCTTTTACCCCATAAATGGCGGTAGTGGCAGCGTCTTTTAATACGTTAATAGACTCAATATCAGCAGCGTTGATGCTGTTAAAGTCTGTAAGGGTCTGGGGAACACCGTCAATGATTACAACGGGATCCGTACCAGAGAAAGAAGGAATACCCCTGATTAATACGGTAGGTTTAGAACCTGGAGAACCACTTTGAATCACGCTCACACCAGAAGCACGGCCTTGAAGGGCTTCTTCTGTTCTAACGGGTTTGAGTTTTTCCAGGTCTTCGGCCTTAACCGTAGAAATGGCACCAGATACTTTGGTAATTTTTTGGGTACCATAACCAATTACCACTACATCATTTAGGGTATTGGCAGTGCTAAGTTCTAAGGCAATGCTCAGACTAGCTGTACCCTCCACCGTTTGCTTCACTGGTTCAAAACCGGTATAGCTAAAAACTAAAACGGCTCCTTTTGGAGCGTTAATGGTGAATTGACCCTGGGCATTGGTGGCTGTAGCCGTTTTGCCGCCCTGAACTGAAACGGAAGCGCCAACTAAGGCCTCCCCTGTAGTCTTATTGGTAACCTTACCTGAAACAGCAATTGGCTGTGCCAGAGACTGCTGTAGTAGACCACCTATAAATAGGCAGAGCAGTAACAATTTTAATCTCATAATGCAATCGTTTTAGTGTTGAAAATTTGCTCTTTTTCAGACCATAAAACTATTTTTTTGTACAGCATTTACCGCATTAGCTACTACATCTTAGCTACATCACAGATGGTAAATGACTGATTTTAAGCAAAATGAGCTACTACAAAACTACATCAGCTTTTTTTTGTTATATTCATCAAAGCATTTTAGCCTTGATATCAAAAATCCTCATACTAGTTTTACTCCCCTTGGGAATAGCTGCCCAAAACAGTATTGGTTTACCCGAGATTATCAACTATTCCAAAAAGCAGTACGGGGCCGGGGTACAAAACTGGGATATTACCCAAGACCGCCACGGGGTCATTTATATAGCCAATAATGAGGGCTTACTCAGTTTTGACGGACATAATTGGACCCTACACCCCCTACCCAATAAAACCATTGTACGCTCGGTACAAATTGGAGAAGACGGCAGAATCTATGTGGGAGGGCAGGATGAACTGGGTTATTTTTCACCCAATGAGCAGGGAAAACTGGTTTTTACATCGCTAATTAACCAAATTCCCCTCTCTGAGCGGGTTTTTGGAGACGTTTGGGACATAGTTTACTACCAAAAAGCCGCCTGGTTTAGGAGTTCCTATCAAATTTTTAGGGTACAGCCCAATAAGGTAACGGTGTACAAAGCGGCAGGCGAGTACGCTTTTATGACCATTTGTAATGACCAGTTATTGGTACAGGACTTTAAGGCCGGACTACTCTACCTAGACGGCAAGAACAGTTTGCAGCCCCTTTTAAAGGCGGGGGGTTTACATCTGCCCTTGGGCGATGGCGTTACTGGCATTTTACCCGTAGACGGTAATACCGCCATAGTGAGTACACTGAAAAACGGCCTCTATCGCCTTAGGCAAAACCAATTAGAAAAAATTAACCACCCCAATAATACCGTCTTTGCCAACGATAGAATTTATGCCAGCACCCTGATTAATAATGAGTGGATGGCCCTTGCCACTACCAATGGGGGGGTCTATATTATAGACGCCAGTGGTAATATTGTACAGCAGTTTTCTAGAACAGAGGGCTTGCAGAACAATAATGTGCTGAGCGTATTCTTGGATCAGGAGAAGAATCTCTGGCTGGGACTAAACAATGGAGTAGACTTTATAGCCTATAATAGTGCCATCAAAAAGATCAGTCCCCAGCTCAATGAAGAATCAGGCTATGCAGCCAGGGTGTTTCAGAACCGATTGTACTTGGGAACATCCAATGGACTATTCAGTGCCCCCCTTCAGCCCAACAAGGACCTGAGTTTTAGCCAGGGCAGTTTTAGCCTGGTGGCCAATACCCGCGGACAAAGCTGGAACCTACAGGATTATCAGGGCAAATTATTACTGGGCCACCACGATGGGGCTTTTGAAATAACGGGACAAAGCGCCAAGCTTCTCTCTAATTATGCGGGGTTCTGGAATTTTTTACCCTATAAAGGCGGATTGGTGGCGGGTAATTATAAGGGACTCTTATTATTAGACAGTGCCAAACAAAGACCTATTAATGGATTTTTAGAATCGTCAAGGTATGTGGCGGTTGACGGGGCCAATAATATTTGGGTATCTCACCCCTATCACGGCGTCTTCAAAATCAACGAAGAATTTTTGGCCAATGGTTATGGGCTGAGCAGGGGTCTGCCATCTAACTTGAACAACCATGTGTTCTTGGTAAGAAATAAAATTGTCATAGGCACAGAGAATGGGGTCTATGAATACAATAAAGCCAAAGACCGTTTTCAGGCCGATAGTTTTTATACCGCACTCTTGAGCAACCAAAGTATCCGATACCTCAAAGAAGACCAAGACGGAAATATCTGGTTTATCCATGACAAGCAAATTGGGGTCATAGATTTTAGTGGGTCACAACCACAGGTGATAGACTTACCCGAGTTAAAAAACAAAATGCTTAGCGGTTTTGAAATGGTCTATCCCATAGATCAGAACAATATTATTCTGGGAGGAGAGCAGGGCTTTTATCATATTAATTATCTCAAGTACAAACAAAATACGGCCAAGCTCAACGTGCAGATCAGGGCCTTGCGGATTGGCAATAATTTAGACAGTGTGGTTTTTGGCGGATACTTTAATCAGCTAAACCTACCCGCAGAACAGTTAGAAGAACGCATACCGGCCATTGCTTATGACTACAATTCTATACATATAGATTATGCCGCGTCACAACATGGCTATATGGCCTTTCTGGAATACAGTTTTAGACTCAAGGGTTTTGAAAACAATTGGTCTAGTTGGTCTCATAGAACAGAGAAGGAATATACCAACCTGCCACCGGGCAATTATGTATTTGAAGTAAAGGCCCGCAATAATTTGGGTAATGAATCCAACCTAGCCACTTATCAATTTCAAATTCTAGCACCTTGGTACCGCACGCTCTGGGCGCTGTTTGCCTACTTGCTTATTGGTTTACTTGCCATCTGGGCATTGTATCAATGGCAGAAGAAAAAATTTGTACAGCAGAAAAAGCATTTTCAAGAAGAGCAACAAAAGCTGGTCTATATACACGAGCTAGAAATTAATAAAACAGAAAGTGAACTAGTAGCACTCAGAAATGAAAAGCTGGAAGCCGATTTAAATTTCAAGAACACAGAACTAGCATCCTCTGCTATGCACTTGGTTAAGAAAGGAGAGATTCTGACCAAGGTAAAAAATGAGCTATCGCATATTGCCAAAAAGATAGACAATGAATATACCATTACGGAGTTGAAAAAAATGATCAAGACCTTGAGTGAAGACGAGCACTTAGACGAGGAGTGGGAATATTTTACCAAGCATTTTGACAAAGTACATAGTGACTTTATTGTACACTTAAAAGAAGTGCACCCCAATATCACCAATAATGAGATCAAGCTCTGCGCTTACCTGCGCATGAACCTAAGCACCAAAGAAATGGCGCAGCTCATGAATATTTCCGTGCGCGGGGTAGAGATTAGCCGCTACCGCCTACGCAAGAAATTGAACCTGCCAACAGAGGTAAACCTCTTTGACTATTTAATAGGTATTGGTAATAAATAACATCCCCTCCCTGGAGGGGTGGCCGCAGGCCGGGGTGGGTGCGGGTTGGATTATTTCTTACTAGTTTCTACCCTTATTTAGCAATAGCTTTTACAATAGGCGCACCAACATATTTTGCAATGGTCTCTCTGGTTTTTTTATCAGAAGGTCTGAGACCGGCAGCAGAAATGATTTTGCCCTGAGGGTCAATCAACACATTTCTAGGAATCAAACTCACGTTTAAAAATTTCATAAAGCTAGACTCCAAGCCCTTGTCCGCAATGAGTTGATAGCCTCCTACTTTTTTTTCAGTCACAAAATCGCGCCATTTTTGATAGTCATCTTTACTGTCTATAGAAATGCAGACAAATTCAATTTGAGGGTTATTCTTGTAGTCATCAATTAACTGGGTCAATTCAGGAAACTCTCTAATACAGGGGCCACACCAGGTAGCCCATATATCAATATAGACATACTTACCCTTTAATGAAGCAAGATTGGTGGTACCACCTTTGTGGTTCTCAAAATCAAATGTGGCCGATGCCATACCCTTAGCATTGGTTCTTGCCGTGTTTAAGCGGGTATCTAATTCTTCCTTGGTTTTTTCAACCCTTACCAAGGGTTTGATTTTTAGATACATTGCTTCAAAGTCAGCGTTACGCGCATCTACTTTATTAAAAACCATACGCACTACTTGGTCACGAATGGGTTCATAATGGATCTGCTCAGCAAATGCTCCTGTAAATTCAATGATGGAATGATTGGGATTGGTCTTTTTTGCTTCTGCTTCTTTAAGACGCCATTTTTCAATAATCAAATAACGATAGTCCATGGCATTGTTATAAGCTAAGGAATCGTTCATGTCTAGATTTCTAATGGGATCCAAATAATTAGACGGAATAAAGGGCTCTTGCTTGGTGTGAAATACGTAGAACTTTTGATAATTATTTCTGGTTAACAAGTAATCGTATTCAATCATTTTCTGAGCCATGTCTACATCTTCTTTGACCAATTTAGTTTTGGCCAATTGCTGTTTCATTTTTGCTGCCATGGCGTCTACCCTTGCAAGAAAACTATCACAGGGTACTACAAAAAAGGTTTTGGCATCGCCCACCAAACTGCCTTTTAATTCTGCACGGGCTTTAATATATTGGTTAAAATCTGCCCCCTCACCTTTGAACTCCATAGACTTTGCAAAAGTCTTGGTATCTGTGTTCACGGTTAGGTTGTAGCTGTTTTTTAAAAAGATATTGGTGTAGGCCGTTCCAACTTTGATAAAATAAATACCTGGTTCCTTCAACTGGAGGCTTCCAGAAAAATCACCCTTTTCATCCAAGGGAATAGAGGCTTCAAAAGACTTATCAAATTTAAAAACCAATACTGCTTTGCTCTGTGCATTTTGCACATGGCCTTTGATTAGACAAGCTTTTCCATTGTTTTGACCCATGGCATTAGCCACAAGGAATAAGCATACAATTACTATAATTTTTTTCATGTGTTTGTTTTCTGCTATGGTGGCAATCAAGAATAGGGGTTTTAATTAATAACCAGGATTTTGAGTAATCAAACCATTGGTCAAGTCAACTTCTCTTTTTGGAATAGGATAGACCCATTTTTTTTGGTCTGTTAAAGCCGCATTGGGAGCCACACCTGTTCTAATATTATCAAACATATTATGACCTTCAAAAGCTAGTTCCCATCTGCGTTCTCTGAGTATGGCGGCAATCAAGTCATTGGGTGTAGCAAAACTAGCTGCCGTAAATGCTGCTGGTTTAAGACCAGTAGGAAAAGACCTTTGCCTAATAGCATTCAACAAAGTAATGGCTTCTGCGTTTATTGAATTGGTAGACCTAACCAATGCCTCAGCTTTATTCAAATAGATTTCACTCAAACGGAT
The DNA here is from genome assembly GCA_002256765.1 of Bacteroidetes bacterium 24-39-8. Classification (GTDB taxonomy): domain Bacteria; phylum Bacteroidota; class Bacteroidia; order Chitinophagales; family Chitinophagaceae; genus Sediminibacterium. The sequence continues at coordinate 21,133 of NCHJ01000024.1, forward strand.
AATGGGTAAATGATCCCTACCAGTAGGGTTGGCAAATTTAGAGGGGCAGAACCGAATGGCTGGACCCGTAGGGCTACCCACTGTCATCATGCTAGCGCTTTTTCTAATATCATTGGGTGCATAAGTAGCCAAGAAAATTGGATCAGGCCAAATGGCGGTTTTGGCATAATAACCTGTGAGGTTATTGTCTGTAGCGTCTGAATTAAAACTTACAGGAAAGGCAAAAATGTATTCAGTACTAAGCGCCAAATTAGCTGTAGCCGATGTTACCGGAAACACCAATGCAGGAGAACTAGCCAATACATATTGTGTGGTATTGTTCATGGCTTGAGCCGAATAAGTGATTGCTTTAGCGTAGTCACGCATATACAAGGCAACCCTAGAAGCCAATGCATTACAAGTTGTTTTTTGCGCACGACCCCTAAAAGCTTGCGGCGTAGCAGTTGTTAGATCTGTTAGATTGGCAGCGGCTTCATCCAAGTCTTTTAAAATTTGTGAATAGACTTCTGCACAGGTAGATCTAGGAATATTTTTGCTAACATCATAGTTGGCATAATTCACCAACTGTAATGGAAGACCCGCACCAGTAAGATTACCTGTTAGGGCACCACTTCCAAAATCTCTGAGGAGAATAAAATAGTTCAGCGCTCTCACAAATTTGGCTTCTGCTACCAATTTTGTTTTTACCGCCCCGTCAAAATTTGAACTAGGAACCAAGTTGATGATCACATTGGCCTCATTGATGGCGCTATAATGGTTGTTCCAAAGTGTTTGAACAAGATTAGAACTAGGAGTAAGGGTTCCATTCCATAAAGAAACAAAACCATTGGTGGCAATAGTCAACGCGTTACCGGTTGCCACGTCTGCGCTCATGTAATAGTAGCTCCTAATAGAACTATAAGATTTAAAATAAGCACTTGACAAAAGCGCATCGGCACTGTTGGGGCTGCTCAATACCTGAGCTTCTGTTAGAACGTTTTCAGGAGGTAGTTCTAGTTGCTTACTACAAGCGCTGGCTAATACCAGCATCAGCCCCAATATGGTGATAGTTGATTTCATACAAAGTTTTTTATCTTGATTTATAATCCAATTTTGAAACCTATTCTAAAACTGCGGGGATTAGGCATGCTAATCTCATCATAACCGGCTTGCAACACAGAAGAACCATAGGCACTCACTTCCGGATCAATACCAGTGTATTTAGTAATCAAGAATACATTGTTGGCTTCTACATAGAGCTTGATATTACCACCCACAATTCCCGCTTTTTTCAAGAGCCCCTGACCCAAATTATAAGCAAGGGTTAGGTTTTTCAACCTGATAAAAGAACCGTCTTCTAAGAACCTAGAAGAGTTTCTTCCCAAGGTATAATCGTTGAATTGAGAAGTGCTACCACCGGGTGTGAAAGCGGTATTAGACTTGTTAATCAAGGCCGGAATTTCTGTTACATCACCCGGTTTTTTCCAATAGTTTAAAATATCTCTAGAAAGGTTGGGGGCATCCACAGAGCTAAAGGCATACATAGAAGCTTTAGCACCATTGAAGACGGTGTTTCCAGAAGCAAAAGTGAAGAAGAAAGAGAATTCAAAATCTTTGTAACGGATTCTGTTGTCAAAGCCACCAAAGAACTTAGGAAGGGCATCGCCCAGATTTCTGCGTTGGCTATTATAATCTTTAGTAGTGCCTACATACAAAATTTCAAAAGGTACTAGAGAAACGGTATCGTTGGCACCAATCCAACGGGGATTACCAGTAGCCGCGTCTACGCCACCCCAATACATGAGGTTGAAAGCAGTGGCAGAACCACCTTCTGTCCAAAACCTACCGCCAGATCTTTCAGCAGTAAGAGAAGCGTCTAGCTTATTGGCAAAGTCTAAACGGGTGATAATATTTTCATTGCGCGCAATATTGAAACTACTGATCCAGCTAAAGTCTTTCTTGTCAATATTCTTGGTAGTCAAGGTTAATTCAAAACCCTTGTTTACCAATTCACCCAAGTTTTGTTGTTGGGTGCTAAAGCCTACAAAACCAGGCAAGCCACCATTCACCAAGAGATTCTTGGTAGTACGTTGATAATATTCAGCCGTTACGCGAATGCGATTTTGTAAGAATCCAGCGTCAACACCAAAGTCAATATTAGTAGTCTGCTGCCATTTTAAATTGGAATTGGCAGGACGCGTTCCAGAGATAATGGTAGTACCAGCATAAGTAGTACCAGTAGTGGTGTAGGAATATTGACCCAAGCTACCATAGTAACCAGCGCCACCATCAGTACCCGTTAAACCCCAGCTACCACGTAGTTTCAGCTCATTGATCCAAGTAGCATTTTTAAGAAATTTTTCTTTAGACAAAACCCAACCCGCAGAAACAGAAGGGAAGCTAACATATCTATTGTCTACGCTAAATCTAGAAGAACCATCAATTCTATTGGTAATACCAACCAAGTATTTGTCCTTATATCCATAGTCTAACCTACCCAAGAAAGAAGCTAGTGTCCATTCCTGTGTAAGGGCATTGGTAACAGACCTGTTAGAGGCAGAGATAATACTAAGGACCCGATTGTCCATAAAATTAGTACCGGTTAAAGTAGTTGCACTTTCAGAAGAACGTTCAAAGCTTTGACCAACTACACCACTAATGCTATGGTCACCAAAACGCTTGTTAAAATTCAAGAGGTTGTTGACTACTGTTTTTAAGTTATTGATATTGCTTTCTGTAGCAGAACCACGCAGGGTACCTGTTTTGTCAATCTCACGGCTATAGGCTTTGGTATTGTACCAATCCACACCAAAATCAAATCTGTAGGTTAACCAACTAGCCAGTTTCCATTCAGCAAACACATTACTGATGGCGCGCAAATCGGTAATTTGATTTTTACCCGTATTAATAGTACCAACCGGATTTAAGTCTCTTAAAGGAGCTGTAGCATTAATGATATTGGCCGGAGAATACAAAGCCCTCCAAGCATATAAACCCAAGCTATCATAAACCGGAATATTCGGTGCTTTAATCACCGCGTCATAATAAGCACGTTGCGCATTGAGCGCATTGTTGATGGTAGAACTCAATGCAGTTGAAACACCAATTTTCACACTATTGGTGAGCGCTGTTTCTACATTCACCCTTCCTTGTACGCGTTGAAAATCATTATTAGTGATATAAGAAGCTTCTTTGTCATAACCACCACTAACAAAATAACGAGTCTTATCTGTTCCACCACTTACAGAGGTAGAGAAATTATAACCAATGCCCGTTTGAACAATCTGGTCTAACCAATCAGTGTTGTATCCTTTTTTGAACACCCTGTTTGCAGGAGGCCAACCAGCTGTGGGTCTTCTCTTATTCAGTGTATCAAAATAAGCAGAATAAAAAGTAGCATATTCATCGCCAGTCATAATAGAGGGCAGGTTAAAAGCTTGCTGCGCCGATGTGGCAAAACTTACATTCACCCTTGCTTTACCCAACGCCCCTTTTTTAGTGGTGATCAGGATTACCCCAGCCGCACCACGGCTACCATAGATAGAAGTAGCATAAGCGTCTTTTAAAACTTCCATGCTTTCAATATCATCTGGATTTATATTGGCCAATGGGTTTCTCTCAAACTGGTTTCTAGGCGTATAGTTATTAGCAGTAATGGGTTGCGTAAAACTGGCAGCAGAACCACTAGCACTAAAGTTGGTGCTGTTATTGGTTCTATCTTGACCATACATGGGAACACCATCTAGCACAATGAGTGGCGCATTACCCGCATCGCTCAGCGTAGTAACACCCCTAATGGTAATGGCAGAAGCCGCACCAGGTGCGCCGGTAGCAGGAGACACTTGCACACCCGCAATTCTACCTTGCAAAAGTTTGTCCATGGAAACTGGATTGGCACCAACTAAGTCAGGTTTAAACGTACCAACTGATCCGGTTAATTTTCTTCTGTCTACTTTACCATAACCAATGACTACTACGTCTTTCATGGTTTTCACGGTAGGTTGCAGTTCAATGAACCTGGCCATTTTACCTTCTACCACGGGTACTTCACGGTCTTCATATCCTACAGAACTAATAATGAGGATTAGATTACCCGTTGGGGCTTGTAGGGTGAATGCACCTTTTTCATTACTCACGGTACCGGTATTGGTACCCTTGATGCGAATAGAAGCACCAGCAATGGGAAATCCATCTTGCTCTTCGCGAATGACGCCAGAAATTGTTTTAATCTGGGAGCTTGCCGCTATTGATGCTAATAGCAAAAGAAGGGCAAGGGCCAGTTTTGGGAGTTTACGCATGCAGTATACTTTTGGTAGTTATGTTAAGCATATTAACAAATAAAGCAGGTGCGTTTAAAAGCAATATACCAAAGCCCTATAATTGCTGATGAAATGGCCAAATTGATACACGAAAAAAATGTGTAGCTGAAAGCCTTATTGCCGTTGGATTATCCCTTATTTTAGTGTTATGCCTGTCATGGAAAAGAAAGCCTTAAAAAGCCTTTTAGAAATTGCCCTTGTGGTTTTTGTGTTCCAGTTTTTCTGGCTCTCCTACTATTTGTTTTTGGGTAAACCTTGGCCCAATGACAGAATTGGCATGTATAGGGTAAACACACATTTGACCCAATGTGCTATGTTTTTGGTGGCGGCGTTTTTCTTGTTTCCCCAATACGCCAAGAAAAAAAGATTTATCCCATTTCTTGTTTTGTCTATTGTGAGTCTTTTGATTTTTACGCAGTTGTTTGATGTGGTCAGAGGATTTTTAACCACACCTGTATTTCAGGTCTTAAATACCAATCCACAAGTAAAAGCAAAGGGAATTGTTCAAAGTTATTTTTTCCCAAATTTCATTTCTTCTTTGACTTATTATTTATTGGGATTGGGTTATGCATTTGCCAAGGACTGGTTTGTAAAAGAGCGAGCAGCCCTGGTATTAGAAAAAGAAAAAGCGCAGGCAGAATTGAGTTTGCTTAGAAACCAATTGAACCCACATTTCTTATTCAATACCATTAACAATATTTATTATTTGGCATTGATTCAATCCACCAAAACAGCCGATGCCTTATTAAAACTTTCAGACCTTTTGCGCTATGTGTTGGATGAAAAATCTGATAAGGTTAGTCTTGACAAGGAATACCAGTACCTGCTTAAATTTATAGAACTACATAGACTGAGGTTTCCCAAAGACCAGATTCAGCTAGAGCTGGGGCAGGAAGACAGGTTTACATTCTACCAAATACCACCCATGCTCCTGCTTACTTTTGTAGAGAATGCCTTTAAACACGGAGAATCAGGAACAGAAACAGAACCCGTGATCTTGAAACTGAGTATTGAAGGGAACAAGCTCCATTATAGTGTGCGCAACAAAATTGCCAATGGTATATCCAAGGACCAGAACAATGGCATAGGCATTCCCAATTTGATCAAAAGATTACAGATTCTATATCCCAATCAACATAAGATCTCAATGAAAGATTCTGGAGACTACTTTCTTGCAGAACTTGAAATAGCTTTACCATCATGATCAAAGCCATAGCCATTGATGACGAGGAAAACGCATTGGGTATTATCAAGACCTATGGAGAAAAACTGCCCCGGTTTCAACTGCTGGCACAGTTTACAGATCCCATAGAAGGGTTGAAATATTTGATGGAACATACAGGCATTGACCTTGTATTCCTAGACATACAAATGAATAGGCTCAATGGATTGGATTTGGCAAAGAGCATTCCACAAACAACCAAAATTGTGCTCACCACAGCTTATCCAGATTATGCCTTGCAAGGTTTTGAACTAGACGTGGCAGACTATCTGCTCAAACCATTTTCTTTTGAAAGGTTTGAACGGTCAATACAAAAAGTACGGGCCCTGTTACATGAGCCAGGACAAGAAACCGCAGGTCAGCCAAAGATGAAGGCAGACCCGCAAGATTTTATTTTTGTGAGAACAGATTACAAAACGCAGAAACTGCGGATCATGGATATTACACATATAGAGGGCTCGGGCAATTATGTAACCATTCATGCAGGAAAGACCAAGTACCTGGTCCTACAAAACATGAAAACCTTTGAGCAACAATTAATGCCCTATCAGTTTATCCGCATCCACAAATCCTATATTATTTCACTAGCCCATGTAGACAGCATTGAAAAATCATCCGTGAAAATTGGGCAGGAAGAAATTCCGCTCAGCGAATCTTACAAAGAGGCTTTGCAGCAATTCTTAGATAACAACTATCAGCAGTTCTAAAAAAAGACCCCAACGTTCTGTTGAGGTCTTAGAAAAATCATTTACAACTTAGGCTCCCAACCCTTCTCATACTGTCTATCCCAAAGCTTCATTCCGTCTTTGTCCAGGATATGCCCGTTCTGGGTATTCACTGAGTAAGACTTGCCAATCCGGTAACCAATATTGGCATAGTGACACAACATTTGGCTAATGGCGCCTTCTTCAATAGGAGAATTCAGTTTGGTTTCTTTGCCACGGATCACGTTGAAGAAGTTGGCAATATGCGCATCGGTCATATCGCCCCCGCCGCCTAAAGCCGTGCCCGCTTCAGAACCGGAAGCCTTGCTGTCTTTTACTTTTTTACCCGCGCGGTCATATAAGGTATAGCCATCTCTGTTTACAAAAACGGTGCCCTCGCTACCATAGATAATGGTACCACGGTCAGAGCCATAGGTATTATAACCTGTTCGGCTCTTACCATCCCACTGGATAATTTTATTACCCGGAAAACGCAAAGTAGCGTCCATAGTATCATACATGGTCCAACCGTCGTTTATAAAATGACGCTTGGCCGCTTCTACTTCTACTTTTTCAGGATAGGTTACTTGCAAGGCCCAACGCGCCACGTCTAGTTCATGGGTTGCATTGTTACCTGTTTCAGCGGTACCCCAATGCCAGCCATACCAATGCCAGTTATAGTCCCAGGTATTGTCAGTGTATTCTCTGTGTGGAGCCGGACCCTGCCAAAGCTCCCAGTCCAAACCCTCGGGCACAGGCGCTTTTTTTTCAATGGGCACAGCACCACGGTTATTGGAATAAAAAGCCAGGGCTTTGTAGACATTGCCAATCACGCCTTTGTGAATCTCGGCAATAATCTCCTGAGACTCTCTGGCCGATCTTTGCTGATTACCCATCTGAATCACTTTGCCGTATTTCTTTTGAAAAGCCACCAGCAATTCGCCCTCGCGGGGATTGTGGCTACAAGGTTTTTCAATATAGACGTGCTTACCCGCCTGCATGGCCATCCAGGTACCTGGCGCGTGCCAATGGTCTGGGGTAGCGTTGAAAATGGCGTCCACGCTTTTATCATTCCATACATCGTGAATATCAGCCACCAGTTTGGCGGGGCCCGATACTTTACCATTCAGGTCCTTACCCACTTTCTCGCGCTGCTTCTTCATTACATCGCAGATATAAGCTAGGTCAACATTGTTGTTCTTATTTTTCAGGGCATCATAATAAGCACCCACCCTGCGCCCGCAACCCATTAGCGCCACATTCAAACGCTCATTAGCCCCAATGATTCTATTATAACTCTTGGCAGTAAAGCCCGATGTAATGCCAGAAATACCAACACCTACAGCACCGTAGGTAAGGTTACGCATAAAGTCTCTGCGATTTGTAGCCATGATTTTCTATTTAGTGGTCAGCAATGTTTGAATGCTCAATTTAAATGCTAAACCCGAAAAAACACAGCTGGCGCGATGGTTCCTGAGAAGAATCTACTCAATCGTTGTAGTCGGGTATTCACATCCCCTCCTTGGAGGGGTGGCCGCAGGCCGGGGTGGGTAAGAATGATTCACTATCTTAACAGCATGGGCACCATTATACAACCAGTTTGCAGTTCTTGCCATGAACCATACCCAAGTTGCTTGATTGGATTGGGAATGTTAGACATGACCAACAAATTTCTAGCGCCCTATGCTTGTGATCATTGCGGCAGCATCAGCTTCAAAAGTCTACACAACAAACACCATAGATGCAGCCAATGCAGAAAACAGGTGAACCTTTATGGAAAGACTCTGGGCTTCATGCTACCCGATGATCCCGATATTAATTACGAACCCGAAAAAGTACTGATTGATGTAACTGTGGCTTGTGATATGCAATATGTATTAGAGGATAAAAACTATCATTGTCCTAAGTGTAAGAATGAGACTTTGCGATTTGAGGAGTGTGGTCTGTAGGTTTAATAAAATATAGTTTGCTATTTTTTATTTTAATAGTTTATTTCCAAGATTGTAATCTCTTATTCATTTCAAATAAAATTTCCTGATTATTTTGATATATTAAATTTGATTCTACTAGTTTTTTTAATTTAACTATAGCTGTCAGTTTTGTTATTATTTTGAATTTGACTAATTGATCAAATATCCAAAACATCCC
>NCHJ01000025.1 GCA_002256765.1 Bacteroidetes bacterium 24-39-8
TTTAGAATGTGACCCTATTTTTGTTTGAGTAGGAGTAGCATCTCATGAAACACCATTTTATTACTGTTGAGGGGAATATTGGCGCAGGCAAGACCACATTGGCCCATTTATTGGCCAAGCACTTTAATGCACGTTTAATTCTAGAAGAGTTTGCTGAGAACCCTTTTCTGCCAAAATTCTATAGTAACCCTGAACAATATGCTTTTCCCGTTGAGTTATTTTTTATGGCCGAAAGGTATAAGCAGCTCAAAGACATGGTGCATACCAAGGACCTGTTTCAGAGTATCACTGTTTCTGATTATATGTTTACCAAGTGCTTGCTTTTTGCCAAAGTAACTTTGCCTGATGAGGAATTTAGGTTGTATCAAAAACTCTTTGACATTATTCATCAGCAGTTGGTTTTTCCTGATATCTTGATTTATTTACACGCACCCGTAAACAAATTACAAGTCAATATTAAAAAACGTAACCGCGAATACGAACAGGCCATTCCAGATGAGTACCTATTCCATTTACAAGAGACTTATACCAGTTATATTAAACAACATAATATCAAAACCATTTTCATAGACGCCAGCAATGCGGATTTCTTGGGCAATCAAGCACATTTTCAAGTGGTTTTAGATGCTTTAGAAAAGGATTTTGAAGATGGGCAACATTATTTCAGTCTGCCCTAACTAGCAGTCTAAAACTTTCCGGAGTTTCCGGTCTTAGAGTACCATGGAGATCATTCAAAAAACAAACGACCCTTGGGCAGCCATGCGGATTGCTGAATACCGCAATCTAATGCTGGGGCGATTTCTGTTTATCATGGGCTTGAGGATGATGGGAACGCTAGTGGGCTGGTGGGTATACGAATTAACCAATGAACCCTTTGCCATTGGTTTGATTGGATTGTCAGAAGTAATTCCTGCTGTATCGCTTTCACTCTATGCAGGCCATGTGATAGACATTTCTGAAAAAAGAAAACTCTTGTTAACTGGCGTAACACTTTACTTACTCTGTGCCCTATTATTACTGGGACTGTCTACCAAATTCACGGCCAATTTTCTGAGCAATCACTGGATTACATTTGCCATTTATATCATTATTTTTTTCACCGGTATTTTCAGATCCTTTACCGGACCAAGCTTTGGCACCATGGTAGCATCCATAGTACCAAAAGACCTTCTGCAAAATGCTACTACTTGGAATCAGGGCATTTGGTTAAGCGCTTCTGTGATTGGTCACGCATCCGTTGGATTTTTTATTGCAGGCTTTGGTAATACCGGTTCTCTGTTAACCATTTGTTCCTTGGTGGCTGTTGGTTTAAGTTTTATGTGGCGTATTAAACCCAAACCACCTTTAAAAGAAAAAGGAGAACAAAAAACTTTGGAGAGTGTAAAAGAGGGACTGCGTTTTGTGTTCCGGACCAAAGAAGTATTAGGCGCATTAAGTCTAGATTTATTTGCGGTACTCTTTGGAGGTGCGGTTGCCATGATTCCCGTATTTGCCAAGGATATCTTGAAAATGGGACCGGTTGGATTTGGATGGCTCAATGCCGCTTCCGATATTGGCGCCATCTTGGTGATTGTCTTACTTACGGTGTTCCCATTGAAAAAACAACAAGGCAAAAAACTCTTATTAGCCGTTGGCGGATTTGGTCTTTGTATCATTGTGTTTGCACTGTCAGAAATCTTCTGGATCTCCTTTGTGGCACTCCTATTGAGTGGCATTTTAGACGGGATTAGTGTAGTGATTCGTGGAACCATTTTGCAGTTAAAAACCCCTGATCAAATGCGTGGACGCGTCATGAGCGTGAACAGCATGTTTATCAATAGCAGCAATGAACTAGGACAATTTGAAAGCGGTGTGGCTGCCAAATTATTGGGAGTGGTACCCTCGGTAGTTTTTGGTGGATGCATGACATTACTAGTAGTGGCCGCTACCTGGGTCAAAGCACCTGCTCTTAGAAAAATGGAATACTAATTATTTGTTAGCCAGTAAACCTTCTAGTACAAAAAACACAGCCGGGCAAAATGTTGCATTTTTCATGGTGATGGCTGGCTTTTTAAATAATATATCTTCATCGGTATAGGGGAATCTATGACAATCGGTTGGTCTTGATTCATAGATAGAGCAGAAATTGTCCGCTCCTAAAAATGGGCAGGGAGAAGACTTGGTAACATAATCACCTTCATTATCCATGACCAAATAGGTATCAATTAGTTCAGTTTCTTTGATTCTTAAATACTTGCTGATCCGTTTAATATCGGGCATTTTAAACCTAGGAGAATAATTTTTGCAACAGTTGGCACATTGCAAACAATCAATTTTCTCAAAAGCAGCATCGTGCAACTCTGGTAATAATTTCAATACTTTTTTCTTATCTGCTTTCTGCAAATAATACTTGTATTGCTTTTCGTGTTCGCCACTTCTTTTCTCCCAGTTTTCCAAGTCTATTTCAGGTACCATGCAGCCAATTAATTTAAGATTGATCTTTGTTGCGTAAATTGCGCCAGCAAATATCGGCATTCTAACTGATAGCCCACCAAGAACCCAAATAGACTTGATTCATGGACTCTATAAGAGAGCAATGGTTGATTTTAATTTCAACCCCTATTTATTGTTTGATCATTGGCATTGAGCTATTGCTTTCTCACTTGCAGCACCGCAAAACCTATACCCTACGCAATACAGCATCCAATGTATACCTGATGTTGTTAAACGGCGGTCTGGATTTGGCATTCCGTTTAGTTACGCTGGCCATTCTGGGATATTTCTTTAAACTAAGTCCCATTCATTGGACTGTTGGTCCTCTATACTGGATCTTCTTGGTCTTGATAGAAGACTTTATGTACTACTGGTTGCACCGTTTTGACCATGAGATTCGCTTGTTTTGGGCCGTACATGTAACCCATCATAGTAGCGAACTCATGAATTTTACAGTTGGTTTCCGCTCTTCTGTATTTCAACCACTCTATAGATTTCTTTATTTTATTCCTATTGCGCTGCTTGGTTTTGACCCACTAGACCTTTTGTTTGTGTATTCTGCCACCCAGATCTGGGGCATTTTTGTACACACAGAATATATTCAGAAAATGGGCTGGTTAGAGCATGTTTTGGTCACCCCATCGCACCACCGGGTGCACCACGGTTCTAATCCAAAATACTTGGATAAAAATATGGGTATGTTCCTCATTCTTTGGGACAAACTCTTTGGAACTTTTCAAGAAGAGTTAGACCCCAAGGACTATGCCCCCATTCAATATGGCTTAACCAAGAACCTAGAAAACCCCGGACCTATTAAAGTGGTTTTTCATGAATGGCAACAGATTTGGCAGGATTGCACCCAAAAAGGCATCAGTTTATCAGATAGAATGCAGTACTTATTTGGACCTCCCGGTTGGAGTCATGATGGCAGCCGTTTAACCAGTGAGCAAATGCGGGAGCAAGAAACCAAACAAATGAATGGCTAATTTGGCCAATTTGTTAGTTTCTTATCAAGTTTCATGCACATGCTTTCCCCAAGAAAGACTTAGCCTCAAAAATGCCATTGTAACTGCTTAACTTTGCGCCTTTCTAAACCTTGGGTTCAACAAACAATTAGACCCAATCTTTGTAATAAGTCAGTCATTCAGCTTTAAAAGATAAGACACCCTTATGAACTTATTTAACCAGCAGTCAAACGAATTTCACGGAAGGCATATTGGCCCCAACCAAGCAGATACCCAAGCCATGCTTGCTACCATTGGCATGGATAGTTTGGAAACCCTGATTAGCAAAACTGTTCCAGACAGTATTCGCATCAAAGAGAATTTAGACATCCCCGCTGCTATTGGCGAGTTTGAATACTTGAGTGAGCTAAAGAAAGTAGCCGCTAAAAACAAAGTATATCGCACTTATATTGGCCAAGGATATTATGGTACCATTACTCCTAGTGTTATTCTTAGAAATATTTTTGAAAATCCAGGATGGTATACCCAATATACCCCTTATCAAGCTGAGATCTCTCAGGGCCGTTTGGAATCTCTTTTGAATTTTCAAACCATGATCACAGACCTAACTGGTTTGCCCATTGCCAATGCTTCTTTATTAGATGAAGCAACAGCAGCTGCAGAAGCCATGGCCATGGTCTTTAACCAAGTAAATAAGGCAGACAATATTACCAAACCCAAATTCTTTGTAGACCTCCACGTGTTCCCTCAAACAGTTGATGTATTAATCACTAGGGCGGAGCCGATAGGTATTGAAGTAGTAGTGGGTGATTATAGATTTGCCTCTATAGACGATACATATTGCGGTTCTATTGTTCAATATCCTAATAACTTGGGGGCCATTGAAGACTATAGAAAGTTTCATGCATCTGTGCATGCAGCAGGTGGTCATACCATTATGGCTACTGATTTATTAGCACTGACTTTGTTAACTGCTCCTGGTGAATTGGATGCCGATATTGCTATTGGTAGTGCACAACGTTTTGGTGTACCCATGGGATTTGGTGGTCCACACGCAGCTTTCTTTGCAACCAAAGATGAATTCAAAAGAGGTATGCCTGGCCGATTAATTGGAGTAAGTATTGACGCCCAAGGCAATCGCGCTTTGCGCATGGCTTTGCAAACCAGAGAGCAACATATTAAACGCGAAAAAGCAACTTCTAATATTTGTACCGCCCAAGCATTACTAGCCAATATGGCTGCTATGTATGCCGTGTATCATGGTGCTGAAGGTTTGAAAAATATTGCATCGCGCGTTAGCGAATTAACACAGAGCCTACAATTGGCTTTGAAAGATTTGGGTTATCAAACAGTGAGTGATACTTATTTTGATACAATCACTGTTGTAGCTGATGCTGCTACTATTCTGCCATTTGCAGAAAAAGAGCAAATTAACCTGCGTTATACTACAGACAATCAAATCAGTATCTCTATTGATGAAACCTGCTCTCAAAAAGACGTTCTTGATATTGTCTACATTTTTGCACAAGCCAAGGGTCAGGATGAAGCTACCATTGAATTTGATGTTGAATTGGGATTGACCAATATTCCTGCTCACGCAAAAAGAAGTAGCAGTTATTTGTCGCATCCTGTCTTTAATACGCACCATAGTGAAAGCCAAATGATGCGTTATATTAAGCAATTAGAAAACAAGGATCTTTCTTTGAATACCAGCATGATTTCTTTGGGCTCTTGCACCATGAAATTGAATGCTGCTTCAGAAATGATTCCTGTGTCTTGGCCTGAATTTGGAAGCCTGCATCCTTTTATTCCTGCTAACCAAAGTTTGGGTTATCAGCAAATGATTGGAGAACTCAATGATTATCTCTGCAAGATCACGGGCTTTACCGCTTGTAGTCTGCAACCCAATAGTGGCGCACAGGGTGAATACGCTGGTTTGTTAACCATTCGCGCTTATCACCAAGCAAGAAAAGAAAGCCATAGAAATGTGGTATTAATTCCAATTAGTGCACACGGTACCAACCCTGCTTCTGCTGTAATGGCTGGATTTAAAGTGGTGGTATGTAAATGTGATGAAGCGGGTAATATTGATGTGGCAGATTTGGAAGCAAAAGCCATTCAATACAAAGATTCTCTTGGTGGTTTAATGGTTACCTATCCTTCAACCCATGGCGTGTTTGAAGAGACAATTAAAGATATCTGTCAAATTATTCATGACAACGGTGGTCTAGTGTATATGGATGGTGCTAATATGAATGCCCAGGTTGGTCTGACTAGCCCAGGTATGATTGGTGCCGATGTTTGTCACTTAAACCTACACAAAACATTTGCCATTCCTCACGGTGGTGGTGGACCTGGCATGGGACCTATTTGTGTGAATGATAAATTGGCGCCTTATTTACCAGGTCATGTTGGTTCAGAAACCAATACAGAACACCACGCAGTTAGTGCAGCAGAATTTGGTTCTGCTAGCATCTTGCTCATTAGCTATGCATACATTAAAATGTTAGGAGCTGAAGGTGTTCGCAAAGCCACTGAATATGCTATTTTGAACGCCAACTATATGCGTGCGCGATTGGAGAAATATTATAAGATTCTCTATGCTGGTAGCAATGGAACCTGTGCTCACGAATTTATTGTAGACCTGCGTCCTTTCAAACAGTCTTGTGGCATTGAAGCAGAAGACGTGGCAAAACGTTTGATTGACTATGGCTTCCACGCTCCAACCATGAGCTTCCCTGTTCCTGGAACCATTATGATTGAACCAACAGAGAGTGAAGACAAAGGTGAATTAGACCGCTTCTGCGATGCATTGATTGCTATTCACGGAGAAATTGTGAAAGTAGAAAATGGCGACTGGGATAAGTTAGAGAATCCTTTGAAAAATGCACCTCATACTCAGGCCTTGGTTTGTGCCGATGAGTGGACCAAACCTTATAGCAGAACCGAAGCTGCATTCCCATTATACTATGTGACTTTGAATAAATTCTGGCCTTCTGTAGCTAGGGTAAACAATACCCATGGAGACAGAAACTTAATCTGTACTTGTGAGCCAGTTTCTGCCTACGAAGTCAACTAAATTTTATTGTTCTAAGCTAAAAAGCCCATTCCGCAAGAATGGGCTTTTTTTGGGCAAATTTGTGGATATTATATGGGAGCCTGCTTAAATTATTTTATTTTTTTGTGGATAAGTTTTGGTTTTTGTCCTACATTAGGGGTAGAATAACCCCCTAATGCTGACACTAACTGCTGGTTCCGTTGAAATCACGGACATTGTGCATGACCGCATGCACGTACAAATTCATTCCCCTATCCTACGCAAAAGCGTATTGAATTATCGTATTGAGTCAGAACAACAGGCTATTTTACGAAAGGGCAGTTTTCATGGACATGAAATTCAGTTAAACATGACCCATATGCCAGATGGGGATTATGTATTTCTTTTGACCGATGTGGAAGGAACCAGTTATAAATTTCCCTTTTTCAAGAGGGCTTTGAATAGTTCCAACGGTTAAATCAAATTAGATAGAATTTCCATTTCCTATTTCAGTTGATTAACTTAGCTGGTCAAATCTGATGCATGCCCCAGCGTTTAATTATTTTATTATCCTTTTTGTTTTTTGCCTTGCCCATGTTTGCCCAAAATGGCAAAACGGAAAATATTTTGGGTGCCGATATTTCTTTTCTTCCAGAATTAGAAGCCAAGGGTATTCATTTTTCCGACAAGGGAAAAACCAAGGACGCCATTTTACTGCTAAAAGAAAAAGGATTCAATTATATCCGCTTGCGCATTTTTGTGAATCCCGCAGCTGATAGTGGCTATTCCCCTAAAAAAGGATTCTGTGACCTTTCGCATACTTTAGTGATGGCCAAAAGGGTGAAGAATGCGGGTTTAAAATTCTTACTTGATTTTCATTATAGTGATACCTGGGCAGACCCTGGTAAACAAATCAAACCTGCTGCATGGGTAGGTCTTAGTGTAGTAGATTTACAAAAAGCCATCTACCAACACACTAGTTCTGTATTGGAGGCACTCAAAGCGCAGGGTACAGAACCCGATATGGTACAAGTGGGCAATGAAATTGACCATGGTATGGTTTGGCCCGAGGGCAATACCAAGGAGATGGATGTATTGGCAGACTTTATTCAATCTGGTATCAAAGCTGTAAGAGCCGTTAACGCCAAAACACCAGTGATGATTCATATTGCTTGCGGTGGACAGAACAAAGAATCGCGTTGGTTCTTGGATCAATTGATTACTAGGGGCTTAAAATTTGATGTGATTGGACAGTCTTATTATCCGCAATGGCATGGAACTTTAGACGATTTAGAAAAGAACCTAACGGATCTCTCTATGCGCTATTCTCAAGACTTAGTAATAGTTGAATACACGGCCAAAAAGAAAGAAGTAAATCAAATTGCTTTTTCTATCAATAACAAAAAAATGAGGGGTACATTTATTTGGGAGCCCTTAAACACTTGGGAATTTATATTTGAAAAAGATGGTAAGAGCAATGCTTTGCTTGAACTTTATCCTGAATTCAATAAAAAATATATTCAACAATAAGCCATATGAAAAAGATCCTTTTTGTTTTGGTCTTGGTCATCACAACCCTAGTTTCTTGTGAGAAAAAACCCAAGACAGCTGATGTAAATGAACACTTGAACAAAGCCATGCGTGAGTTTTTGTATGGCTCTGTGAACAATGATTCCAGCAAGGTAAAATTTGACGTACAAGAAGTGTTGTTTTATGAAGCACCTAATTTTTATGAGTGTGAATACAAAGTTCGAGTAGTATCAGCTGGCAAAGACACAACGGGCATTATGAAGGCTAGGGTAAGCAAGGATTTTACCAAAGTAAACCGCAAAGACTAGGAATTAACAAAATATTTATTGCTAGTTAGCGCAATAAAAGCCCTCAAAAAACTGTTTCAAACAAGGAAAATACCAAGAAACTGGTATGGATTTTCATTGGCTTAAATGGTATAACCCTTTACAGTATTGGGTTTAAGCCCATTTAGCGGGTTGAAAAAAGGCCTTTTCTTTGTATTAATCCTTAATTTTGTCAAAATATTTCAAATGATGTATCGATTTGCGGCTAGTCTTGTTTTCATGAGTTTTCTGTTTCTGGCAGCATGCACAGGCAGGAAAACAGGCTCTTCCAAAGCCTACATTAAACCACATGTAGAAGCGGGCAATGTTGAAACCAACAATGCTTATGTACCACCAAGCGCATCTGACAAGGCCAACTATATTATTTACAATAGAGAACTGCAGATGAAGATGCAGGCTTTTAATATTGACTACAAGAAAGTACAGGTTTATTTAGACCAGAAAATTACCCTAACAAGGGGAATTGATAGCACCAAGGCAGAAGTTGCTTCTGGAGTTCTGCGTTATGTAAACAATTCTGTAGTAGAAGAAATTACCATTAACGCCTATACTCCTGGCGTTATTGAATCCATTGACCCAGATGGCATCAATATCAAATTTGACAATAGTGGTTCTTTGCGCTTTGTACCAGCTTCAGGTCCAGACGCGGAAGATTCTTATGTAATTGCCGGATCAGATTGGAATGAAGGTGTATGCATGGTACCCTATGCTAAAAAAATCTATAAAGCACAATGCGTTAAGTGCAATAGTATGGCCGGAGTGCATCCTGTGATTCGTCAAAGTGATATTGACAAGAAAAACAAGGTGAGTAAAGTACTTCCTGGTATCAAGATCAACTAGTCTGGCGTATCTTGGTGCAATATCCAAGCATCATGATTAAGAAAATTTTTCTGTTTTTATTGGTAGCCGCTTTATTGCTGGTAGGCATTGTATTGTTTAATACTTTCCGGTTTAGCAAAGAGATTCCTATCAAAGCATCTAAGGAATTACCTGCCTTACCAGATTCCGCACTATCGCATTTGCGTGCAGCCATTCGTATTCCAACTATTACATTTGGTGATGGTCTACCTGTTGATACCCTACAGTTCAATACCTTTTGGCAATTGATGGAGCAACAATATCCTTTGGTGCACCAACATTTAACACATCAGTCTTTTAATGCCCTGAGTAGGCTCTATCATTGGCCAGGTAAACATCCTGAACAAAAGCCCTATGTGCTCATGGCACATTTTGACGTGGTACCTGTAGAAGCCGCTACTGCCAAACAATGGACGGTTGCTCCATTTGGTGGAGAGCTCAAAAATGATACGGTTTATGGCCGCGGCGTGGCCGATGATAAAGCTAGTTTGATCAGCATTTTGGAAGCCACTGAAAAATTATTGGCACAGGGCTTTCAACCAGAACGAGACTTTTATTTCAGTTTTGGAAACGATGAAGAAACTATTGGTCATGGTGCACAAGCCATTGCCAAATACATGCAGGAGCAAAAAATAAAACCAGAAATGGTTTTGGATGAGGGAGGAGAAATTACACGCGAACATTTTCCAGAATTAAAAAGACCCGTAGCCTTGATTGCAGTTGCTGAAAAGGGTTATATGAGTTTTGATTTAACGGTAGACCAAGCTGGTGGACATAGTTCTACACCTGCCAAAGAAACTGCTATTGATATTTTGTCTAAGGGACTAGTTAAGCTGCGTGAAAAACAAATGCCTTACAAAGTTTTGCCATTGATTCATGAAATGTTTCAACGCATAGGACCAGGGCTTTCTTTTGCGCAAAGAATGGCTATTGCCAATCCTTGGTTATTTGAAAAAGTTTTGGTGGGTCAATTGGAAAAAGACAAGAGCAGCAATGCCCTAATTAGAACAACCATTGTACCAACCATTGTTCAATCAGGTATGAAAGACAATGTAATTCCTAGTGTGGCCAAAGCCATAGTCAATACACGGATACTTCCTGGACAAACACCTGATGACGTAGAATTTTTTATTCGTGGTCAAGTGGATGATGCTAGAATAGTAGTGACCAAAGCCAGCCAAGCAGATTATAATGGACCAGCCGCAGCACTTGATTCCAAAGGATATTTGTTGGTAGAAAATGCTACTTATCAAGTAACCAAAGACGTGATTCCAGTTCCCTTTTTATCCGTAGGGGCAACTGATTCCAAATACTTTCAACCCTTTTCAGAAGCAGTGATTAAATTTTTGCCAAGCACTGATTCCAAAGGCTTTCATGGCATTGATGAAAGAATGCCCGTATCTGATTTCAAAAGGATGATTTATTTTTACCAAATTATTTTAACCCAAGCAGGCAAATAAAAATTTATGGGAGTAGCAGATCAATTAGCAAAAATCAAGGCAGAAAAAGCAGCGGCCAATTTAAAAACTGGACAAGATTTTTTAGCAGCCAATAAAGCAAACCCTGCAGTAGTAGAACTGGCTAGTGGATTGCAGTATGAAATTTTAGTAGCAGGTACTGGTCCTAAACCAACTGCGCATCATGAAGTAACTTGTCATTACCATGGCACTATGATCAATGGTACGGTGTTTGACAGTTCTGTGCAACGTGGCAGTCCAGCTAAGTTTCCATTAAACCGCGTCATTGCAGGATGGACAGAAGGTGTACAGTTAATGCCAACTGGAAGTAAATGGCGCTTTTTTATTCCCCCACATTTGGCCTATGGCGATAGACAAATTAGCGCAGAAATTGGTGCCAATAGCACCCTGATTTTTGAAGTAGAATTAATTTCTTTTAGATAATTACATCAGTTCACTCAACTCTAACCATTGTAATTCTTTTTCTTCCAAAGCTTGGTTAATCTGGATCAATCGGTCTGAGAGTTGTTGAATCTGGTCAAAATTTAAATTACCCCCACTCATTTTATCCGTTAAGTCTTGCCGCTCTTTTTCTAAGAGTGGCATTTCTTTTTCTAACTGTTCAAAAGCGCGTTTTTCATTAAAGCTGGGTTTGCGTTTAGGTGCAGCAGGAGCAGTACTAACTACTGCAGCAGCTTTTGCAACAACGGCTTCTTCTGTTGTTTGACCCTTGCTTTTATTGGATTCCAATACGGCCCATTTATTGTCTTTTTTCTCGTTGTCTTTGAGCCAGATTCTATATTGGGTATAGTTGCCAGGAAAATCTCGCACTTCTCCTTCTCCTTCAAATACAAATAAGTGATCTACCAATCGGTCCATAAAATACCTATCGTGCGATACAATCATCACACAACCTTGGTATTCACTCAAGAAATTTTCAAGTACTGCCAATGTTGGAAGATCCAAGTCATTGGTAGGCTCATCCAGAATTAAAAAGTTGGGATTGGTAAATAGAATGGTGAGCAATTGTAATCGCTTGCGCTCTCCCCCACTCAAGGCAGAAAGATAGGTGTATTGCTTATCCGGAGAGAATAGGAAGAGTTCTAAGAACTGGGCTGCACTAAGGCTTCCGCCCTTTGCCAATGGAAAATTCTCTGCAAAGGTTTTCACGTATTCAATCACGCGCATGTCTTCCTTAATCACCAAACCTTGTTGAGAAAAATTACCAAAGACAATGGTATCACCCACTACAATCTTTCCACTATCAGCAGGTTCTAGTTGTTGCAATACGTTCATGAAAGTAGACTTACCTACCCCATTCTTTCCAATAATCCCAATCCGTTCTCCCTTACTAAAATTATAATCAAACCCTTTTAAGATGGGTTTATCAGCAAAAGACTTGTACACTTTTTTCATCTCCACAATCTTGCCACCTAAGCGGCTCATCTTTACTTCTAATTGCAGTTGTACGTCTTCAATTTTTTGCTTGGCCTTGGCTTCTACTTCATAGAAATTATCCTGACGGCTCTTGCTCTTGGTGGTTCTAGCTTTGGGTTGCTTTCGCATCCATTCCAGTTCTTTGCGGAACTGGTTTTTGGCTTTGTCAATACTGGCTAGCTCGCTTTCAATTCTAGCAGCTTTTTTCTCCATGTAGTTTTCGTAAGTACCGGTGTACACATACATGTTTTCCCGCTCCAACTCCCAGATCTCTTCACAAACAGCGTCTAGAAAATACCTATCGTGGGTAACCAATAAGAGGGTTACATTTTCTTGGTTTAAGTATTGCTCCAGCCACTCAATCATTTCTCCGTCTTCCTGCTCCATGGCATCCTCATATTTGCGGATAGCGGTGATAATGGGGTGCTTTAAATGGAAAATATTCTCTAAGACGGTTTTGTCTTCCTCAAAATGGGGATCCTGCTCAAAAAGAGCCACGGTTACGTCTTTATTGATCCATGACTTACCAGAATCAGCTGTTTCTTGACCAGCTAAAATGCGTAATAATGTGGATTTACCTACCCCATTGCGGGCAATTAGGCCAATTTTGTCACCCTCGTTAATATGAAAGGAAATATTTCTAAAAAGCGGATTAATGCCATAACTCTTGGTCAGACCTTCAACGGAAACATAATGCATGTTGCAAAGATAAGGCATCCATGCTCAAGACCATCCTTGGCCTATTAGAGCTCCTGAATCTTAATATGACGCAACCAAATATCGCTGCCATGGTCCTGAATGGCAATATGCCCTTTCTTATTCATGCCATATTCAGGATAGTCCTTCCATTTACCAGCGGCTTTGGCCTTGTTCCAAACATCGCTCCAAAGCACATATTCCACCACCCTTTTCCCATTTAACCAGTGTTCTACGCGTCCGCGATTTACTATGATCACAGTATGATTCCATTTTCCAGCGGGAAGAGAAGCATCCATGGCTGGTGCTTGCATGGCATAATTGGCCCCTGTTTTCTGCCAGTTCTCTATTTTTTCAGGATATCCCTGATCATCCAATAACTGGTATTCAGGACCACTATGAAAACTTGCAGCTGTTTTTTCACTAACCATATAAAGCAACCCACTATTACCCCCTTTGGAGATTTTCCAGTCAAATACCAGTTTAAAATTCTCGTATTCTGCCTCAGTAATCAGGTCAGCATGATTGCCCTTATTGAGTCCATTACCATACAATAACCCGCCTACAACTTTCCATGAGTCAGAAGGCTTGTTTTGAAAAGTACGCCAGCCAGTAAGGGATTTACCATCAAAAATGGGCACTAGTTTATTAGTCTGGGCTTGAAGCAAACTAAACCCTATCATTAAAAGGAATATAAGACTAAAACGGATTTTCATAATCTCTCATTGAGTACTTAAAATTACAAAAAGAACTGGCTACTAGTCAAAGTTTCAATGTCAGAAAAGGTTCATTTTCCAATTACTGCATTGAACTTTGTACTTTTGGAACCGTTATAGTCATATATGAAGCAGTTCAACGTTCCCATAGAATACAGGAGTCCACTTATTACTGCCATTAAACAGTATAGAAAAGCCCAGGATAAATTAAAAAAGGATTTTAGCCCTACTCTATTGGATTTGGGTAAGGTTCAGATTTTCCTAGCTAGGCATTTTGGCTTTTGCTATGGGGTGGAGAATGCTATTGAAATTGCCTTTAGTACCGTTGCAGAAAACCCCGGCAAAAGAATTTTTCTATTGAGTGAAATGATTCACAATCCTCAGGTAAACGCAGACCTAAGCGCCATGGGTGTTAAATTTATGCAAGACACTTATGGCAAACAGATTATTTCATTTGATGAAATAACTACTGATGATGTTGTCATTATTCCCGCATTTGGCACTACCATTGCTATTGAAACTTTATTAGAAAGTAAAGGTATTGCTACAGCCAAATACAATACTACTTGTCCCTTTGTAGAAAAGGTTTGGAATAGAAGCGAACAAATAGCTGAGAAGGGTTATAGCATTGTCATACACGGCAAACCCAAACATGAAGAAACCCGTGCCACGTTTTCACACGCTTCCGTTCATACACCTACTATAGTGGTAAATGATATGGCCGAGACCATTGAACTGGCTAAATATATTCAAGGAGAAAAACCGGCTGCTGAATTTTATGAAACTTTCAAAGGCCGATATTCAGAAGGCTTTGATATTAATAAAGACTTGGTTCGTTTTGGTGTAGTCAATCAAACCACACAGCTGGCAACTGACACACAAGCCATTTCTGATTATTTAAAAAATGTGATGATCAGAAAATACCAACTCACAGCAGAAACCATTGATCAACATTTTGCTGATACTAGAGACACTTTGTGTTATGCCACTAATGATAATCAAACTGCGGTTGGTGGAATGTTGTCAACGGATGCAGATTTGGCCATTGTAATTGGTGGATATAATAGCAGTAACACATCTCACTTAGTAGAACTTTGTGAAGCAAAATTACCAACCTACTTTATTGACACACCTGATAGAATACTAGACGGCAATACCATTGTTGATTGCAATTGGCATACCAAGGAACAAAGAACAGTCACTGGATTTCTTCCAGAAAAAAAACCGGTACGAATTTTAATTACCAGTGGAGCTAGTTGTCCTGATGCTGTTGTAGAATCGGTGATCAAAAAAATAGCTTCCTTCTATGGGGCTGAGGATTTAATTGAAAAACAAATGACCTTTTTCCAATAAAAAAACTGCGGTCAATAGCCGCAGTTTTTATTATAAGTACTGAGATTTATTTATCTCTTCCCTATTAACTCTTCGCTTTCTTCCTCCTCTCTTCACTCTTCACTCTTAACTCTTCACTTTTATCTCTTCACTATTTCAACGTTCGTTGCACAATAAATGCTCCAACTTTCTTTCCCTGTTCGGTTCCCACTTCTACCCCAAAACGGTAGTGTATACCTCCATACAATCTACTAATAGAAGCTTCTCCCGCAGCTTGATAAAAAGATTTGAAATTTCTTTCCATGCCAATATAACGTAGGTCACTGGTGTCACGAAAGGCAAAATTGTCTCCATACAATTCCGTTAATACAGTTGCAGCAGAAGCAGAGGTACTGCTATGCCCACTGGTATATTCAGGGAATGGTGGGGTTTGTAAATATGGCACGTAATTTCTGTCTATCAATTCATTGATCACCGTTACAGGGCGCACCAAACTACTTCTGTACTTTTCATCCCAACAAGCAATAAAAGCATCATACAGTGCAATACTGGTCAATGAATAAGTCATGGCAACCTTAACCGCATCAGCCTTGGATTCTTTTGCAGCAATTGCAGCAATACCCATCCAGTGACCTCCTGGTGTAATTTTTTTGTTCCCAAACATCATATGACCTGAGTGCTCAATCACAAAGGGATTGTCATCCCAAAATTTGGCAATCATTTTTAAAGAATCCGTCAAGCTTTTATTAACGGTGTACACTTCTTTGGCGTATTTGTAAAACTCGCTAGAACTATCTGCGCTATACACAGGTGGGGGAACTGGTTTAAACTGAGCTGATGAATCCATGACCATGGGTTTCATGGTATTCCAACACCATTCTACACCGTCTAAATAATCGGGTGGTGTTGGACGCCATTTGCCTGGTTCATTGCTACCCAAATATTTTTGTTTGCCTCTTGATTGGGGATAGCCATCTGACTTGGCCCTAGCTACTACTATATTCCCAATACTATCGCCAAAAGTAACCGACCTATTATAGGTCTCTTCATCCATAGAGGCTTTGAATTTGGCAAAAGTGCTCTCTTCGTAAGTTTTTAGAGAATCCAGTGAGAATACCACTTTGTGAACTACTGTAAAAAAAGCCTTAGTAGCAGCAAGGGTATAGTTATATGACTTGTCTTTTTCTGGCTCGGGCATAGGTTGGAATCCGTGCAATTTGGCAGCAATAGATGGCGAACCTGGTTTTGCATGCCTAATGGCTTCATAAGAAGCCAAGGAAGAATAGACATAGATTCTACTTGCTACTGGCGGTGTGAACACGTCATAAATAATAATCTGTGTTAGTTGATCTTGGTTCTCATGCACTACCTCTGCATCATTGATGCTGGTTTTTTTTTGTTGATTACAAGCAAATAATACCATCAAAAGAACTGCCCCCATTAGCCCTTGAAAAAACTGGCGTTTCATATCTATTTATTTAAGTGATACATTTCTAGTTTGTCCTTTAACATTTGTGATGCTTAACTCTTTTACCTGTGTACCTAGAGATAAAAATCGTCCAGATTGAGATAAAAAAGAGGCACCATAATATGCTTCTAATAATTGTTTTTTGCCATTGGATAAACTGATGTGGGCAGCCATGTCATCGGGCAATAAAGGAATAGTCAAAGCGTTTGATTTTAATTCAAAGATTTTTAAAGGACCTCTGTTTTGTGCAGCAGCCAATAAGGTTTTGCCATTGGCATGACGCAGTTTAACCAAGCCCTTTCCATTGCCAGGTATAAAGATGCCGCTTTGTAAAATGGATAAAGGCTTAAATCCACCTTTACCATCGCCTTTTAAAAAGAGGCCATTCAATGCATCATACCTACCAACAGAAACTTCTGTTCCATAATCATTTCCATTAATGACCAAGTCTAAATTACCATCACCATCAAAATCATCCGCCACCATGCCATTCAAAACAGAGAACTGGGCTTCTTTGGGCAAGGGCTGAAAACTAAATTTGCCATTGCCTTCATTACGCATGAGTACTGATTGAAGATTTATAGCTTCCAACTTTTGCACCCCTTTCATTTGTTCCTCTGTAAAAATCTTATCAGCCGTTGTAACAGCATAGGTTTTGTAATTCTGAAACTTACTACGCATGCTAATCATCTGCTTCACAATATCGTCCCTTGTTTGTGCAGGAAAAGGTTTTAATTGACCCTCTTGATCAGGTAAGTATAAATAAGGGAATGCATCATAACTATCATTCTTGTCAAAATCCTTTGCTAAAATCCCTACTGGTGTTTTGGGGCTTGCTCTATAAAAACTGTTTTGCCCCAAATTGCCCAATATATAATCAACATCTCCATCGTTGTCAAAATCACCCGGAGCAATAGTATTCCACCAACCAGTTTCTGCATTTACTCCTGAAGCAGCGGTAGCGTTTTTGAATTGCCCCTTCTCATTTTTTAAAATTGTCATGGGCATCCACTCTCCTGCCAAGATCAAATCAGGCCATCCGTCTTGGTCATAGTCTGTGAACAAAGCGTCACAAACCAAGCCTAAGTTATTCAATGATGGAGCTACTTGTGCGGTTACATCTGTAAAATGCACTTTCCCATTCTTGGTATCATTTCTAAATATAAAACTAGAAACAGGTTTGGGATAATTCCAAGGATCAACCCTACCCGCAACAAACAAATCTAAGTCTCCGTCTTTGTCAAAATCAATGGAACGCACACAGGCTTTACTGGTCAAGTTTTGGGGTATTGCTGTTGCTTCAAAACTAAAATTACCCTTACCATCATTTAGATAAAACTTGTCTTGATATACTTCTGTATTACGCTGGTTTTCATAACCACCACTTGCGGTGTACAAATCCAAATCAGCATCGCCATCGGCATCAAAAAGTAAAACTCCTAAATCTTCCCATCTCTTGGTATTGATATCGGCATTAGCAATCACTGGCTTTTGTAAAAATGTCCCGTTGCTTTGTTGTAAAAACAGTTGACTACTAAAAGAGAAAGATCCACCCGTAATCAAATCGTCTAAGCCATTGCCATCCACATCGCCAACGGCTAGTGCTGGACCATATTCAGAGAACTTGTGTGGAATTAATTTTTGAATATTAAAGTCTACAAAGTCTTTTTCTTCTTGTACATAATGCATGTTCACCGCAGAAGTAATTTCTTTAAACAAGGTATTAATTGCAAAGACTTCTTGAATAATTGCAACTGGTTGAATGGCATTTTTAATGGAAAGGGTAAGTACTTGATCCACTTTCACATTTTCCAATTTTTGTTTGGTACCATTGGGCCATTTGACAATCAAGGAGTCAATGGCTTGAACCTTTCCTAATCCAAAATGGGCCAATCCAGATACGCTAGATAGATAACCTCTGTAAGGGTTCTGCTCCAAAACCTGCAACTGACCTGAGCCGTAGTGCAATTCTATCCAAGTACCTAGTCCATTTTTATTGAGACTGTCTCCTTCTAAACGAATGTCAATAAAATGCGCTGAATCTTTGTTTTTATCTCTTTGGGTATTTTTGAAAATACCCGCTTCGTCATTGATATTATTGACTATTAAATCAAGGTCCCCATCGTTATCCAGGTCTGCATATACCGCACCATTGGAAAAAGAGGGAATAGTCATACCCCAATCAGTAGACACATTGCTAAAACTTAAATTGCCATTATTTTTAAAAGCATAGTTATGAATCTTTACTTCAGGAATCTGTTCTAATAATTGTTGTTTTGAGGCAACAGAAAAAGAAGTATTTCTAAAAGTTACAAAATCGTGATCGGTTACGTCTTTTGGAAAACCATTGGTAATAATCATATCTCTATTACCATCATTGTCAAAGTCTGCAACCAATGGCGTCCAGCTCCAGTCAGTTTCTGCAATTCCTGAGAAAAAGGCAATCTCAGAAAATATAGGCGCTCCAATACTATCGTTTTCTTTTACTCTAGGGCCTTGGTTTAATTGTAAGGTATTGCGTACATATTGGTATCCGTAATTAAAGTAGTCGCTATTTTGATAGGTTTGATAACTGTTGGGGTTCAGCATCATTTTTTTGCGGTAGTTATCCTGTGGATTCATGTCCAGTGTCACCACATCACTTAGGCCGTCATTATTGATATCAATGATATCGTTTCCCATGGCATTAGCCGATGTGTGTTTGAAATAAGTATTGAGTGATTCCGTAAAAGTTCCGTTACGATTATTGATCCATAACAGATCATTTGAGAGATAATCATTGGTTACATAAATATCTTTCCATCCATCTCTATTGATGTCTGTAATAGTTACTGCGTGGGCATACCCTTCTTTTAGAATACCTGCTTCTTTTGAAACATTGGTATAGAAAGGGTGCTGCAATGCAGGATTAAAATCATTTCTAAAAAGCTTGTCCGTATTGGGGTGAGATCCATCTTTTAAAGCCTGTCTAAACCTATTGGGATAGTCATTCTTGACAATTTCATTATTGGCCAAATACATGTCTAAATCGCCGTCATTGTCATAGTCAAAAAATGCTGCCATGGTGCCATGTCCATTATCGGCAAGCCCATATTCCGCAGCCATGTCTTTGAAAATGGGAATCCTATTTTCGTTTACACCTTGGTTAATATAGAGTAAGTGTTCACGAAGTTTGGGGTCTTTACGCAAAGTAGCGCAAACATAAATATCCATCCAGCCATCATTGTTGATGTCAATGATAGAAATGCCTCTACACCATTTGCCCTTGCCATCAACGCCCGCTTCTTGGGTAATATCATCAAATTTAAATCCGCTTTTGTTCAGGTATAATTTGTTGGATACTAGGTTGCCTGAAAAATACAAATCCTGCAATCCATCATTGTTAAAATCGGCTACGCCAACACCACCACCATTGTAAACGTTTTCAAAGTCTAATACATTAACCGAATCATTTTCTAAGATTTGATTATTAAAATGTACTCCGGAAGATGAAGATGAAATAGCAGTAAACAGGGTATCATTGCTTTTACAAGAAAACAATGCTATCAAACAAAATAATGCCAAATTGGTAAATGGATTTCTCATGGAAGCCAATTCTGAATAGGGAATAAAATTAAACAAAAGAGGTAGTGTTTGCACACTACCCCTTTTATTTTTATGATGCAAGTGTTACTAGATTAGTAACCAGGATTCTGCTTCAATACACCCTTACTCAAGTCAATTTGAGACTGAGGAATAGGGAAGTATTCGCTCTTACCCTTTGTGAAAACAGAGTTCACAAAATAAGTACGTTTAGCTTTTTCTTTTGCAATGTATGCGTTTAACTCAACGTCAGCTATACCATAACGAACTAGGTCAAAGAAACGGTGACCTTCTGAAGCAAGTTCCAATTTTCTTTCAAAACGAACAGCTTTACGGCCATAAGTTTGGTCAGGGAAGCTAGTATATAAACCAACTTGGTAGTTTGCTGCATTAGCACCTCCTGGCATTTTAACCCAAGAAGCTGGATTGCTCTTAACACGGTTACGCACTTGGTTAACATAAGTTACAGCGTTTGCCAAAGAACCAACTTCTACTTCACACTCAGCAGCCCACAAAAGAAGATCTGCAAAACGGATGAATGTGTAGTTATTAGCAGTAATACCAGATGTCCAGAAACTATTATCAGTTAAAGCACCAGCTTGACGTTTGTAATAAACGTGCTTGATAGCAGCATAAGGTCCACCATTGTTCTGATCACGAATCCAGTCATTACCTGGGTGAAGACCCCAATCCAAATAAGGGATACCTCTTCTACCAATAGTAAAGTCTAAACGTGGGTCAACTGGAGTAGTTACATCTGGAGTAAATGCTGCACCAGAAGCAATACCTTGGTCATTTTTGAAATCAGTAGCATTCCAAGTATCTAACAAAGGCAAACCATTGGCATCAACTTTATAAGAGTTAGCCAAACTGATAGAAGGCTGATAGAATCCGCAGCATCCACCTGGACCACCATTATAAGGGAAGTTCAATACATCTCCCCATCCACCGTTATTTCCACCACTATTGTCATTTACAGACTGTTGAGTAGAGAAAATGGCTTCAGAAGAGTTTTTGGTTTCAGCATTGAAATTATCAAACATGTTTGCAGTCAACGCATATTTGGTTCCTTTGGTTGTAACACCATTTGCAATTACGTCTTTGGCCAATGTTAAAGCAGCAGCATAGCTCTTTTGGAACATCAAAGCTTTTACTTTTAAAGCTTTTGCAGCCCAGCTATTCGCCCTACCAACAGAACTTTGAGTGGCTGGCAAATTAGCAACAGCAGCATCCAAATCTGCATTAATTCCAACCCATGCATCTTTGTCATTAGGTACATTAAAGTTACCTGCAGCATAAGTAATGGTTTCATCTACATATGGAATATTGTTCCACATTTTCTTGGCTTCCATATGATAATGGGCGCGCAAGAATCTAGCTTCACCAGTAATTCTAGCTTTATCAGCAGCAGAGATATCAGTAGCTGCAGTCATCAAACGCAATACGTCATTACAACGTTGAACTGCGTCATAAACCGCTTGCCATTTTTGGTTAAAATAACCGTTAGAAGCAGTAGCTGTATAGGTTTCAATAGGCACAATATCTGCCTGGTCACCTGGGTCAGATCCTTTGTACGCATCATCAGATGCTACACCACCATATACCCAGTTAGAACCAGCAGACTGCCAGCCACCGCCAGCTCCACCATAACCATCTAACATAGAATAGGCACCGATCAACACGCCTTCCACACCAGCCTTGTTAGACAATGTGTTTTGGTCAAGTGATCCGATTGGTGCTTTGTCCAAAAAGTTTTTAGAACAGGCGTAGAACATCACCATGGATGCAGTAGCGCCTATCAGCAGTATTCGGAATTTTGATTGTTTCATTTTTGAATATTTTTCTTGTTATGATTTAACAACAATTAGAAAGTTACGTTTACACCAAAGTTGAAATTCTTCTGGTTGTTAGGATAGTTACCATAGTCAATACCGAACGCAGTATTAGAACCACCTAATTCAGGATCTAAACCAGTGTATTTGGTAATGGTAAACAAGTTAGCAACCTGACCATAGAAACGTACTTTTTCAATTCCTAATTTCTTCAAAGAAGCAGCAGGTACTGTGTAACCAATAATCAAAGATTTACATCTGAAATAGCCACCTTTCTCTAAGTAATAAGAGTTAGGTACTTGGTTAGTTGAGAAACTAGCGTCATTCTCAGCAATAGGAATATTTGTGTTGGTACGAGTAGGTAACCAAGAGTTGTTCAAGGCATTTAAACTTTTCACACCTTGGAATGAAGGATAGAAATCTGTCCAATAGCGAACATAGTTGATTACGTCGTTTCCAAAAGAACCATAGAAGAAAGTAGAGAAATCAAAGTTTTTGTAGTTCACATTTACGTTAAAGCCCAATGTGAATTTAGGGTTAGGGTTACCAAAGAAAGTTCTGTCTTTATCAGTAATTGCTTTGTCTCCGTCAACGTCTTCGTATTTGAAACGTCCTGGCTTAGCACCATCTTGAGTAGCTGATTTAGTAACATCAGCAGCATCTTGGAAAATGCCTGCTACTTTGTAACCGTAGAAAGCACCAATTGCATTTCCTACTTGGTTTCTTACAAAGTTACCAATACGTGATCCACCCGCGTCAAAGTAGTTACCTGGAATTTCAGATACATTTGTTTTGTATTGAGTAAAGATTAGACCTAAGTCATATTTCAAATCTTTATTTGGAGCACCATGGTAAGTTACACTTGCGTCAATACCCTTGTTTTCAATGTTACCAATGTTAACGTTAGGAAGAGCCGCACCACCAACAGTAGCAGGAGCCTGGTCAGAGAACAATAGACCATTTACTTTTTTCTGATAGTATTCAAAAGAGAAGTCAATTTTGTTTTTGAACAATACCGCGTCAAAACCAAAGTTGCTCAAGATATTTTCTTCCCAACCAGTTGCAGGGTTACCAATTCTAGTAGAAGTGAAACCTTGAACAGATCCAGTAGAAGTTCCGTTGATATCGTAGTAAGCAGTTCCAGGACCGCCACCATATTGAGAGAAAGCGTTAGAAGGGTCAACGTTAGCTTGGTTACCCAATTTACCCCAAGATCCACGGATTTTCAAGTCATTGATCCAATCAATGTCTTTCATGAAGTCTTCACGAGAAATTCTCCAACCTGCGGCAAATGAAGGGAAAATACCATAACGCTTATCTGGTCCAAATCTAGAAGATCCGTCCCTACGTACAGTAGCGCTAAATAAGTATTTGTCATTGTATGCATAATCAACTTTTCCAAACAAAGAGTATAAAGAGTTGATATAAGCATAACTGTAGTTAGTAAAGCCGGCAGAACCAGTGCTCAATGTGCGGAAATTCACATTATCAGTGAAATATCCTAACGCATTACCACCAACTCCACGGCCATAGTTTTCTTGTGCTTCAACACCTACCAACGCAGTAACAGCGTGTTTCTCTGCAAATACATTAGTGTATTTTAAAGTGTTGGTCCAAGTCCAAGACCTGTTATAACCGGCGTTTTCGCTAAATGAGTTAGAACCATTGTTTTCAGCATTTTCATAAGTTCTAAAACCATAGTTATAGTAGTAGAAATTGCTCATGGTTCCACCAAATGCAGAACGTGCAGTGAAATGTTTTGCAAAGTCAACCTCAGCAAAAACATTACCCTGAATATCCCAAGAGTTACCCTTGTTGTCCATACCGCGAGTTTGAGTTGCTACAGGGTTGGTTGCGTTACCAAGACCTTTTGCAGCAGTACCAGCCCATCCACCATTAATATCAGTTACAGGGATGATAGGTTGTTGACGGTAAGTCATAGAGATTGGGTTACCCTCATCTTGGTTAGCAAACCTAGGGTTGTCCCTATTAAAGATGTACAGGTTCTCACCAATACGAATATTGTTTTTGATATTGAAAGTAGTATTTACACGGGCAGAATACCTTTTCAGGTAAGTACCAATGGCTGTACCTTCTTGGTTAAAATAGTTCAAAGAGAACAAGTAAGTATTTTTCTCATTACCACCGCTAGCAGTGATGGTATGGCTTTGAATACCTGCTGGTTTGAAGATTTCATGGAACCAGTCTGTACCAGCTTTATTAGCTGCTACAATTTGATAGATTCCTTTAGAGAAATCTGAAGTATTGTATTTTGCTAAGTCAGCAGCAGAAATAGAACCAGTAATACCACCATTACCACCATTGTTGATGTAATCAGGTATAATTGGCGTAGCACCGCTACCATACTGAGGGTGAGTGGTTGGTTGTCCAGAGTTTTTCAATGCCAACCAAGTCAAGTCAGCCATACCTTGTGAATTCAACAAGTTGAACACATTACCAGTTGGAGGACGTTGGGTACCAATATAAGAGTCGTAAGTGATCTGAGCTTTACCAGACCTACCACGCTTGGTGGTAACCACAATTACACCATTAGAACCTCGAACACCATAGATAGAGGCAGCACCAGCATCTTTCAATACTTGGATACTTTCAATATCAGTAGCGTTAAGGTTGGTTAAACTACCTTGAACTCCGTCAACAATCACCAAAGGATCAACGTTTCCAAAGTTAGTGATACCACGAATACGGATATTAGATCCAGTACCTGGTTGACCGTTAGTGATTACGTTCAAACCAGAAGCCCTACCTTGAAGCATTTGCTCGGGGCTACCAGCTGGAATGGCTTTTAGGTCTTTTACATTTACCACTGATACAGAACCAGTGATGTCTTTTTTCCTTTGAGCAGAATAACCAGTAACCAGAATTTCATTTAACTGGTTGGTTGTTTCTGTCATAGATACGTTGAAGGAAGTTTTTCCTCCAACTGTTTGCTCAATGGTTTCAAATCCAACAACAGTAAAGACCAGGATACTTTTATCACTTGGTGCATTAATACTGAAAACACCCTCGGCATTAGTAATTGCCACGGTGTTAGAGCCTTTAACCTCTACCGTTGCTCCGGCAATAGGTTGATTGGCTTTGTTGGTTACTTTACCAGTAACGGGTTTTTGAGCAAACGCATTGAAACAGAAGAAAGCAAGAAAAAGTGCAAGGAGCGCACTTCTGGCTAGCAGATTGTTTTTCGTTGGCATAGCATTTTGGTTGTAAGATGATTAACAGATTCAAGGCGAATTTAGAGAGAATTGCTATCGCGATAGCTACATTTTTTAACACTTTGTTGTCAATTTTTAACACACTAATGTGTACCATTTACATAATAATCTGTTTGATACGCATGCAGTAATTTCTAATTTGTTAATGTAAAGCCTTGTCTACAAAGGATTACAGGGAGTTTTTACGCAAACGTTTGTGTAAAATTGACAAAAAAGTAATTCCCTAACACTAACAACAGTTAGCCTGTATTTTCTGTTAGTTTTTTCCCTTATTGGATGATTAGCCCATAGATGAGCGCAAACGATTGCGCAGGAAAGGTTTAATTACCAAATTTGCCGTTTGAACTAGTTAAAAAAATTAATTAAAAAGTGGAATAAAATAAGAAAGCTGGATTAGCTTGCGCGATTTGCGGAAAATTTCCGGAAATAAAAAAGCCCCTCGAACTGTTCAAGGGGCTTTTTGCGAGAATTTGCGGAAATTATTATATGTTACCTTTCTTCAATTCTTTTACGGCATGATCTGCAGCCCTAGCAGTGATTGCCATATAGGTTAAAGATGGGTTTTGGCAGGCCGATGAAGTCATACAGGCACCATCTGTAACAAATACATTTTTGGCATCCCAAACCTGGTTGGTACCATTAAGCACCGATGTTTTGGGATCTTTTCCCATTCTAGCCGTTCCCATTTCATGAATTCCATGTCCCATGGCGTGTCCACTATCATAAGTGTTGATTTTCTTAACGCCTGCAGCTTCAAACATGGCTACCAAGTCTTCTTTAATGGCTTTGCGCATCTTGAGTTCATTTTCTTTTAACTCTGCATCCATCATGAGTACTGGTAATCCCCACTTGTCTTTGCGATTCTTATCAAGGGTAATTTTATTTTCATGATATGGCAAGATCTCTCCAAATCCAGTGGCACCAATGGTCCAAGAGCCTGGCTCTGTAATTGATTCTTTAAATGCTGCTCCAATATTGAGTTCAGCTACATCCCTACTCCAACCTTGACGGCTAGCGCCACCTTGGTATCCATAACCACGCAAGAAATCACGTTTATCATTATTGAGGTTGGCAAATCTTGGAATATAAAATCCATTAGCCCTTCTACCATAATAATACTGGTCTTCAAAACCTTCTACCATTCCTGAGGCTCCCAGATTATAATGGTGATCCATGATATTATGCCCTAGTTCTCCACTACTGCTACCCAATCCATCCTGCCAAATATCCGTGGCTGAATTCATGAGCACCCAAGCAGAATTCAGTGCAGATGCATTTAAGAAAACAATCTTTGCGTGATAGGTATAAGTTTGATTATTTTCTGCGTCTAATACTTCAACACCTGTTGCTTTCTGTGTATTCTTATCATAAATAACCCTTGTAACAATACTCCATGGTCTTACGGTTAATCTTCCAGTTTTCATCGCCGCAGGCAAAGTAGAAGATTGGGTACTAAAATAACCTCCAAATGGACAACCTTCCCAACAACGATTTCTAAACTGACAAGCCGTTCTACCTGGAATAGCGGCTGTTAAATTGGCTACTCTTCCAATAAACAAATGGCGTTCATTATTGAACTTAGATTTGATTCTTGCAGCAACATCTTTTTCTACACAATTCAAATCCATGGGTGGTAAAAATTGACCATCGGGTAAATGTGCAAGACCTTCTTTGGATCCACTGATACCTGCAAATTTTTCTACATAATCATACCAAGGTGCAATGTCTTTATAACGTATAGGCCAATCAATAGCAACCCCATCTTTGGCATTGGCTTCAAAATCTAAATCGCTTAAGCGATAGCTTTGTCTACCCCAAAGAATGGAGCGCCCTCCCAATTGATAACTACGCCACCATGTAAAGGGTTTAACTTCTGTATAAGGTGACTCTTCTTCATTAACCCATGAATCCATCACGCTTTCATTAGCGGCCCATCCACGATGAATTACAGGATATTTTTTCTTTTGTTCTGCCGTAGTTCTTCCTCTATGTTCTAACTGCCATGGATCTTTATCTGCGTATTTATAATCTTTGATGTGTTGATGGTCTCTACCCCTTTCTAACATCAATACTTTCAAGCCTTTTTCGGTGAGTTCTTTGGCGGCCCACCCACCACTAATTCCAGAGCCTACTACAATAGCGTCAAAACTATTTTGCGCTTGCGCTTTGTTGTTGATATACGCTGTATCTGACATATTGATTGGTTTGCTTTTTATTTATAAGTTTCCTTTTTTAAGTTCTTCTACCGCATAATTAGCAGCCCTTGCTGTTAAAGCCATGAATGTGAGTGAAGGATTTTGTGTACTGGTAGAAACCATACTAGCACCATCCGTTACAAACACATTTTTACAAGCATGTACTTGATTAAATGCATTGAGTATTGAAGTCTTTGCATCTCTTCCCATTCTTGCACCACCCATTTCATGAATATCTAATCCAGGTGCCTGTTTGCTATCATTGGTACTGATATTTTTGCATCCTGCCTTCTCTAACATTTCAGCTGTTTGTTGCAAGAAATCTTTAAGGG
Organism: Bacteroidetes bacterium 24-39-8; assembly: GCA_002256765.1. Classification (GTDB taxonomy): domain Bacteria; phylum Bacteroidota; class Bacteroidia; order Chitinophagales; family Chitinophagaceae; genus Sediminibacterium. Next base: position 27,469 of record NCHJ01000025.1, read on the forward strand.
ATAACTCATCATTGTTGTCATAGCCTACAGAAGTAATGAGTTGCGGTATTCCCCATTGGTCTTGTTTGTCCTTACTAAGTCTAACATGATTACTTGCTTTGGGTATGGTCTCTCCTTGCATCATGGCAAATACGCCCCAATCACCTACTTCGGTAATGGCATCTTTAAATTCACCACCAATTCCATCGCCGGAGGCTCTAGATCTTCCTGCTCCAAAATGTACCATGTATCCGCGTAGAAAATCCATTTCTTGTTTTTCTACATTTCTAAAATTAGGCATCATTACTTGGGTTGGTCTTCTGCCATAATAATACTTGTCTTTGGGCCCATCATAAGATGCAGAAACGGAACCCCTATAATTGTGAAAAGCTAAGTACTGTCCTAACACACCACTATCATTACCTAATCCATTGGGGAACCTATTTGAAGTGGAATTCAATAAAATTAAATTGGTATTTAAACAGGCTGCATTTACAAAAATAATCTTTGCAAAATACTCTGTTGATTCTTTTGTAATAGCATCAATAACCCTGACACCTGTTGCTTTTCCTAGTTGTTCATCATAAATAATGGAATGCACCACCGCATTTGTTTGCATGGTCAGATTACCTGTTTGCATGGCCCATGGAATGGTAGCTGAATTGGAGCTAAAATATCCACCAAAAGGGCAACCTCTTTCACAAAGACTTCTAGCTTGGCACTGGCCTCTTCCTTGTTTCAAATGCAGTTCAGTAGGTTGGGTTAAATGCGCGCACCTTCCTTGTACCACATGTCTTCCAGGATAGGCTTTCATAATCTTTGTTTGCATCTCTTTTTCAACGCAATTCATTTCCCAGGCAGGCAAAAATTCTCCATCCGGCAAAGTCTCTAAGCCATCTTTGTTTCCACTAATTCCAGCAAATGTTTCCACATGAGAATACCATGGTGCTAAGTCATCATAAGATATGGGCCAAGGCACGGCAAAGCCGTCTCTTTCTGGTCCCAGAAAATCATATTTGCTCCATCGCTGCGTTTGTCTGGCCCATAGTAAAGACTTACCGCCTACTTGGTAGGCCCTGATCCAATCAAAGGGTTTTTCCTGTTGGTATTCGTGCTCCTTGTCTTTTACAAAAAAATGTGCTGTTGATTCTCCAAAAGCATAACATCGGGCAACAACTGGATTTTCTTTGAGCAGCTTGGCTGGTAATTCTCCCCTGTGTTCAAAATCCCAAGGATTCTTGGTAGCTGTAGGATAGTCTTTTAAATGAACAACATCTCTACCTCTTTCTAAGACCAAGGTTTTCAATCCCTTTTCTGTTAATTCTTTGGCGGCCCATCCGCCACTAATACCGGATCCTATGACAATAGCGTCATAACTGTTTTTTTGCTTTCCACCGGAGTTGATATTGGTAGTATCAGTTGGCATGACAATCGTTTATGGTTCAGATTTTTTTCAAAATCGGATTAAATCTAAATCATTCTAGGCAATCATTTTCAACAGTTTTGTAATATGGAATGATTAAAAATGGCTGAAAAATGGGCAAATTATACACATAATGGGCATTTGTTGCAGCGCATTTAAATTTCAAATTGTCAATTAAATATTATGAATAATCGGTGAAAGCCTTATTTTCACCGTCTAACGAGGCTGCTGAATGATTCGACACAAATTACTACGAGAAATAACTCCCTTGAGTGAATCCGACTGTTTTACGGTATTCAGCCGTACTAAATCTAGTTTTGACTATCCTTTACATTATCACGAAGAATTTGAACTAAATTTT
>NCHJ01000026.1 GCA_002256765.1 Bacteroidetes bacterium 24-39-8
TTGGCAAAGCTGGACTAATGCTATAACCTGTAACAGTGCCTCTCACCGTAGGACTTAGTGCTGCAATAGCACTTAATACTGGATATACATTTGGACTAGGATAACTCAATCCTGTTGGAGCCAGATCATTCACGGTAATATTTACTAGCGCTGTATAACTGCTTCCGTTAATTGTGGCATTGACTGTATAATCTTTGGCTACACTTGGCTGTGTAGGTGTGCCTGTTATAATTCCGGTTGTATTACTGATGCTCAAGCCCGCTGGCAATGCTGGACTAATCACAAATGCAGTAGCTGTTCCACCAATGGTTGGCACCAATGGACTAATACTACTATTGACTGTATACACATTGGGGCTTGGATAACTAATCCCTACCCAAGCGGCAGCATTCACTGTTAAGATGGCTGTAGCTGAACCCGCTAGATAATGATTGTCTGCAGCTTGACTAGCAGTAAGGGTGGTAACGCCAACTCCTGTTAGACTTACTTGATTACCACTAATGGTTGCTACTGATGCATTGCTACTACTATAACTGATAGTACCTGTGCTATTACTAACGGCTGCTATACCAAATGCAGGATCACCCATGGTCTTAGTCAAACTTGACAAACTAATAGTAGGAGTTAATTTATTTACCGCAATGCTCACCGTTGCACTAATGCTTCCAACTGTATTACTTGCTGTAACTGTATATATAATAACTGCAGTAGCTTGGGTAGGTGTTCCACTAATCACTCCAGTTGCTGCGCTCATGCTCAAGCCTGCGGGTAAAGCTGGACTAATACTATAACCAGTAACAGTGCCACTCACCGTTGGACTTAATGCAGCAATAGCACTTAACACAGGATATACATTTGGACCAGGATAACTTAGTCCTGTTGGGGCTTTATCCGTAACAGTTAACCCGCTAGATAATTTCCATCAGCAACTTGGTTGGCAGTAATAGTAGCAATACCAAGCCCATTAATAGTTACTTGATTACTATTAATGCTTGCAATGGTTACACTATCAATACTGTATGTAATATTCCCTAGACTATTACTTGTAGCGGTTAAACTAAAGTCAGGATCACCTATGTTTTTATTTAAATCAGCTAACTGTATGGTTGGGCTTATTTTGTTAACATATAAATTGGCTGTATCCATTACAGCTAAATAATTGAGACTAGCTGCTTGCTGAACAGTAATGATAGTATTTCCTGCAGCATGTATTTGAATAGTATTACCCAATACAGTAGCAATGGATGGATTGGCAATAGAATAACTAAACGCACCTGGTGCATTACTAATAGCATTGACAAAAAAATCAGGGTCTCCAAAAGCCTTACTAATATCATTTAAAAGTAAGATTGGTTTGATTTTGTTAACAACAAAATTAGCAGAAATAGATAAAGCAGTATGGTTTAAATCTGCTGCCAAATTTGCAATAATAGTAGTAGTTCCAGCTGAAAGAATATTGACATTATTTCCAATTACAGTGGCTATGGAAGTATTTGAAATAGAATAACTAATAGCACCTGTACTATTGGTTATAGCATTCACAGCAAAAGCAGGATCTCCAAAATTCTTGCTAATATCACTCAAACTAAGTGTAGCAGCCATTTTATTAATGGTCAATTTTGCAACTATATTAGCAGCTAGATGATTGGTTCCAGCAGCCTGATTAATCAAAATATCGGTAACCCCTGCAGAAACAATGCTAATCTGATTACCACTCACTGTAGCAATACTTGAATCAGTAATACTATAGCTAATTATGCCATTACTATTGCTACTGGCATTTGCACTAAAGGCTGGATCTCCAAAGGTTTTAACAATATCTGCAAGCGTCAAAATTGTTGCAGCTTTATTGATAATCAAATTAACTGTAACAGAACCTGCTAAATGATTAGCATCTTCTAATTGAGATGCAGTAATACTAGTAGTACCTGCAGCTATCATATGAACAGAATTTGCACTGAGGCTGGCAAGGCTATTGTTAGCAATGGCATAAGTAATAGCACCAGCCCTATCAGAAATGGCGTTCAATATAAAGTCAGGATCCCCAAAAGTTTTCACAATATCAACCAAGCTAATGATGGTTGCTTTTTTATTGACCAATAATGTTGCAGAAACCGTTGCCGCCAAATAGTTAGCACTTGCGGCTTGATTAACAGTAATGGTAGCTGTACCAGCAGAATTAATAGTTACTTGGTTACCAGATATACTAGCAATTGCAGGATTATCAATGCTATAACTAATGGCAGCTGCACTTGTAGAACTAGCATTTAAAACAAAACTAGGATCACCATAGGTCTTAGTGATATTAGAAAGAGATAAAACAGGGGCTATTTTGTTTACATTCAAAATAGCAGTTATACTAGCGGCAAAATGATTGGCATCAGCCGCTTGAGTGACTGTGATAATAGCAGAACCAGCACCTTGTAGAGTCACGGTATTACCAGTGGTGGTTGCTACTGCTGAATTGTCAATACTATAGCTAATAGCACCCGTACTATTACTAGCAGCATTTAGGGTAAAAGCAGGATCACCATAGTTTTTTGTAATATCAGCAAGATTCAAACTTGCAGGAATTTTGTTAACAGTAAGTGTTGCAGTTGTTGAGGCGGCAACATGTTTATCATCTTCAATTTGAGTTGCAGTGATAGAACTGGTTCCTGCTCCAACAATTGTCACAGTATTCCCTGCAATAGTTGCTACTGAGGCATTGGCTATAGCATAACTAATGCTGCCAGTACTATTTGAAGTAGCAGCAATACTAAAATTAGGATCAGCATAGCTTTTGGTAATATTGGCAAGTGCTAATGTATTATTGATTTTATTGACAGTAATACTTACAATGGCAGTTGCAGAACCTGCAGCAATTGAAGCAGTAACGGTATAATTTTTTGTAGCGCTATATACAGTAGGTTTGCCACTGATAATACCCGTAGTTGCATGAATACTAAGACCGGCAGGCAAGGAAGGACTAATGGAATAGGCTGTTGGCGTACCAACCACCGAAGGGAATAAGGGACTAATGGTTGCATCAATAGTAAAGATGTTAGGACTTGGATAACTGAGATCACTAGGAATCAAATCCGATACAATTAAGAGCGCTGTTGTACTTGCAGCATGATAATTTCCATCTGCAACCTGAGAGGCAGTAATGATAGCCGATCCAGAAGCAACTATATGTACTGTATTTCCACTGATAGTAGCAATGCTTGGATTGTCAATGGTATAACTAATAGCACCTGTAGAATTACTGCTTGCAGTAATAGTAAAATCAGGGTCTCCAAAGGTCTTACTAGTATTAGCTAAACTGATAGTTGCATTTAGTTTGTTTACAACCATGGTTGCAGAAGTAGAACCCGCATTATAATTGGCGTCTGCAAGCTGTGAAGCAGTAATAATACTAGTACCAGCTGCTACTATTGTAACCTGATTATTTACAATTGTAGCAACGGAAGTATTACTACTAGTATAACTGATTGCACCCGAACTATTTGTAACCGCTGCAATTGTGAAAATTGGATCATTATAGTTTTTAGTAATGTCGGCAAGACTAATAGTTGGATTTTGCTTGCTAACATTTAATACTATTGGAATAATGGCAGAAACACAACCAGTAGAAGCATTACGAACTACTATATTAAAATCATAAGCACCAGGAACAGTTGCAGGAATGGCAACCGTTAGACTTGTCCCAGAAAGTGATTGGTTAGAAATAGTTGTAAAACCAGATAAAGCCCTAGCCCCTGAACTAATACTATACTGATTGGCATTTGTTGCAGTAAATGGAATGGTAAAACTAGTTGCAGTGGTGCTAATGCTAGAAATGATACTAGGCGTAAATACAGGTATTGGATTCACACTAATCAATACTGGAGCAGAAATGACTTGTGTACAAAATCCATTTTGAACAATCGCCCTATAATAGGTATTCGTTAAAAGATTTGATACTAATTGGGTATTGCTGGTATTTGCAATATCTGTTATAGTTCCAAAACCTGCATCAGCAGAAGATTGCCATTTAAGAATGGATCCTAGGTTTCCAGATAGAGAAAGAGTGGAACTATTGGTACCAGCACAAACCGTATTGGCTCCAGCAATAATACCCGCATTTGATAAGGCACTAATAGTTGCAATGCCTGTGGCGATATTCACTGACACAGCATTGGTACTGCTCAATTGAATATTGCCTGAAGCAGTATTAAGAGCCAAATTGGTAAGACGAACAAAAATATTAGTACTAGTAACAGAACCTGCCACAGGACTTATGGAAATAGTGTTTGTAAAACCAGTACCGGTAGACGTACTAATTTCATAGCCCGTTGCTGCATTGATGATTAAATTGGCAACCAAATTGCTAGCAGATACACTAAAACTTTGTTCAGTAGAGACGGAACCAATACATGCATTGAATGAATTCAAAGTTCCTGAAACAGTGATAACGGGTGTTGGGATAATTATATTTGCTACTACTAAGGTTCTAGAAGAAGCAATACATCCTGTTGTGGTATTTCTAGCAAGCGCATAATAATTAGTAGTATTTGAAATGCTAGGCGTATTAAAACTATTTGTACCTGTACCGCCTGAAAGAATGCTACCACCACTTGACACTTGGTACCAGTCAGTGGTTTCTCCCGCAGCAACTACTGCGCCAATACTAACTACCCCGGCACCTGTTCTTGATCCATTGATTGCGGTAGCAGCAATAGGCAAAGGATAAATAACTATGCTCACTACATTACTATATATACTGCCGTCAGAAACTGTGCTTGCTACTCTTCTAAAATAGCTTGTTTGGGAAAGCGTACCTGGATGATAATTGCTTGCATTGGCAGATGTAATATCAGTGAATCCTGTTGTATTAGAAGTAGTTGAAACCTGCCATTGGTAGCTAATAGCGCCTGTTCCGCCTGAGGCAACTGTTATAGAACTAAGAGGCAAAGCTGTTAGTCCCATGCAAAGATTTTGATCTGCAGAAATAGAACCGGGTGAAAAAGAACCATTAATGGTAGCAACAACTGGAATTCTGATTTGTGAAACACAACCAGTGGTACTGTTTCTAGCTTCTGCATAAAAAGTAGTAGTTACAGAAATACTTGCAGTTGTGAAATTGGTAACGGCATTTCCTCCTGCTAAAATAGACCCACCTGAGCTGGCTGCATACCAATCCAACGTGGCACCAGCGGATGCAGTAGCACTTAATAATACAGGACCAGCCCCAGTTCTAGCATTATCAATAGGCAAACTAACAATTGGCAAAGGATTCACAGTGATAGTAATGGTATTAGAAGCAATACTTCCATCAGCAACTGTTATAGCCAACCTTTTATAATAAGTGGTTTGTGTTAACCCAACTGGAATATATGTCAAAAGTGTTGCACCTGTAATATTTGTAAAAAGGGTGTTATCCAAAGAAGATTGCCATTGATAACTTATTGCACCTGTTCCACCCGAAGCAGGTGTAATAGAACTGAGTGCAGCGGCAGTAGTACCCAAACAAATGGATTGATTCACACCAATGGCACCTGCAGAAAAACTGCCATTCACCGTAGCAATTACCGGAACCCTTAAAGTAGATACACATCCGGTACTGATATTTCTTGCTTCTGCAAAAAAAGTGCTGGTACTATTGAGTATACCCGTAGTATAAGCAAGTGTTCCAGCACTAAGCGCTGAACCACCTGTTGATGCTGCAAACCAATCAATAGTAGTTCCAGTAGTGGGTGTAACAGTACCAGAAACAGTTACCGTTCCTGGACCACTTCTTGCTGCACCTATCACAGTTGCAATTTCTGGCAAACTGTTTACAGTTCCTGAAATTGCCAAATTCTGCGTAGTTGCACCTGTTGAACTTAACACCAGGTTACCCGAGACGGAACCTGTACTACCGGCCGCTATACGTATATAAATATTGGTTGCGGCAATGGTTCCTCCAGTATGTGTTAATGTTGCCGTTGCGCCATAACCTGTTCCAGCAGAAGTAGAGATTTCAAAACCAGCGGGAGCAGTAATGGTTAAATTATTGGTCATGCTGGTACCGGCTACTACTATCATTTGACTAACAGAAGCAGAACCAATACAGGAACTAAAAGCCGTGAGCGATTCAATAATATCAATAGTGGGTTGTGTATTGGAACAATTAAAACTAATGGGTGGTGGTGCGTCTAATCTTGCAATAGCCGCCTTACTTATAACAGCGGCCGTAATTGATGGCAAACCAATAGAACCACCCGTATTATGACCCACATAACAATATTGATCAACAGCAGTAGTAGGATTGGTAAAAAAGGCAATGGTAAAGTGACCAGAAACACTAAAATCCATAAAACCATCCACTCCAAAAATATCAACAGGAGAAATATTGGTATAAGTAGTAGTAAAGCTAGACTGAGCAGCAATACCTAGCATACAAGCAACACCATCGCCCCAGCCATATATTCTACCCGTACTAGACATTGCACCCATGGTAAATAAACTAGCTTCTGTATTACCATCAATGTGTACAATATTACTTAGCCCAACTACTTGTTGAAAAGTTGCTTGATTAAAATTGGTATTGGTATTTCCTACACCAAGCACCCCATCGTCATTTAATCCACAGCTATAGACTTTTAAATTATTACACAAAAGAAACAGCATATTGGTACCCGTGCTTTTGCCCAAAACAACCAATTCCACCACAGTTGTACCTGAAGGAATCTGGGCAGACATATCATAAGCATAATTGTAACTAGTAGTTGTATTAACGGCGGCGTTTACATTAGCTGGCCTTCCCCAATAATAAATTTTACCTGTTGCCGTTAAAGCAAAAGCACCAGAACCAGATAAAGAGAATTTAACAACACCTGATAATGGGGTACCATCAGATAATTTTACTTGGTGCCAAATAGCCCCATTAGCACCCGCAATATCACCTTGCAATGTTGCCAACTTAGTAAGCATATAAACATTACCAGCAGTAGTTACAATACCAATAGCCGTTGGCGATACGGCAAATTGTGCTACATCTGCTATACCCACACCAGCTGGCAATTTATTGGTCACATCTGCATTGGCGTTTGTCAATGAAGCTGCTCCAAAATTGGCCATGCTGGTAATATTACTGATATTGGTTGTACTACCAAACACATAAAATTTAGTAGAAGTACGCATGGCCATGACGCTTGGGCCAGAACCACCACCCGTACTAGAAGACCTTACTTCATAAGGTATACCTGTATAGCTACTAGTATTCACAAAGAAGGGAGCCGTATAATCTCCACCTGCACCCGTGGTATAAGTTTTCATATTCTGCCCCCATGCCAACAATACATTCACCCCATTGGCATTGCCGATATATAAATTACTGTGATAAGAACCTGTGAATCTATTTACCGTTCCTGGTACACAGGGGGCCATAGCATATAAGGGAATTGACCCTGTTCCAAAATTTGGTTCTATATGAGTATCTGCGGATTCAGACAATGACACCTGACTCCTAACCACAGAGAGGGCTAGAACGCCAACAAGCAGGAATAAACCGGCTTTGATAATAGATGCTTTTAATTGTCCGAGTTTCATGTAACGTATCCAACTTTAAGTTTAAAAAACTTTAATCATTGCATGCGTTGACTAGATAGCACAAGCCAATAGAGGAATGGGTACCTAAGATCAAAACAGCAATAAGAGTTGGTTACAAACCGGGGGATTGGGGTAAATAAGAGAGGGATACAAACAGGTACAAGATAGGAAAAAAATCAGAGATTCTGACATCAGCAACTTAAAATTTTTAACCAATTCCCCTGCTAATAACGCTCTGTACAAAGATGCCACAGTGGAAATTGGTATAAACTAGTAAAGCCCCTGATTTAAGGTAGTATGCTACATTAGATTTGTAGTAATTACCTCAGTGTCCTGCAGCGTCTAGCATATTGAAAACGTGCAAAACCTGTGGAAATAAAGCATCTGCATATTCTTTAGCTGCATTAGTAGAACCAGGCAAGCATAAGACTAAACTGTCTCCCACTGTTCCTGCAATACTTCTAGAAAGCATGGCAAAAGGCATTCTTTCCTGACCATAAGACCTTGCAGTCTCCATAACGCCAGGCAATTCTTTATCAAGTAAAGGACGAATAGTTTCTACACTTATATCTCTAGGTGAAACCCCTGTACCTCCCACAAAAATGAGCAGGCTTATCTTATCCTGAATCAATTTCTGAAAGACTTGTTCAATAGCAATAGATTCATCTGGCACAATTTCATAATGGGTAGTTTCTACCGCATGGGTTTTCAACTTTTCAATAAAAGCCAATCCCGCTTTATCCGTTGCTTTTTGTTGAAATACAGAATCCGAACAAACAATTACCGCTGCATTAATTCCTTTAGTAGGAAGCCATTTTTTATCTGACTTGCCACCCGTTTTTTCCAAAAGCTTTACTTGCAAAATTTCAATTCCCTTATCCAAGGGTTTGAGCATATCATACAAAGTCAATGCAGCAATACTAGCACCGTGCATGGCTTCTACTTCAACGCCTGTTTTATAGATGGTATGAACTTCTACTTCAATCTGTATCTGCAAATCATTGATGGCAAATCGTACATCGGAATACTCTACAGGTAATGGGTGACAATCTGGAATCATGTCACTGGTTTTCTTGATGGCAAAAAAAGCAGCTACTTTGGCAAAAGAAAACACATCGCCCTTGGGCACTTGATTATGCTTGATTGCTTCAACGGTTGCAATATTTGACAATTGAACAATGGCCGTTGCTGTAGCTTTTCTGAGCGTATCCGATTTATGCGTAATGTTTACCATATCAATTATTTTGTTTCCAGACGCTTGCCTGATTATTCAATATTTCTTTTCCCCATATGGGCAATTCCTTTTTAATAGATTCCACCAGTTCAGTACAGGCTTCTATTGCCGCTTGGCGATGTTTGGAAGATACAAAAACAAACAAACAAATTTCTCCTACTGCTACCCTACCCAAACTATGATGCACGTGCATACAAGTCAAATCATATTTAGCAAATAGGGCTTCTCTAATTTGATGCATTTTTTCCAAAGCCATTTCTTGGTAACAAGTATATTCTATTGCTTCTACCTGTCCTTGGCCAATTTGATCTTCTCTAACTTGTCCTAAAAAAATACTATGTGCACCAATATTGGTTTTATTGGAATGCTTTTGAATATCATCTGCAATTTTCTGAGCAGGAATGGGACCTTCAAAGAAAATATTTTTGGGTGCTTTTTCCATTATGAGAGTTTATTAAAATAGGCGGTGATTCCACCTTTTAAACTATAGGCTTTAATAGATTTTCTGGCTTGAATTTGTTGGGCAGCGTAAATACTTCTAATACCCTGATGGCAGATGACACAAATTTCTTTATTGGGTAATTGTTCTATTTGATTTGATAGTTCAGACATAGGAATCAAGGCATCTGAAAAATCAATGGGAGGATACTCGTGTCTTTCTCTAACGTCTAATACAAAAATTTGGTCATTTTTTTTCAATGCCAAAAATTGATCAACATTTATTTCTTCTATATCTATTTCTTCCAATTCTTCAGATGATGTATGATTGGGCTTTAGAAAATCTTCTTTCTTAATCATACTAATAGAGCTATTTTTTGAGAGGGCAATTTCATAATTAGTTGCTTCAAGAAAATCATGGGTATATAATCTACCAGCCAAGGTTTTACCAATATCTGTAATCAACTTAATGGCTTCCGCGGCTTGCAAACAACCAATGATTCCAGGAAGCACACCAATCACACCCAAGCTTTCACAAGTTCCCATAAGATGATCAGCTGGAGGAACAGGAAACAAATCTCTATAATTAAACTTAAGATTGTTTTGATCTGGAAAATGGAATACCGTTAATTGTCCTTGATAACGAGTGACTGCTCCATAAATCATGGGGATATTTAAAATACCCGCAGCATCATTGATTATGTACTTGGCAATAAAATTATCCGTTGCGTCTATAACAATATCATATCCTTCTAATAAATCCAAGGCATTCTTTCTTTCAAAACTAGTTTGGTAAGTAGTAATTTGAATAGCAGGATTTTGTAAGCGCATGAGTGCTGCAGCTACTGCTACTTTGGGTTTCCCAATATCGGCGTAGCCATATAATAACTGCCTGTGTAAATTACTTTCACTCACCAAATCCGAGTCAATAATTCCAATATTCCCAACCCCTGCTCCTACCAAATACTGCAAAGCAGGACAACCCAATGCACCCATACCCACTATCAATACCTTTGCCCTGCCCAATTTTTCTTGCGCTGCTACCCCAAAACCAGGTAGAATCATTTGTCTAATATATCGTTGTTGATTTTCCAAATTTTATCCTCCAGAAAATGCCGGCATTAATGCTACCACGTCTCCTTCTTGCAAAGGTTGATTGTCATGAACCATGATTTTGTTGATGGCTAAAAAATAATGGGCTTGCGCTAAACCAGGGTATTGTTCTAGCAGACTTTTTTTTAACTGTTCCGTATTGTTCGGGGCTTCCAAAACAAGGCTATTCTTTCCTATAATATCTGTTAAGGAGCCAAAAATCAATAGTTCCATCCGTTTTGAATATTTATTAGGTAAAGAAAAGTTTACCTACTGCCATGATTAATACGGTTGCTAACAACCATTTCATTTGTCCAATGGGTACTTTTTTTGCGCCAATGCTTGCACCCAACCATCCTCCCGCCAAAACAGTTATCCCAATCCACAACATACCAGGGGCCAGTTCAAAACCTTTTTGATATTGACCAACTAAGCCTGCTATAGAGTTTAAAAATATGAAAACAGCACTGATAGCCGCTGTTTCTTTTTGATTAGCCCAACCCGCAAGTATTAAAATGGGCGATAATAAAATACCTCCGCCCATGCCAATCATACCAGATAATAGTCCAATACCAGAACCAATGACCAATAAGATCCAGAATTTAGGTTCCGTTTTAAGGCTAGTATTATTTTGATTCATCAACAACCTAAATACCGATAATAATAATATCAATGCTAGCATTTTCTTGTACCAAGAATCACTCAAAGGAATTATTGCTCCTAGATAGGAAAAAGGAATGGATCCAAAAATGAGCGGCCACAATAATTTTGGTCTGAAAAATTGGGCTTTGTAAAATGAAAGGAATGCCACAAATGATACAAGGAGATTTAACAATAGTGCCGTTGGTTTCATGACCATGGGAGCAAACCCAAATAAAGCCATCAAGGCCAAATAACCACTTGCCCCACCATGTCCTACTGAAGCATAAAGCAATGCCACAGCAAAGAAGCATAAGGCATATAAAATCAGTATTTCATCCATAATTTAAATTTACTAGAATGGATGCAATTTGACCATACTGAATTGTTCAATTTTTTGTTGGTGCGCTTCTAATTCTATCCAACAATTGGCTTGTACAAAACTATTTTGTTGAAATGAAGCTTGCCCACCAAAAACTGATACTATTCCATTTTCCACCCTGCCCTTGAGAAAAACACAGAGATTAGATTGCTTTTCATAACCATGTTTTAGCTTGCCCATCACAGGTTCTTCTAGCTTTTTACCTGACATAGTTTGCATGGCAGGTAACACATATTGTCTAAAACAACTCATCACAGAAGCCGGATTTCCGGGTAAACCAAAAATCAATTTTTCATCCTGAACGCCAAAGAAAATGGGCTTTCCGGGTTTTTGCGCTACGCGATGGAATACTTGTTCTATGCCTACTTGTACACAAGCTTGAACAACAAAATCATAATCACCCACACTTACTCCTCCAGTTAATAAAACAATATCATGATTGGTCAATGCCGATTCCAGCGTAAACGCAGTTTCCTCTAAATGGTCTTTTGCTTGAAAAACATTGATAAGTTTAATTCCCTGTTCTTTTAGCAATGCAGTTAATGCATAAGAATTAGATTCATATACTTGACCGGGTAATAAGGGATTACCAGGAGCCACCAATTCATTTCCAGTAATAACAATGGCAATACTTGGTTTGCCATATACTTTAATAGCACCAAAGCCCATACTAGCAATAAACCCAACCATACTAGCGGTGATCACCGTGCCTGCGGGAAGGGCCAAAGCTTGTTGCGCTATTTCTGATCCTGGCATGCGAATATGCATGCCCTTTTCTAATTTTTCAGTCTGAATTTCAATGGTGGCTTCCTTTAGTTCCACCCACTCTTTTTGTACTACTGTATCTGCAAATTCCGGAATAGGACCACCTGTAAATACTTTGATGGTTGCACCAGGCTCTAACGCTAATTGCTTAAAACTACCAGCGGGTAATTCATCTTGCAAGCGTAGGGTTTCATGACGCTCTTCCCACCTAATGGCATAGCCATCCATAGAAGACTGTCTAAAAGAAGGAATATCAATTTGACTTAATAAATCATCCACCAGTACATGCCCAACTGCTTGCTCAATTGGCAAGATGATGGCATCCAGTGTTTGACTATGGGCAAGTACCCTATTTCTTGCTTCTGCTACTGAAATCATGGTTTTGTTTTATCCGCCAATGGCTATCATACTTCTATTATGAAGACTATTAGCATCTATTTTCTCAAACTCTTTTGAAAACTGTCCACCCAATGCTGCGTGCTTGTCCCAGATGGCTCCCCTAATCAATTGAGTCAAATCTCCACCAGACCTAAGTGTTCCCAATAAGTCTGATTCAGATTCTGAAAAAAGACAATTCTTAATCTTACCATCGGCTGTTAGCCTAATTCTATTACAGGTACTACAAAAAGGAGCACTCATGGTTGTAATAAATGCCAGATTTCCTTGATGACCATCAACTGCATAATATTTGCTGGTATCATTCACCGAAGTTACAATGGGGGTTAACAAGTGTTTATTTTCAATTTGTTGGAGCATTTCTTGCCAGGTAACTAATTTGTCACTATTCCATTTATTCCCATCAAAGGGCATAAATTCAATAAAGCGAACCGTAATTGGCTGGTCTTTTGTTAGGCTTACAAATTCAAGGATTTCTTGTTCATTTAAACCCTTAACAACCACCACGTTTAATTTTATCTTGAATCCCCTTTGCATCAATGCCGCAATATTGTCATGCACTTTATGAAATAAGTCTCTACCTGTTATTAATTGAAACTTTTCTCTTTGCAAAGTATCCAGACTTATATTAATAGATTTGATACCCGCAGCTTGCAACTGATCCAAAAATAGCTCTACCCTAGTCCCATTGGTAGTTATGGACAAATCCACACCAAGTGTACCCAAGGATTGGATAATTTCTGCAGCATCTTTTCTAACCAAGGGCTCACCCCCAGTTAACCTAATTTTTTTAACCCCAAGATCCACAAAAGTCTTGGCAATTTTCAAGATTTCATCGGGCTGCATCAATTGCTGATGAGGCATAAAATGATAGTCTTCATTGGGCATACAATAAAAACACCTGAGATTGCAATTGTCTGTTAAAGAAATACGCAAATAGTCGTGTATTCGGTGGTGCTGATCAATAAGCATCTTGTTGTTTTAATAGTAGTTGAAATTGGGCATAGTCTTCTTCCGTATCAATATCAAACGCGCCTAATGGAAAATCTATCAAAACTAAGTCGTCTACAAGTTTTTCTAATAGTTTTTTGGCACCTCTGTCTCCTTCTAAAGTTCTAATTTGATGAATATACCTAGGGTGAAACAACACGGGTGTTCCAAATTGGTCTTGATATTGGGCTGCTACAATTCCTTTTCCAGACTGTTGAAAAGCATCAATCATTCTAAACAACATTTGACGCTCTAAAAATGGTTGATCACTTACAACAAATAGTATTCCACCAATAGCTGGTTCTTTTTCCAATAAAGCTTCCATGCCAAATTTAATAGACGCAGCCATTCCAGCTTGCCAATTTGCAAATGGAATTAATGTTACTGAACTAAGATCTAAAGCAGCTTGTATTTCTGCTGTATATTTTCCTGATACCAAACAAATTGTTGCAGGATTTAGGGCTTTCACTTCTTGAATGATATGTCCCAAAATGGTCTTGTTGCCTATTGGCAATAACATTTTTGCTTTCCCCATCCGGGATGCAGCTCCTGCTGCCAATATGATTACACCTAATTTCACTGAACGCTATGTATGGGTGAGTCTTTTAGTTTCAAATGAATGGGATCTGTTTTATGAATAACAGACATGATTTCTGCACATATAGAAAGCGCAATTTGATTAGCCGTTTCTGCACCAAGATCTAATCCAGTTGGTCCATATAATTTATCCAAATCTAACCCAGACAAATCTAAACCTCGGTCTTGTATCTCTGACAATATTCTGATTCGTTTACCTAAAGGCCCTAATAAACCAATATAGGGCAGATTCATAGTGAGTAAGCCTTCTAACATGGCTAAATCGTACTGGTAATTATGGGTCATCAATACCAAGGCTGTTCTATGATCAAATACTAGTTTTTCCAATACTTCATTAGGCTTGCCAACAATGATCACATTTGCTTCAGGAAAACGCTGTGAATTTGCATGAGTAAGCCTACCATCTATAAGGGTAGTATTCCAACCTAAAAGTTGTGCCATTTTCAATAATGGAATAGCATCATTACCAGCACCTACTATATATAATGCAATAGGAGGTAAACAATAATCTAAAAAGAACATTTGCTGGTTCTCCTCTATTTGGAATTCAAAATGAACTGACCTTTGTTTTGTCACCTGTTCTAAAACCAGATTGGCTAGCATTGAATCCTGAATGGAGGCTGATAATCTGTTCAGATTCATGGTTCCCAAATGTTGTCCATGATTCATAGAGTAAACTGTACATACCCATTGCGGTATTCTTGTATGCAAGGTTTTTCTGAGTGCCTCAATGGGTTGGGAGTCATGGGTAGTTAGTGGCTCAAACAGAATACTCACTATGCCATTACAACCCAATTGAATACCTACACTGGCATCTTCTTCATCTGTAGTGTCATATACTACCAGTTTATTTTTTCCTTGATTTATGGCCAAAACTGCCTTTCTAAGTGCATCCCCCTCCAAGCAACCTCCACTAATAGCACCTGTCATCTGACCTGTTTCAGTTACTAGCATTCTTGCACCCGGTCTTCTGTAAGAAGAGCCTTGCACATATACTACCGTGGCAAGTGCACAAGAAACACCCCCAGCAATAGCTGCATCATAAGCTTGAACTATGGCGCTAGATTCTTGCATCTATTTGGATAATTCAGTTCTTTTTTTAGAGACCATAGCAGTAGTAATGGCCACGGTTGATTTATTTCCCCAACTGTTGCGTACATAATTATAGATGTCTGCAATTTGCTCATCAGTCAAATAATCTTGTGCTGGCATGACTGCATTATAAACCGTTCCATTTACTGTTATTTCTCCGGTCTGACCTTTGAGTACATAAGTGATTAATTCTCCAGTGGACTTAGTTAGGTAGTTGGATTTTGCAAGGGGAGGAAAAGCACCTGGCAAACCCTTCCCGTCTGCCATATGGCAGTTCTGACAATTAGCGGCGTAAGCTTCTTTTCCCCTAGCAATGCTTTTGGCAAGATTAAATGTTTGAACAAAGGAGCTAGCTCCCACTAAAAACATGGCCAAAACAATCACCAATACATATTTTTTCTTCATACTATGCTTCTATTCAGGATACAATTTTACGGATATCAATGGCAATCTACGAATTCGTTTGGCAATAGAATTCAGCCAATAGCATTAAATAGACTTTTACAAATAAAATATTTGATTATCAGTGTATTAAACAAAAAGCCAGCACCCAATGGGTGCTGGCTTGGATATTGGAATCTAAGGGGGATTAATTGTTCATTTCTGTAATCTGACCTTTCTCATTCACTTGTAAATAAAGGTCTTCATTTATACTACTCAATGACAGATAATAATTTGTTTCATTGTCTGCGTTTACAAACTCTATGCATTTTACTAATTCAAACTCTGGATAAGCATATTTAACTGCCATTTGATTAAGGGCATTTTTAGGCAATTTGTCATAAGCAAAGGTTTTGCTGCTACCAATGAAATCACCATCAAGGGTATAAAACAATTCAGTAGTCATTCCAGCCTTTACCAAACTTGCTTTTTGATAAGATGCATACTTAGACCAAGTAATTTGATTGGATTGTTGATACGCTTTTTTCAAAGCATTGATAGATTTGTAGGGAGCATCATTGGGAGCTGCAAAAGCGCTTGTTCCAATAAATAGCGTGATCATTGTGGCAAAAACTAAATTTTTCATGTGTTTATTTTTTAAGGTTTTTAATCTTGTTTTGTAACAGTAACCTGTTGGTTATTTGGTTTCAAATCAACAAGACAAAAGTATAACAGGTACATAGCCTATTAAACTGGATTGTGAGCAATGAAGGAGAAGCAAGAAAAGATGGTACAAGTGGCGTTAAATCCTACGTTAATGCATGTTAAAATTGCCCTGAAATGCAGTACAGGATTGAAAAGGAGCTAATTTCTTAATGATTTGCTAAAGCTTGTAATAAAAATGATAAAATATAGGACCGGCGCTTAACCTATGGACAAAAGGCAAAATATCGGTTAAGATTACCTAACATTTATACAAAATACAGTAAAAAAAATGGCTGCCACGTTGGTGACAGCCCTTAAATAAATGTATACATAATGCTTAAATGAATTTCAATACAGCATCGCCCATGGCTTCAGTTCCTAATATATTCTCTGGAGCGGTATTAGCGTCTGCAATATCCTTGGTTCTAAAACCTTGTTTTAAAACTTTGTCTACCGCACTAATCACCAAATCAGATTCTGTTTTCATTCCAAAAGAAATATCCAATAACAGCGCAACAGATAAAATAGAGGCCAAAGGATTGGCCACTCCCTTTCCAGTAATATCATGGGCTGAACCATGTATGGGTTCGTAAACGCCAGTTCCATCACCAATTGACGCAGATGCCAACATACCCATGGAACCCGCAATCTGAGAGGCTTCATCGGTAAGAATATCTCCAAACAGGTTGGCTGTAACTACTACGTCAAACCTAGTGGGGTCTTTAATCAGCATCATGGCAGTACTATCTACAAATTGGTGCTCTACTGCTACATCTGGGTATTCCAATGCTAGCTTTTGAATTTCTTCTCTCCAAAGACGGCTGGTTTCTAATACATTGGCCTTGTCTACGGAGCAAAGTTTTTTTCTGCGGGTACGTGCAGCTTCAAATGCTTTTCTCCCAATTCTTTCCACTTCAAAACGGCTATACACGGCATGGTCATAAGCAGTGTCACCATTATTGGTTCTTCCTTTTTCACCAAAATAAATATCACCCGTTAATTCTCTAAAGAACAAGATATCTGCTCCTTTTAAGATTTCTGGTTTGATGCTAGAAGCACTTAATAATTCATCAAATAATTTGATAGGACGCAGATTGGCATACAATCCCAATTCCTTGCGCATTTTCAACAAGCCTTGTTCTGGTCTTACTTTGGCTGAAGGATCATTGTCATATTTGGGATGACCAACGGCGCCAAAAAGTACCGCGTCTGACTGGCGCATTTTCTCTAAAGACTCATCTGGCAAAGGGTTACCAGTTGCTTCAATAGCCACGTGTCCAATCAAAGCGGTGTCATAAGTAAAATTGTGGTCAAATTTTTCTGCAATCTTGTCTAGGACTAATTTGCCTACTGCAGTTACTTCTTGACCAATTCCATCTCCTGGAACAATTAAAATATGTTTGTTTGCCATGTTCTTTATGGTTTTAAAAAAATAATTATTTCATCATGTTTAACATCTTGGTAGTGGCCTTGATGGCTGATACTGTTTGGTCACTATCCAATCCCCTGGTCTTGAATTCCTTGCCATGATTCATCCAAGTGATAATTGTTTCACAAAGAGCATCGGACTTTCCACCGGGTGGAATATGTACCGTATAATCTGTTAATTGTGGCAGTGCTATTTGCTTAATGGCATATACTTTCTTGAGTGCATTCATGAAGGCATCGTACTGACCATCGCCTTGGGCACTTTCTTCAAAAGATTCTCCATCAATAACTATTCTAAGTGTTACAGAAGGGCGAAGATTTTTAGAATGGGTCAATACATAATTCTCTACCTGTACTTTTTCCTCTATAGCACTACTGTCTAACACATCAGAAATAATATAGGGTAAATCAGCCTGTGTAACCATTTCTTTGAGGTCTCCCAACTCAATGATTCGCTGTGTTACTTTTTTTAAATCTTCATCAGACAATTGAATCCCAAGTTCATTGAGGTTATTTTCAATATTGGCCTTGCCACTGGTTTTGCCCAATGCGTATTTTCTTTGGCGGCCAAATCTTTCTGGCATTAGGTCATTAAAATACAAATTGTTCTTTTTATCGCCATCGGCATGTATGCCTGCTGTTTGGGTAAACACGTGTTCACCTACTACAGGTTTATTAGAAGGAATTCTAATGCCAGAAAATGTTTCTACAATTTTACTTACTGAATACAAGGCTTGCTCATTCACAGAAGTTTTTACAGACTTCAGATTGTCGTGTAATACGGCAACAGCACTAGCAAGTGCAGCATTACCTGCTCTTTCACCCATACCATTAATGGTCAAGTGAATGCCTTTGGCTCCTGCTTTTACCGCTTCTAACACATTGGCCGTTCCTAGGTCATAGTCATTATGTGCATGAAAATCAAAATGCAGTTTGGGATAACGTTGAACCAATTCTCCTACAAATTCTGTTACTTCTGATGGGATTAAAACACCCAAGGTATCGGGTAATAATACACGCTCAATGGGTTGGTCTTGTATAAAGTTTAAATACTGCAATACATATTCTTTGGAATGACGCATACCATTGCTCCAGTCTTCTAAATACACATTACTCTTCAAACCTTTTTCCTTAGCCAATTGCAATACCGCAGCAATTTCTGCAAAGTGCTGATCTGCTGTTTTCTTGAGTTGATGGGTCAAGTGATTTAATGAACCCTTGGTCAGGAGATTCATAACAGTAGCTCCTGCTTCTAGCATCCAGTTAACGGACACTTCACCATCTACAAATGTGAGTACCTCTACCCTATCTAGATAGCCTTGCTCTTTTGCCCAATGGGTAATTTTCTTTACTGCCTGAAATTCTCCTTCGGAAACCCTAGCGGATGCAATTTCAATTCTGTCAACTTTTAGGTCAGTCAACAGCAATTTGGCAATGGTTAATTTTTCAGATGCAGAAAACGACACCCCGCTGGTTTGTTCACCATCGCGCAGTGTAGTATCCATGATTTCAATATGTTGCTGTTCCACAGTTAGCGTTTGTAGACTATTAATAGGCACTTGCTGTTGCAAATGTCTTGATCTCTTCTTTCATTGCTTGTAGGTAATCAATATCATCAAAACCATTGAGCAAATTGTGTTTCTTATACCCATTGATGGCAAAAGATTCAACTGCACCAGTAGCATTAATGGTAATGGTTTGTGCTGCTAAGTCAACAGTTAATTCCGCTTTTGGATCAGCTTCCATAGCTTGGAAAATTTGCTCCAAAAATGGTTCAGAAACCTGTACAGGTAAAATACCTACGTTAATGGCATTCCCTTTAAAAATATCAGCAAAAAAGCTAGACACTACACAACGGAAACCATAATCATAAATGGCCCAGGCTGCGTGTTCACGACTAGAACCACTACCAAAGTTTTTACCACCTACCAAGATCTTACCAGAGTAAATAGGATTGTTCAAAACAAAATCCAGCTTAGGTGTATCATCATTATTATATCTCCAATCGCGGAAAAGGTTGTCGCCAAAACCCTTGCGCTCGGTTGCTTTTAAAAATCGAGCTGGAATAATCTGATCTGTGTCTACGTTCTCAATGGGCAAAGGCACTGCAGAACTGGTTAATTTGGTGAATTTATCGTAAGCCATAAAATAAGATTCTAAAGTTTAAAATTGGGATTAAAGCAATTCTCTTGGGTCAGTAACTACACCGGTTACAGCCGCAGCTGCAGCAACTAATGGACTAGCCAAAAGTGTACGACTACCTGGACCCTGACGTCCTTCAAAATTTCTGTTACTAGTGCTTACCGCATATTTACCAGCAGGAATTTTGTCATCGTTCATTGCTAAACAAGCAGAGCAACCAGGTTGTCTGAGCAAGAATCCAGCTTCAGTAAGAATATCATAAATGCCTTCTTCTCTAATCTGTGCTTCTACAATATGAGAACCTGGCACAATCCAAGCAGTTACATGATCCGCTTTCTTGCGTCCTTTTACAATACTTGCAAATGCCCTAAAGTCTTCAATGCGTCCATTGGTACAACTACCAATAAATACATAATCCACTTTCTTGCCAATCATGGGTTCGCTTTCTTCAAAGCCCATATATTTCAAAGACTTAGCATAAGTAGCTACGCCTCCTTCTAAATCGGTTGCTTTGGGAATGCTTTTAGAAATACCCATACCCATACCAGGATTGGTACCATAGGTAATCATGGGTTCAATATCGGCTGCGTCAAAACTATATTCTTTGTCAAATTGGGCAGCTGCATCGGTTTGAAGTGTTTTCCAATAAGCCAATGCCTTGTCCCAAGCTTCACCCTTAGGTGCTTTTTCTTTTCCCTTGATATAATTAAAAGTAGTTTCATCAGGGGCAATCATACCACCCCTAGCTCCCATTTCAATACTCATATTACAAACCGTCATACGACCTTCCATGCTCATATTTTCAAACACATCTCCGGCATACTCTACAAAATATCCCGTAGCGCCTGCAGTTGTCAATTGTGCAATGATGAACAAAGTCACGTCTTTTGGCGTAACGGCTTTACCCAAAATGCCATTAACATTAATGCGCATTTTCTTGGGCTTGGGTTGCATAATACACTGAGAAGACAATACCATTTCTACTTCTGATGTACCAATGCCAAAGGCGATGGCTCCAAAAGCACCATGGGTAGACGTATGAGAGTCCCCACAAACAATGGTCATGCCTGGTTGGGTAATACCGTTTTCAGGTCCTACCACGTGTACAATTCCGTTCTTGGGATCACCCAATCCCCAATGAGAGATGCCGTATTTGGCAGAATTATTTTCTAGTGCCAATAATTGATTGGCAGAAAGCGGATCTGCTACTGGCAAGTGTTGGTTAATAGTAGGTGTATTGTGGTCAGCAGTGGCAAATGTGCGGTCAGGGAACATCACGTCTATACCGCGTGTTTCCAAACCCAAAAATGCTACTGGACTAGTTACTTCATGAATAAAATGGCGGTCAATAAAAAACACATCTGGTCCGTCTTCAATTTTTCGGATCACGTGCGCGTCCCATACTTTGTCAAATAAGGTAGTTGGTTGATGGCTCATATGCAATGAATTTGATGATTGTCTAAAATGCTAATTCCCTGAGGGAAGACAAATTTAACTGGATTTACTATGACTTATTTATACTTATTTTGACAATTATTAATACCTTTAAAGTATCATGGAAATCAGACATCTGAGATATTTTTTGACCCTAGCCAAGGAATTAAGCTTTACCAAAGCTTCAGAAAAGCTCTTTATTGCCCAGCCCCCCTTGAGTAGACAGATCAAGGAATTGGAATTGGAATTGGGTACTCCTCTTTTTAATAGGAACAATAAAAAAGTGGTATTGACAGAAGCTGGGAAATACTATCAGAAAGAGATTAGCCAATTGCTCCAAACCCTTGATAGGATCAATCTCAAAACCCAGAAAATGGGACAACATATTAGTGGAGAATTTAGAATAGCGTATATCAGTTCTACTTTTTCTGGGGATATCACCGAGTTAGTTAAATTTCTTTCTTCCAAATATCCCTTTGTGAATTTTAGGTTGTATGAAGTTCCAACTGTAGAACAGGTCATTGGATTGGAACAGGGTAAGATTGATTTGGGTATTATTCGTGCCCCCTTATATTCTCATCAAATAGAAACCAATCTGTGGTTTAGAGACAGTTACTCTTTGGTATTTCATCGTGCCAACGTGAATATCAAATCAGAAAAAGAGATTGCCAAACTGAAAGATGAAACATTTGTATTCTTCAACAAAGAATATGCTCCATTCTATTATGATAGTTTAATTGAAATCTGCGCTAAATATGGGTTTGCGCCAAAAATTGTACACGAGTCCAATAATATTTCTTCCATTATACAGTTGGTCAAAAACGGATTAGGTATTTCTATTGTACCCACCAATATTGTCAAAAGTTACAACTATCCAGAACTAGGATTTTTAGAACTCAAGAAACCTAATTTGTATACCGATATTTTATTGGCTACTCCCAAGGGGAGTGATTCAGAAATAGCCAGAGAAGCCATTCAATTTCTATTAAAATAAATTATGATAATGCGGCTAATGCATTGGCCTTGATGAGACTTACTTCTTCTGCAGAAGCATTAAACACAGCACCAAGGTCATGTACTAAGGGATTCTGAAAACTTAATGGATTGGCATTATCAACCCTTGCAGCACTATGGTATTCATGGGCCTGGGTTGCTTGCGCAATAGCCCCTACATTATGACTTCTGAGTCCACAACCAGGCATGATAATGATGCTGTCTCCTGCTTTATTCATCAGGTCTTTTAATATATCCAGTGCATCAATGGCTGCTCTTTTTCCTCCGCTGGTAAGGATGCGTTCAAAACCAGCATCTATGGCAATATCTAAAGATGCTTCCAAATTGGGCGACAAATCAAAAGCTTTATTCAGCGTAGCTTTCATGGGATAAGCCCACTCAACAAATTGTTTACAAAGGTCCGCATCCAAAGTACCATCCAATTGTTGTGCACCAATAGAAATACCATCGCAACCAATTTGCTTACAAAACAAAATGTCTTGATGAATGCTTTCAATTTCATCTTGACTATAGTAGTAATACCCACCCCTTGGTCGAATAATCGGATATAACTTAATGTCTAATATTTTTCTTGCTTGAATTAAGACGCCAGGAGCAGGAGTAGTACCACCCTCAGTAGGATTGCCACAGAGTTCTACTCTACCAGCCCCACCTGCTTGGGCATTCAAACAACTTTCTAAATTAAAGGCACAGACTTCTATTAAAACATCCTTGGGCATGATCATTATTTGAAATGAAGTTACAAAAATGGCTGCACGCTGTAGAAATTCACTTAGAATCAAGAGCAGTTTTGGTAACTTTGAACCAGCCAATCAATCCTAGTTGGTTTTTAAAAATATTGCTACAATTCAGATGGATATTCAAGAAGCCTTATTACAGATTCTTCCCAAAGAACAAATCAAAGCCAGTATTAGTGACAGGTATAGTTATGCCAGCGATGCTAGTTTTTATTATTTGGTACCAACAGTAATAGTACAACCGGCTAATTTGGAAGAGATCAAGGCCCTATTCCAATTTTCTCAATCCAGAAAGATGCCCATGGTCTTTAGAACAGGGGGCACTAGTTTATCAGGACAAGCTATTACAGATGGAATCTTGGTAGACCTTAGTAGGTATTGGCAGGCGGCAAAAGTGTTGGAGAATGGCCATGCTGTGCAAGTACAACCAGGGATTATTGGCGCACAAGTCAATCAACTTCTCAAAAAATTTGGTAGAAAAATTGGACCCGATCCTGCTTCTATTAATGCTGCCATGATGGGTGGAATCTTGTCTAACAATTCTAGTGGCATGTGCTGTGGCGTGGTGCAGAATGCTTACCATACTATCAAGAGCATGGCATTTATGTTACCTGATGGTAGCTATTTCAATTCGGCGGAGCCTTCTGACTATACTAGGTTTGAACAAGAAAAACCATCCATCTACCAAGGCATTCTTGACTTACAATCCAGACTAAAAAACAATAACAGTCTGGTAGAAAATATTCGCAGAAAATACCAATTAAAAAATACGGTAGGTTATGGCTTAAATGCCTTTTTGGATTATGAACATCCACTAGATATTTTGACACATCTTTTAATTGGCGCAGAAGGCACACTGGCTTTTATTGCAGAAGCGGTTCTGGAAACCTTACCAGACCTTGCTTTCAAGTCAACGGCCATGCTCTATTTTGAAAATCCACTTACTGCCTGTAATGCTATTGCCGGATTAAAACAAACTGGGGCTGCTGCACTAGAATTAATGGATAGGGCAGCATTGCGTTCCATTGAACAGAATCCCTATGCACCTGAAGCTATTAAAACTTTGTCCAATCACGCTACCGCTATTCTCTGTGAATACCATGCAGCAAGTGGTGAAACACTAGATCAAGTAATGGCATCAGCAAAACCAGTACTTGATCATTTAGAAACGGTATTACCTTATTCATTTAGTAATGACCCGGTGCAGCAAGCCAAATATTGGAAGCTGCGCAAAGGCATGTATCCATCCGTTGCAGCTGCTAGAGAAAAAGGAAGCACGGTCTTATTAGAAGACATTGCATTCCCGGTAGAAGTATTGGGACCTGCAGTTTTGGAAGTACAGGCACTGATGATCAAATATGGATTTCACAACGGAATTATTTTTGGACACGCCAAAGAAGGTAACCTCCATTTTGTAATTTCACAGTCCTTTAATCATTCCTCAGATGTAGAAGCTTATGAACTATTGGCCAAAGATATTGCGGTCTTAGTTTTAGACAAATACAAGGGCTCACTCAAAGCAGAACACGGAACCGGCAGACAGATTGCACCTTTTATTGCAGACGAATGGGGACAAGAAGCTTTTGCAATCATGAAAGATTTAAAAGCTTTATTAGACCCTCACCAACTCTTGAACCCGGGTGTAATTATCAATGAAGACAAGGATTGTCATATCAAGAATTTGAAGACCCTTCCCGTGGTGGAAGAAGAAGTAGACAAATGCATTGAATGTGGTTATTGTGAACACAGATGTCCTAGCCGAGAATTCACCATGACACCTAGAAGGAGAATTGTTGTCAGACGGGCTTTACAAAGACTGGCCAAAGAAAAAGATACCACTACTTATAACCAGTTGCTCAAGGAATACCAATTTGATGGATTGGATACCTGTGCGGTAGATGGACTATGTGCACTAGAATGTCCAGTAGATATTAATACCGGAGACCTAGTTAAAAGATTAAGAAGAGAAAACCATTCTCCCAATGCCAATGCCATGGCACTCATGGTAGCCAAGCATTTTAGTACCGTAGAAACACTGGTAAAAACTGCCGTAAAAACGGGTCAATTTGCCAATAGATTATTGGGCAAACAAACCTTGCCCAATCTCACCAAAGGCATTCGGGTCTTAATGCCTTCTTTTCCATTATGGTCCAATGAAATGACAGGCCCAATTGCTACTAGAACCCATGAACCTGCTCAAGCAGCAGCTGTTTGGTTTAATTCTTGTATTAGCCGAATGATGGGTGCTGACAAGGATTCTAAGGAATCTACTATTGACTTGGCATTGCGTATTTGCCAAAAAGCAGGTTTGGAATTACTGGTTCCCAATGACCTAGGCGGCACTTGTTGTGGTCAAGCATTTTCATCCAAAGGATTTCAGGAAGCATATGCATTTACCGCCAACCAAACCATTGAGAAATTGTGGAAATGGACCAAGCAGGGACAAATTCCTGTAGTCATGGATACTACTTCTTGCACGCATTCTATGCAGCATAGCAGACCCTATTTGAATCCGTCTATTCAGCAAAAATTTGACGCCATCAAGATCATAGATATTGTTGAATTTCTTGCAGATGCTGTTGTACCTAATTTGACAATTAGCCAACCCAAAAACAAGATTGTATTTCATCCTGTTTGCAGTACTTATAAAATGAACCTGATAGAAAAAATGCGCGTGATTGGAAATGCCTGTGCTTCAAAAGCAGACATACCTGTTAGTGCCGGATGTTGTGGCATGGCGGGTGACCGAGGATTCTATTATCCCGAACTTACCGCATCTGCAACTAGAACAGAAGCACTAGAAGTTAATCAAGATAATTATGACGGGTATTATTCTACAGGCAAAACCTGTGAAATGTCTTTGTCAGCCTCCGTTGCCAAAGACTATCAATCTATTTTATATTTGGTAGATGAAGTAAGTGATTAAGGTAATTTAAAAGCTTGTCTTGCAATTAATTGCCAATGCTTTTCATGTTTTTGCCAAATTAGAATGATTCCTAGTTTTACTTCTCCTGGTTTACCTCCATCATTGGTAGATGCAAATAATTTATTTCTGACAATAGCAGTTTTACCAAATAACTGAATGCTTTGATCTGTTAAGTTAATCTTTACAAAATCAGAACTACCACTGATCAATGATTCAATAAAAGAAACTTTTCCTTCTAACTTTCCACTGGAATGTCCGTAACTCAATTTGTCAGAAACCAAGGTTTCTAAATCTGCTTTGTTGGGGTCTACCATTAAAGCAGCTAAATGATTCACCTGCATAACAACTGCAATACTGTCTTTGGACTGGGCTTGAACTGTTTGCACAGAAAAGAGAAAGAGCAAAACATAGATCATTTTTTCCATTGTTAAGATTTAGTCTACTAATGTACAAAACATAGACCATTTGTAATAATTCTGTCATTTTGAAATAATAAAAGTATTTATTTACTTTTATTTAATAAGAACGTATAGCTTTGCCCAGTAATTAAAATTAGAACTATGAATACTGAAAACAGTCTAGACGTAACCTTGCTAGAACCAAGGCTAAAGCATCCTACCATTTTTGATCGCTATGATCAACTATTGGAACTAGAAACCCTCACCATTCACAATGACCATGATCCCAAACCGCTTTATTACCAGCTTTTGGCAGAACGTGGCAATGGATTTTCCTGGGAGTATCTTGAAAAAGGTCCCATTTGGTGGATAGTTGCCATTACTAAAAATGCCCCAAATACCAAAGATCCTACACTAGGAGAATTGGCCGCTTCGGATATGCGCAAAGCGCTTTTATTAAGAAAGAACGGTTTAGACTTTTGTTGTGGCGGAAAAAAAACGCTCAAGAACGCCTGTGCAGAGAAAGGAATTGACAGTGCTAGAATAGAGGAGGAACTGTCCCAAATAGACCTAGTAGGCAAAGGAAAGCAGCATCCTTTTCAGGAATGGAAACCCGATTTTTTGGCTGACTATATTGTTAATACGCACCATCACTATGTTCGTAATCGTCTTCCTGAACTGAGGTCTTTGTCTGAAAAAGTGGCCAAAAGACATGGAGAACAACATCCAGAATTGTTGACCATTCAAGAACTTATTAAAGACATCAATACAGAAATGCAATCACATATGGTCAAGGAAGAAATGGTCTTATTCCCGTATGTAAAGGCACTTACCTTACAAAAAAACCTAGACCAGACCCAATTTGGATGCCAATTTGGTACTGTTCAGAATCCCATCAATATGATGGAAATGGAACATGAAGTAGTTGGCGAGCATTTACAGGAAATCAGAAACCTAACCAAAAATTTCACATTACCAGCTTCTGCCTGCAAAAGTTACCAATTGCTATATGCCGTATTAGAAGAATTTGAAGAAGACCTTCACATGCATGTACATTTGGAGAACAATATCCTTTTTCCAAAAGCATTAGCAATGGAAAAAGCAATGTCCAAAAACTAATTTACCATGCTAAGCCATACCTGTCAAACTGCCATTAAAGCTGTGATATTCTTGGCATCGTCCATTGAAGCAAATGAAAAAATGGGCATCCCTACCATAGCAAATGAAATAACTGCCAGTGTTCACTCAGTAGGCAAACTATTGCAAAAATTGGTTAAAGCAGGGGTCATAGAAAGCTCAAAAGGACCTAGTGGTGGTTTTTACATGACCAAAGCACAACTAAAACAACCCATTTTACAAATAGTATTGGCCATTGATGGGGTGGATGTGTTTAAAAGATGTGGGCTTGGATTGAGTAAATGTGCATCAACACACCCCTGTCCCATCCATTATGACTATAAGGAGGTTAGAGACAGATTTGAATTGCTATGCAAGAATAAAAAAATAGCAGATTTATGTGCCCCATTATCACAAGGTGTTAGTTTTTTAATTGGGTAAATATGATTTGAATCACAGTTGAAACAAACCACAAAAGATAGCTTTATGCTATTAATTCACAAAAATAGAATTACATGAAAAAGTTATTTTTTGTGGTTGTTTGTGGCAGTTGTTTGCTATTATCATCTTGTGATGACAATGCAACAACCAGCACAACAAGCCCTTCAACGGAAACAGAAAAAATGTCTGGACAGTCAGGTGTTCAAGACGATGTGTCACAAAAAACAGTGGTACAAGTTGCAATTGGAAGCAAGGACCATAGCACATTGGTTACTGCAGTAAAAGCAGCCGAATTGGTAGATGTGCTAAGTAATACTGGCCCCTTTACCGTTTTTGCCCCAACAAATGGAGCTTTTGACAAATTACCCGCTGGTACAGTAGAGGGTTTACTCAAAACTGATAAGAAAGAGACATTAACTGATATACTTCAATACCATGTATCAGTTGGAGTTTATAAACCTGAAGCATTCAAAGATGGACAAATTATTGGTCAGGTAAATGGATCAAATATTATAGTTCATGTGAAAGATGGCAAAGTAAGCATTAATGATGGCGCAACTATTGTAGCTTCAATTCCAGCATCCAATGGAATCATCCATGTGATTGATGGAGTATTACTGCCACCAGCTACCAAAAACTAAAATCATCATAAAAAAAGTGCAGTTAATCACTGCACTTTTTTTTTGCACTTTAAATTATTCTTCAAGACTTAAGAACCATTCCAGATAATATTGAGGCTAATTTCTTGGCCTTTCTTTTTGCTATACTAGCATTAGAACCTTTAAAATTCTTATCAATAGTTGCATTAAATAATAACAACCATCTATTAAAATGGGATTCATCAATTGAGTGCACTTGGTTTAAATGTTTATGTAAGTGCATAGGATTACCTTTATATGCACCGGTAAAAAAAAGTGTATTCTCCCAAAAATCACACATTAATGGCAAATGTTTATCCCACTTAATATGTACTTTTTCATTAAAAATAGGTGAAAGCAAATCATCTTCCAATACTTTAACATAAAAGGAATGAATAAGCATT
>NCHJ01000200.1 GCA_002256765.1 Bacteroidetes bacterium 24-39-8
GCGATGTACGTAATGACTTATTTGTAGAACGTATTTTTCAAGAATATCAACCTCATTTTGTATACCATGCGGCCGCATATAAGCATGTACCAATGATGGAAGACAGTCCTTTAGAAGCGATTTGTACCAATGTAGGCGGCACAAAATTATTAGCTGATTTGTCCATCAAATATGGAGTAGAACGCTTTGTAATGATTTCCACAGATAAAGCGGTGAATCCTACTAATGTAATGGGGGCGTCTAAGCGGATTGCTGAAATGTATGTACAATCCCTTTACCAGAATCAGGAAATCCAATTCCAATCGGACTTATCCACTTCAAGAACCA
Organism: Bacteroidetes bacterium 24-39-8; assembly: GCA_002256765.1. GTDB lineage: Bacteria > Bacteroidota > Bacteroidia > Chitinophagales > Chitinophagaceae > Sediminibacterium. The sequence continues at coordinate 328 of NCHJ01000200.1, forward strand.
AGTTTATTACTACTCGTTTTGGTAATGTGCTGGGTTCTAATGGTTCGGTTATTCCAAGATTCAAGAAACAAATTGAAGCAGGCGGTCCAGTTACTGTTACCCATCCTGATATAACTCGTTATTTTATGACCATTCCAGAAGCTTGTCAATTGGTATTGGAAGCTGGCTCTATGGGCAATGGGGGTGAAATTTTTGTATTTGATATGGGACAGCCAGTTAAAATTGCGGACCTAGCTAGAAAAATGATTAAGCTATCAGGTTTGGAACCAGATGATGATATCAAGATTGAATACAGCGGACTCCGACCCGGGGAAAAACTCTATGAAGAGTTGTTGAATAATGCAGAAAATACCTTACAGACTTACCATGAAAAAATTCTGATTGCTAAAACCAGAACCATTGAATATTCAAGTTTATCTATTCAAATTGATGCGTTGATTAGTCCTGCAAAAAAACAAGAATCAGTAACCTTAGTAGTATCTGCAATGAAACAATTGGTTCCTGAGTTTATCAGCAACAATTCGGAGTTTGAAAAATTAGATTCTCCTAAAGTGGTTACCATGAATAAGGTAGGCTAATGATTATGCGTAGATTATTCCCGTTATTATTCTTTAGTTTTACTTCCTTTTTAAGTACACTGGGACAATCTTATCGATTGGAATCCATCAATCAAAATCAATTAAGGAATCAACAATTATTAGTTGAATTAGATTCTAGTATTTCATTTGCTCTTCAGTCAAATACATTGATTCCTCCTTCAAAATCTAGTTGGAAAAAACCAACTATCACCATTCTTCCATTTACTTTAAACCAGCAATTCAATAGTAGCAAACCCTTTGGTTGGAATGATGGTGCTATGATGCAGGCCAAAGGCTACCAGGTATTGGCTAGGCCTGGTGTAAATATGCGTTTTGGCGTTTTTGAAGCTCAGGTTGCTCCTGAATTATTATTTGTAAGCAATAAATCCTACACTAAAATTTTCCCCGGACAGTCTTTTGTTAAAGCTCATTTAGGTCCAATCACTATAGGCGTTTCATCCGAGAATTTGTGGTGGGGCCCAGGAATCAATAGTTCTTTATTAATGAGCAATAACGCACCAGGTTTTATACATGGCTTCATAGGCACCAATAAACCTATTAAAACCCCCATTGGAAATATTGAATTCAATCTGATTGGTGCAAGATTGAATTCCGATAGGAATCTGCCATACGAAAACAACCATAATCAACTGCGGAATATCAATGACGATTGGCGGTATTTAAATTCTTATGTGATTAGTTGGCAACCAAAGTGGGTTAAGGGTTTGTTTTTGGGTATGACAAGGTCCTTACAACAATACGGTCAACGAGTGCAAAATCAACAAACTGGTTTTGTTAGTAAATACTTACCTGTACTGAGTTTGGCGATACAGAAAACCAATAATTTCGGTGACGATTCATTGGATAGAGACCAGTTGGCTTCCTTCTTTTTGCGATGGGTAATGCCTAAATCGAATGCAGAATTTTATATTGAATTTGGAAAGAACGATTATGGCTTAAATTTTCGTGATTATTTAATGGCACCCTCTCATTCGGCTGCATATACCATTGGCTTCAGAAAACTGATACCCAAAACTGCTAGCAACTATATTCAACTAGAAACCGAAATTACCCAAATGAGTCAATCGCCAGACGCATTAGTTAGGTCAGCAGGTAATTGGTATGTGCATGGCCAAATTGGTCAAGGCTACACCCATAATAACCAAATCATGGGTGCTGGTGCAGGTTTTGGTGCCAATGTACAAACCTTAGCAGCTACTTGGATTAATGGGGAAATTCGCAATGGTTTTTTAATTCAACGAATTGAAAGAGATCCTGAGTTGCGAGCAAACAAATGGACCGATTTCAGCATTGGTTGGATGCCCCAATGGAAGTACAAGAATATGTTGCTGGGCGCTAAGGTTCAACTGATTCATTCCAACAATTACAATTGGGAAAAGGGTAATTATAGTTTCAACTTGCACAGTCGTTTAATGGTTCAATACAATTTTAAGTAAATGAATAAGAAGATCCACCTTTTATTCATGTTGATCCTGCTATTATTGAAAAATAGTAGCAACGCCCAATCTGTCCACAACGATATCTTCAGGGAGTTGGCCATTACCGAACGTTTATTGGGTAAGCTAGATACCGCTTACTCCCTCAAACCAAATAAAATCAACCTATTACCCATTGTCCTTAATCAGTGGCATAATTCAGAACTACCAACTGGATATAATCTTGGCTCGGGCATTAAAGCAAAGGGCTCTCAAATATTGCTTAGTGCTGGATTACAAGCAAAGCTAGGCAAGTATATATCCATCAAGTTAAACCCTGAATTCGTAAGTGCCCAGAATGCTAATTTTGAACAGTTTTCTCAAACATTAGGCGACCGAGCCTGGGCTGACTATTATCGATTTCTAAATAATATAGACCTACCTGACCAATTAGGTAATGGCAATTATACTAAATTTTATGCTGGTCAATCTCATATTAAATACCAACTCAATCATCAATTAGAAGCGGGTATTTCAACGGAGAATATATGGTGGGGGCCGGGTTGGAAGAATGCACTCATTATGAGTTATAATGCACCAGGGTTCTTGCATTTTACGGTTAATACCACAAAGCCCATTCAAACCAAATGGGGTAAGGTGCAAGGCCAATGGATTGGTGGTAAGTTGAATGAATCAGGTATTTTACCCCCTCGCATCAATAGCGCTTACAATGGTCAATTATTATATCAACCTAAAAAATCAGAAGACCGATTAATAACTGCAATTAACATAAGTTGGGCACCTAAATGGACGCCCAATTTAACCATTGGGTATTCGGGTGCTGCTTATTTTTATGGGTCTGATTTATTGGGCAATAAAG
>NCHJ01000027.1 GCA_002256765.1 Bacteroidetes bacterium 24-39-8
TATTTGAAACTTAATATTGATAAAGAATTGCTTGACAATGCAAACAGTCATGCATTAAAAAATGGTACAAATATTACTGCGCATATAGAAAGTTATTTCAAGTCTTTAAACTTATCAAATAAGCGCTTAAATATACTTGACTTAATAGAAGGATTGGAAAAACCAAATCTATCTCAATACGGTAATCTAAAGGAATACTATTACCAAGATAAATTAAACAGTTGATAGGAATAGCCTAGCCCACCAATATTACAATAGCAGCTTTTTATATCATGGCTACAAAAAAGGGCTACTAGCTAAATTATCATCGAAGATGGACCGGTTACTGATTGGCTTATCAAAACCTACAGTCTTCGGATCGTTCCTCCGTCCTCTTCGCAATCAGGATAAGTTGCATGAGTAGTCATCACAAAGAACGGGAACTGTCTTATGAGCGGCATTTGAGCTTGCGAAGCCGCGAAGAAGATAGTTTCCGGGCGTGTGATACTAGGGTGAACTCAATACTTCGCTTCAGTCAACCTTCGCTTCAGTAAAAACCTCCTTTAAGAAATCAAACCACTAAACATCGCGCCAGCAAATTATTCCCCCGGTTTGTAAGTACGCTCCGCTTGCTTGAGTACATCTTCTTTGTAAAACAGCACTTCTTTGAATCTCCCCTTGGTGTACATTTCAGCTTGGTCCCCAAAATGAGCAGAAGCAGGATCACCAGAATTGCCACCAGCAAGCAAGGACTTGGCCACTACACGTTTGCCAAATTCCACCGCGCAAATAAAGCTATTACCATTATAGCCATAGCGAAGTTTGGTGCCAGAAAAAGGACGGCTCACAAAAGAAGGTAAGCAACCCCAAGTAGAAGCCGCAAACCCATCCGGAATACTGGGTTTATTGTCATCAAATGATTCGGTAAGATTACCGGTTAAACGCTGATAGCGATTGATGCTGCCCCAAGGTTTACGCCAAGTTCCAAATTTGGCTTCCAGTTCAGAAAGCACCACCGAAAGTGTTTGCAAAAGATTCTCCGGATTACTGGAAGACAAAAATAATTGTGTCTTAGCCACTTGATTAGACTCATCACCATCCACTACTTGCCTCATCACAGCAGGCCAAAGTTTCTGCGCCCATTCAATGGCCAAGGTAGTAGCAACAGAAGTATCGGAACTATTTCTATTCCATGCACTAAGCAAGGAAATGGCTGCTTGCAGCGATGCAAATCTAGGAGCACTACCATATTTTTCGTTGGCTGAAATGAGTGCAGGAATAAAGAGATCAAAAGCAGCCAAATGACTGTTGTAGGCATTTTTAATCACGTCATCAATATTGTATTTCTCAGCTGTGTTCCAAATTTTCACCGCATTAATGCCGCGGAAATTTTCTCCATCCGTTGCCATATAACGCGGATATTTTTCACGCAAAGGACTCTTGGTACCAGCAACGGTAAAGGGTGTGCTATTGCAGTTTTGCAACCAACCATCGGTGGGATTGTAAACATGGATCATCTCCTCCAAACTATGCAGCCCCTGCCATTCAGTTGCACTAGTGCTACCATCCACAGGTTTTGACCAGTTTAAACTAACATCACGCCTGGGAATAAAATTGCCATGCCAATAAGCAATATTTCCTTTGCTATCTGCAAAGACCGTATTGTTAGACGTATTGGAACGCAGTTCCATAATCTGTTTGTATTCTTCAAAACCCTTGGCCTTGGTGCGTTTCCAAGATTGAATAATGGCATTCAAAGAACGGTTATTAGAACGCACAGAAATCCATTGACCATTACGTTTGGCCATGACAGGTCCATGATGCGTGAAATAGGTTTTAAAAGATTTGGACAAGATTTTTCCATTCTCCAAATACTGAATGCTAATTTGTTTCTCACTCACTTTTCTTTCTAGCTTATCATAGCTGTATACATAGCCGCCATTTTTTGGCTGCACTTGTTCTTGATATAAATCAGCCACATCGGCGTAGCCCGATGTATGCATCCAGCCACAGTGTTCATTAAAGCCCTGATAGATAAAAAACTGACCCCAGGTAACGGCACCATAAGCGTGTAAACCTTCCTGAGATTCCATGGCCACTTCGGGTCTAAAATAAAAAGTTACGTGCGGATTAATATACAAAATAGCATTACCCGATTTTGTTTTAGAAGGGCCAAAAGCAAATCCATTACTACCACTTGGTAAAGGTTCTTCAAAGACTTTTGGTTGAACAGTAATAGCTGCAGTGGTATTTTTTTCTCCTGAATAAAAGGCTTTTAATTCAGCCACGCTGATGTCTCCAATATCAATGGCACCAATACTTCCATCGGTCCAGAGCAACTGATACCAAGGTTCAAAGCGAGAAAGTAGTGCTGGTTTTATTTGTGGATGTTTATAGAGATAATAATTGATTCCATCGGCATAAGCCTGTAATAATTGTTTGAGCCAATTGGGACTATTCTCAAAATCCTTTTTAGCATCCGTAGTATCAATAATCAAACGAATCAAGAGGTCATTGTACAATTCTGATGAACCCTTTACTTCTGAGAGCCTGCCTAATTTTTCAATATAGTTCATCTCTACCCGCTTAAAATCATCTTCGCATTGTGCATAAAGCAAACCAAATACAGCTTGCGCATCGGTCTTGCCATAAATATGCGGTACGCCAAAATGGTCACGCACAATTGTCACTTGTGCAGCGGTATTTTCCCAACGGGTAATTTCTTTTTGAGAAGGTTGTGCCATTAAACTCAATGGCATAATCAAACAGAGCAGGAATTTATACATAGAATGCTTTATTTGTTTTCGTTGGCTTTTAATACACGGAGCAAATTGCCACCCAATACTTTATTAATGTCTTTTTTGCTATAACCCCTTTCTAGCATGGCTTTGGTGAGATTGGGATAATCTAAAACACCATCTAAGTCTTGTGGTGAAGATGTAATGCCATCAAAATCAGAACCAATACCCACATGATCAATGCCTGCCAATTTTACTATATAATCCATATGATCCATGATAGCGCTCAATGGGGGGCGATTGCTTTTTACTTCATCGGCATATTTATCTGCCAAGACAGAGAGTGCGTATTCTTGCACCATGCCTTGTTTTTTTAATGCATCTAATTCTTTGGCATGGGCCAATACAAATTTGGCTTCCTTTTTCTTAAACGTGCTATCTATAAAACCAGAATAAAAATTCAGGTCAATCACACCGCCATTTTTTGCCACTGCTTTTATTTGGTCATCTTTTAAATTTCTAAAAATAGGGCAGAGGGAATAGGCATTGCTATGTGATACAATCACGGGTTTGGTGGTAGAATTAATAACGTCCCAAAATGTTTGTTCGCCCACATGAGACAGATCAATCATCATACCCAATTCATTCATGCGTTGCACTACTTGTTTGCCAAAATCAGTAAGCCCCTTGTGAGTACGGGCCAGACTATCTTTCTTGAGTGTCTCGTCCATGGCCGATGTGGCCCATGGATTGCTATTGTTCCAGGTCAGGGTCATATAGCGAGTGCCACGTGCATAAAAACGATTCAGGTTCTCTAAATCATTGTTCATCATATGTCCACCTTCTACCCCAAACATGGCTGCTAATTTCTTGGCCTTTAATGCAGCTTTTAATTCTTTTTGGCTATGCACAATAGTAATGGCATCTGGATTGCGTTTCACCACGGCATCCAAACTATCCATTTCTCTATTGGCCAGTCCTAGCGGATTAGGTTCATTGCCATCACACCAAACAGAAAAAATCTGAACGTCAACACCCGCTTTTTTAAAACGAGCTAAATCTGAATGCGTTTTGCCCGTCAGGTCTGCATCCATAGACAATTTCTTTTCTATACATGCCGTTAGAATATCATTATGCGAATCTGCAAACACCGCTTTTTGGTGAATCTTTAGATAGTCCTGTTGGGCATAGTTATACTGGCTGAACAATAATCCTGCAGCTAGGAATAGAAAGGGTGCACGCATCTTATTTCTTTTTGAATTCGTAAGGTAAGTAATCTACAAATCCTGCCACTTTAATAGTGATGGATTTGACTTGTTTGTTGACAACTGTAAATTCAATAGGTTCTACACCCCAAATTGGGTTGCTATAGCTGATCAAGAATCTATTGCCATTAATGGCTTCTAGCTTACCCGTCATTTCATGGTGTTGAAATTTTACACGCAAATGATCACCCTCTTCTTGAATGGTCAATGTTCCGTAAGGGTCATTTTCATAAGTACCCACAAAATTTTTCAAAGGAAGACTGGCGGGTTGTTTCATGGCAATGGTATCGCGCAGCTTCTGAATCCGCTCTGCATCAGACTTGGTCTGACGGTTGTAGAAACCAAGGTATACCTTACTATAATTGCGTTGTTGAAAACCCAAATAGGCATCCATGATATCCCATTTCAGGGCTTCATAAAAATTATTCTGATCCGTATTGGTTAATACAATGATGCCTAGTTTTTCTTCAGGAATCAAAGTAACACTAGTAACAAATCCGTTTACCCCACCGGTATGAGAAACTACTTTTCTGCCACCATATTCTTCCATAAACCAACCCAAACCATAGAGTGCAAAATGTCCCTTGTTATAAAGGGTGCCACCATCGCCCAAGATAGAATGTGGGGTTCTGGTTTCTTGAATAGCTGCTGCTGGTACAATGGTCTTGCCATCTAGTTTTCCATTGTTTAATTGCATGGTTACCCATTTGGTCATATCATTGGCAGAAGAGCTAATAGAACCTGCTGCTGCAATATTATCCAGCTTGCCGTAAGGAATTTTAACCAATTTGCCATCTAGGATACTATGCGCAAATGCTTTGTTGGTAGCCGCATCAATTTCTGCAGATAGTGCCAAACTTCTTGTCATGCCCAAGGGTTGAAACAGCTTGCTGCGCAATTGTTCTTCCCAGCTTGTTTTGCTAGCCCTACCTACAATCATACCCCCTGCCAAAAATGCCGCATTGGTATAGCCCCAAGTGGTTCTAAAACTATGTTTGGGTGTAAGTCTGCTAAACTTATCTAAGATCTGTAAACTACTGAGCTTGGTATCAAAGAACATAAAGTCTCCTTGAAATGTCATCATCCCCAAACGGTGACAAAGCAAATCACGAACCATCACTTCTTTGGTGACCCAAGGATCTTTCATTTTAAATTCGGGCAACCATTTGGTGGCTTTATCATCCAATGAAATGGTTTTATCTTGATCCATCATGGCCAGTAAAGTAGCACTAAATGCCTTGGTATTAGAGCCAATCATGAACAACGTATTTTCATCTATTTTTTGATTGCCACCCATTTCTGTAACGCCATATCCTTTCATCATCACAACTTTCCCGTTCTTGACAATGGCTACTGAAACACCTGGAATATTCCAATCCTTGATTGCTTGATGCACATAGCCATCCAAACTGTCTTTGACAAATTTTGGAATGGAATCTGATTCGGTTTTGCCAGTACTAACACTGGTCTGCGCCTGCAATAGCATGGGCAAGCAGCAACAGAATAAGAGTAGTTTTTTCATATGCATTATTTTTTATTATAGGGATTTTCTAAGTACGGTTCCAGCCCTGCTGCCATTGTGTTTTCCGCCATCTACGGTTACAATACCATTGACTAGCACATAGTCAAATCCTGTGCTATATTGGTGGGGCTGATCATAAGTTGATAAGTCTTTTACTGTGGCTGCATCAAAGACTACAATATCTGCGGCAAAACCATCGCGCAGCAAACCACGATCAGACAAATGAAATTTTTGTGCTGGTAGCGATGTCATTCTTCTAATAGCTTCTTCCAAAGAGATCACTTTTTCTTCTCGCACATATTTTCCCAATACCCTAGCATTGGTGCCATAACCTCTTGGGTGTGGATTACCCGATTTGTAAATACGAATACTAGCATCGCTGGCAAACATGTTAAAAGGATATTGCATAATGGTTTTCACATCCTGATCACTCATGCCATGGAAGACCATGCCCGCGCCACCTTGTTCCATCATCTGAATCACGGTTTCAGCTTCAGCCGCTGGCTTGTGTTTATTGCCACGCAAGAGATTCACTTGCTCAATACTCTTGCCATTATAACTGGAATCGGGTCTATAAGAAGCAACTACGGGATAACTAAAATGGGGTAGTTTGCGCTTTTTTAATTTGGCCAACATATAGTCTACAACCTCTTTTCTCACTGCCGGTCTTGCTAGTCTGGCTTTGATACTATCTTGACCATCGGCCAAGACCCAGTCTGGTAAAAGGGTACTCAAAGATGTGCTACTAGCGGTATATGGATACTGGTCAATGGTTACATCTAGACCTTCTTCTCTGGCTTTAATAACCATAGGAATAGTTTGGGCACTTCTGCCCCAATTCTGTTGCCCACTCAATTTAAAATGAGAAATCTCTACTGGAATCTTGGCTTCTCTTCCAATGGTCAAAGCTTCTTCAATAGCTTGGGTAACACTATCACCCTCATCACGCATATGACTGGCATACACCCCATGATAAGCTGCAGCAATTTTTGCCAATCTTACAATTTCTTCTGTTTTGGAATAAGTGCCAGGAATATAAATCAAACCCGTAGAAAGCCCTACTGCACCATCTTTCATGGCTTTGTTGACAATGGCTTCCATGGCTAGCATTTCTTTTTCCGTAGGATGTCTATTGGCAGAACCCATTACTGCTTTGCGTACATTATTATGACCCACCAACGCAGCTACATTGATGCTCAACTTGAGGGAGTCTATCATGGAGAAATAAGCACCAAGGTTTGATTCAGACAAGCCGCAATTGCCCGTGATCACAGAAGTAACACCGTCATAGATAAAATTATCAGCTGTAGGATTTTTTCTTTCATCATCCTCAATATGGGTATGCACGTCTATAAAACCAGGAGCAACCATTTTGCCTGTTGCATCAATGGTTCTGGCGGCCTGCCAACCGGATAGATTACCAATGCGTAAAATCTTTCCTTTTTGAATGGCTATATCGCCATAGAACCAGGAATTGCCCGTACCATCTAGAATTTTACCATTCTTGATTAGTAGGTCAGCCTGTTGGGCTTGAACCAATAAAGGGCTTAAAAAAAGGAGAAATAGGAGTTTTTTCATTGCTAATCAGTTGGTCTTGGAATGATCTTTGAAATTAATGGAATTTCCGCAGTTGTCAGTTTCCCTTCCTTGATAGACCTGAATGCCGTACTTTTGCAGACTTAAAAAACAACAATAGGATATGCTGGATAAGCTAGACGCCATCAAAGCTAGGTTTGAACAAGTGGGTATTGCACTCACCAACCCCGAGATTATCAATAATCAAAAGGAGTATGGTGCCATGAGCAAGGAATACCGTTCCCTGGAAAAGATTGTGCAACCCTATGAAACTTATAGAAGGGTAATGGCAGATTATGAATTTGCCAAAGAAAGCCTGAATGGCTCGGATGAAGACATGCGAGAACTGGCAAAAATGGAATTACCAGAACTAGAGTTGAAGAAAGATGAATTAGAAAAGTCACTCACCAAACTCTTGATTCCCAAGGATCCTCAAGATGATAAAAACGCCATTTTGGAAATCCGTGCTGGAACCGGTGGCGATGAAGCCAGTTTGTTTGCTGGTGATTTATTAGGCATGTACCTGCGTTATTGTGGTAAGAAGGGTTGGAAAACCAATATTGTAACAGAGAGTGAAGGTACCGTTGGTGGATATAAAGAGGTAGTTGTAGAAGTAACGGGTGAAGACGTATATGGTACTTTGAAATTTGAAAGTGGCGTACATCGTGTTCAACGTGTTCCAAATACAGAAACTCAAGGTAGGGTGCATACATCCGCAGCAACTGTGGCGGTAATGCCAGAAGCGGAAGAAGTGGATTTTGAGCTCAAGGAAAGTGACGTGAAAATGGAAACTGCCAGAAGTGGTGGTGCGGGTGGACAGAACGTAAACAAAGTTGAAACCAAGGTATTCTTAACCCATATTCCTACAGGCGTAGTAGTAGTTTGTCAAACAGAGCGATCTCAGTTGGGCAACCGCGAAAAAGCCATGACCATGTTGCGTACAAGGCTATATGAAGAACAAGTACGCAAACAAGAAGACGAGATTGCGCGCCAGCGTAAAACCTTGGTAAGTACCGGTGACCGTAGTGCTAAAATTAGAACTTATAACTGGCCACAAGGCAGGGTAACGGATCATCGCATTGGTCTAACTTCTTATAATTTAGATGCGGTAATTGGCGGGGAGATTGAAGACTTTATTGAAGCTTTGCAAATGGCGGAAAATGCAGAGAAAATGCTCAACCAATAAGATTTTATTGTAGTTTGGGTGTATAAAATAATCCTATGTCATCCAAATTCTTGCTTCTTGCAATGGTTTTTAGTTGCTTAATGGCTACTGCACAATCCCAGGTTAATATTGGTGGCGGTCAAAATTTGCAAGCCCTAAATGGAGCTCCATTAACGCCAGATAAAGTATTGGAATTACAAGGCAGTTATTTTTTTAATGACGAGTTTTTGCCAGCCATATTAGTGGATGCCGGTGGTAAAGAGTACAAGGACAAAAAAATCAAATTCAACCTCAAGACCAATATCATTTACTATACCGATTGGGATGGTAAGCTTATGCAAGCCACATCTGATATTAGAAAAGTCATCATTACGGAGCCAGACAAAACTACTGTATTCGAAAATTTCTTTCCTTCTATAGATGGTTTAGACGCAGGCACGTATTATAAAGTACTAATAAGCGGTTCTGCCAAACTATTGCTGAGCACACAGTTTTCTGAAGTAGAATACAAAGAATTCAATAGCGCGGTAACTACCAAGCGTGTAGACAAAGTGTATCAGTTATATGGAGCCGCCAATGGAAACATCAAAAAATTAACCAAAGGTGAAGCTGAGATTTTAGACTTACTAAAAGACAAGTCTTCTGAACTAGCTGCATTTATCAAACAGAATAGCCTTAAATGCAGAAAACAGTCTGACTATGAGACTGTTTTCAACTGTTATAATGGTTTGAAAAAATAACTAGTTATTCTTTATACTATCGGCTTCTGCTTTTAGTTTGAGTTCCCATTCCCAAGCGGTTTTCATCATGTCTTTGATACCATATTGGATATTCCAACCCAGTTTGTTTACTGCTTTATCATTGTTAGCATAAATAGCAATTACGTCACCTGGGCGTCTAGGAGCAATTTCATAATTCAGTTTTACGCCACTTACTTCTTCAAATGTTTGAATGGCTTCCAAAACGGTTACACCTAAACCGGTTCCCAAATTGAAGATATCACAAGGACCTTCATTCTTAGCATTCTCTAAGTATTGAATGGCTAGGGTATGCGCGTGCGCGATATCACAAACATGAATATAGTCTCTGATGCAACTACCATCTCTGGTATCATAATCATCGCCAAATACTTTCATTTTTGGCAATTTCCCAATAGCGGTTTGAGTAATTGCAGGAACCAGGTTCTGAGGTTTACCAATGGGTAGTTCTCCCAATATGGCAGTAGGGTGAGCACCTACTGGATTAAAATATCTTAACAAAATGGCATCGCAGGCGCCGTTCTTGGTATAATCAGTGAGCATTTCTTCTCCCATTTGTTTGGTGGCACCATAGGGAGATTCTGCTTTTTTAATAGGAAAAGCTTCTGTTACAGGAATACTATCAGGGTTTCCATAAACAGTACAAGAGGAAGAAAATACAAAATGGGGAATGCTAAATTCTTCTACGCATTTCAATAAATTGATGAGAGAAAACAAGTTGTTTTCAAAATAGAGTAGGGGTGCAGCTACCGATTCTCCAACAGCTTTATATGCAGCAAAATGGATTACGCCAGCAATATCTGTGTTCTCTTGAAAGACGGCTTGGGTCTCGTCAAAATTCTTCAAGTCTACCTTATAATTCTTGACTTTTTTTCCGGTAATTTTTTCAATACCGTTTACGCTAAACGCGGAGGAACGTGAGTTATCATCAATAGAAATAACTTCATATCCGTTCTCTAATAAATCAACAATTGTGTGTGATCCAATATAACCACATCCACCAGTAACCAAGATCTTTCTCATAATAGGGAATATATAGTGCAATATAAATTGAACTATCCAATTATGCGTGAAACAGCCTGTCTATCAGATAAATAGTTTCAAAATATAGAAGATGGTAGCAGCAATTAGGGCAGAAATTGGAATTGTGATAATCCAAGCCCAAAGTAGGTTAATGGTTACTCCCCAACGTACAGCACTTAATCGCTTGGTAGCCCCTACCCCAATAATAGAACCAGTAATAGTATGGGTGGTAGAAACGGGTATTTTAAAGTGTTCCGTTAAAAATAAGGTAATGGCTCCTGCTGTTTCAGCAGCAACTCCTTCTAGAGGCGTTACTTTAGTAATCTTAGTGCCCATGGTTTTGACAATCTTCCAACCACCACTCATGGTTCCCAATCCTATGCAAAGAAAGCTTGTAAAGGGTACCCATGCATACTGGTCTACAAATTGGTTGAAATCCATTTTTACGCCCAATTTGCTTTGGTAATAAATCATAGCTGCACCAATAATACCCATTACTTTTTGGGCATCATTACCGCCATGTCCAAGACTAAATGCTGCGGAAGAAACCAACTGTAAACGTTTAAACCAATTCTCTGCTTTATAAGGATTGGATCGCTTACAGAGATGTACTATTAAAATGGTAATAAAGAAAGCTATAAACATTCCTATTAAAGGTGCTAGGAAAATGAATAGAAAAGTAGGTACTACTTTTGCGTAGTTAATCACGTCTACACCACCATCACTAAAACCGCCTGCGTTTGCCAATGCTGCACCAATAAATCCACCCATTAAAGTATGAGATGAACTAGAAGGAATACCAAACCACCAAGTAACCAGGTTCCAGATAATGGCTGCACAAATACCTGCCATCAATACTTCAAGTGTAATAAATTCAGCGTTTACCCATTTTGCTACCGTATTGCCAATCCCAAACTCCTTAAATATGTATTTAGAAATAAAGAAAGCTGCAAAATTGAACATGGCCGCCCATAATACCGCTTGAAATGGGGTAAGCACTTTGGTAGAAACAATGGTAGCAATTGAATTGGCCGCGTCATGGAATCCGTTGATATAATCAAAAACAAATGCCAGAACTATGATAATCACAAGCAGCGTAAACATAAGCAGTTGGTTTGGGTATTCTATAAACACTAGGCCTTAAGCCAATAGGTTTATGCGTATTTGATGATGATAGATTCTATCACGTTAGCTGCATCTTCACATTTGTCAGTTGCAATTTCCATTACCTGATAAATCTCTCTTTTCTTGATCACTTCTTTGAAGTCGTTTTCCTGTTGGAATAAGATTTCAATACTCATGTCAAACACGTCGTCAGCTTGGTTTTCAATGCTGTTCACTTTAACCATGGCTTCTGTCATGGCACGTAGATTCTTCATATCGCGTAAGCCAAAAACCGCTTTCTTAATTTCAATGGTTCCTTGTAAAATCAAGTCTGCCATTTTCTGAATACCAGTATCGTTAGGGTTTACATTATAGAAATTAATCTTCTTAGAGCAAGCATAAATATAGTCTGCTATATCATCCAATGCAGTAGCTAAGTAGTGGATGTCTTCACGGTCAAAAGGTGTGATAAAGTTTCTACCCAATTCGGTGAAAATACGATGGGTATTATCATCGTTTTTATGCTCTAGGTCTTCAATTTGAGCAAGGTAGGCTACACGTTTATTTGCATCTGGTTCACTTACCAATTCTTTGAGTTTGATACCCATTTCGTGTACTTTTTCTGCCACGTCTTCAAACAACTCATAAAACACTTTGTTTTTTGGCATGAAGAACTTTCCGATAGAGTTGATACCCATATTATTTGAATTTGTGCAAAACTACTGTTAAGCGTATTGCGGTACTTGGTTATGGTTTAATTAACATTTTGATAATATTAGATAATATTTCAATTCATAATTACCTATTTCCCTCTAAAATTAGTCTTTCTTAGCCTCTAATGTAAATCCAATAGTGGTTCCCACATCCAATTTACTCCTCACGTGCATGGTTTCTCCATGCGCTTCCACAATATGTTTGCAAATTGCTAATCCCAAGCCCGTGCCGCCTACATCCCTGCTTCTTCCCCTATCTGTTCTGTAAAAGCGCTCAAAAATCCTAGGTAAGTGCTCTTCTCCAATGCCAATTCCATCGTCACTAAATTCAATGAGCACATGTCTGCCGTCTGTTTTATAAATACTGGCAACAATGGTTCCTTCAAGTTTGCCATATTTAGTGGCATTTTCCAACAAATTATTGATTACCTGCCTAATTTTTTCTTTGTCTGCAAAAACCACAACAGGTGCTTCACACCCTTTTTTAATACTGGTTTTAATGTTTTTAGCTGCAGTTTTAATGGATAAAGTATCATAGATCTCCTTAATCAGATCCTGGATCACAAATTGAACCTTTGTAAGCGGTTGTTCTCCACTTTCTAATCGGGTAATTTCGTCAAGGTCTTCCGCCAAATTAACCATCCGATCTACATTTTTGGCTGCATTTTCCAAGAATCGTTTACTCAATTCGGGATTTTCCATGGCCCCTCCTAATAAGCTGTCTACGTAACCTTGAATAGCAAATATGGGGGTTTTGAATTCGTGTGATAGGTTTTGTAAGAACTCTTTGCGGTAAGCTTCATTGGTTTTTAATAATTCAATTTCTGCACTACGTTGCTCTGCCCATTTTTCTACGTCTTCCCTTACTTCGTCAATACTTTTTTGGGGAAGTATGTATTTATAGTAGGTCTCTTCCCTTTTGTTTGCCTTGGTTTGGTAGATGAATTTGTAAATCAGCTTTATCTTTCTATAGATAAACCATTCTAAAACAAATTGGAACAATAGATAGGTACCCAAGAAACAAATAACCAATGCCGTTAAAAAAATTATCCAGTTATTGGTGAAAAACCAATACCCTAGGGCCATTGGCAATGCTAATGCAAGTGCCGTTAAGGCGGATAATTGCTTTGGGCTAAGATTTTTTGGATTCAAAGTTTGGAATTCTACTGGAAAGTTACTGGATTCTTAAGAGTTCCTGATTTAACTAGACGTCAAACTTATACCCAACTCCCTTTACCGTGGTAATACAGTCTACCCCCATTTTTTGGCGAATTTTACGAATATGAACGTCAATAGTTCGGTCACCAACAATCACGTCATTACCCCAAACCTGAGACAATATTTCATTTCTAAGGAAAACCCTACCTGGCTTAGCAGCTAATAAATATAGGAGTTCAAATTCTTTTTTAGCAAGCACCACATCGGCGCCATCTATGGTTACCATGAATTTGACTGGGTCAATGGTTATATTACCCAATACCAATGAACTGTCTTCGCTCACTTTGGTTTGTAGCCTTCTGAAAAGCGCATTTACCCTACTGGTTAAAACCTTGGGGCTGATGGGTTTATTAACGTAGTCATCCGCGCCAAATTCCAATCCTTTAATTTGAGAAGCTTCATCGCTTAGTGCCGTCAAGAAAATAATCAAGGTTTTTTGAAACATGGGTTGGGTACGCAAGATTTGACAAACTTCCATCCCGGTTTTTCTAGGCATCATTACGTCTAGAATAATCAAATCTGGATTAATTTGTTTGGCTAGTTCTATGGCTTCATTTCCGTCTTTAGCAGTATGGATTTCGTAGCCCTCTTTTCCCAAATTATAACTGATGATTTCTAAAATATCTGGTTCATCATCAGCAATCAAAATACGCATTGGTCTACCTTCCATGTTAACGCTATGTTTACACAAATTTAATTTTAATGATTGGCAATCTGCGCATTTATGGTTATTATGTTATTGTTAACTGTAAAATGCTCTTTTTGACCTTTTTGCCGGGTTTGGTAGTATTTTTGAAAGGATAATGAAACCCTTCAAGGCAATTTTAGTATTGTTTCTCATACCCATCCTGCTTCCAGCACAGGATGAATTGGCCATGCCTTTGATTCCTGCTATGCGCCAATTGCATCATGAATACATTATTGGTTCTATTCAAAAAATAAACCAATTGCCGGCCGTTAGGGACAGTGGTTACCAGAAAACCATGGTTTGGGTAGACGAAACCATTACGGGAATAAGGGCCCAAATTGAAAGGAATCAACAACTAGAAGATAATGCCAAGTATCGTTGGTTGCGAAGTGTGAATGAGGTACTCACCGGGTTCTTACAATATCAACAGTCTGGCCAAATAAGATTAAATCAATTGGAGCCCTTGATCAAAGCCTATCAACAAGCTATGAAACTGGCATTGGCAGATCAGTCCATCTATCCTGTTTTTGAAAACAATGATTTAGTCATTGGAAATATACTCATTGATAATTTTTGCTTGAAAACCAATCAAGGCATTCCAGCCGCAAAAGACTTGCTTGTTTGGAAATATTGTCAAATCTATCCCGACCAAATTCTAAATACTTTATCAAAGCAGCCACAGAATATTTTTGCTGATACGCTTATTGTTCAAGCAGCTTTTCAGGACCCTGAAAAGCTCTATAATTTTGCAGCAGCACCCAATGCCTTGGGTAGAAAAATCCAGTCCGTAAACCATGTTTTGGTAAAAATTATTGGTCAATTGTCTTTGACCAAAACAGGTAGAATGTATTTTCCTTTTTTAGACCAATTGTACCATGGCAAATTCAGCATGGAAGATATAACACCCATGCTGGTTGATGATTCTGCCTCTAGGTATTATAAACTATTGGTAGATACCAGGATTGAATATGCGGGAAGAATGCAAAAAGGGGATACACCTCTGTTGGAAAAAGTATTAACAGCCAAATTGCGTTCCAAGGCTGTTGAGCTATACATCAATGAAATCAATGCTTTGCACGAACTGAAAGATTTAAAAATTAGGTTTAAAGTACTTGATAAATTAACAGCAGCAGAACTCTATTACCTGGCTGTGATGGGAGAGTCAGAACTCTATACCTCAAGTTTTGTGAGTGGTGTCTATCCAAGAATATTTCAAAAAATGTTGGAGCCCAATGCAGATACTTTACTCTCCATGGTTAACAATGATTTTTTCAAAAAATTTATCAGGGTTTCTGCAGCATATAATACACTGGATGATTTTCTGCGAAGAATGGATTCGGCATCGGCCAAAAAAAGAATGGAAAGTTTTGTAGACGGTTTGGAGCTAAGCGCAAGTTTAGAAGATGCGGTAGATGTGGCCGATTCTTATTCTAGTATTTACCAGCCACAATTGCGTCAGTTAATACTGGATAGGGTTCAAATGAATCGATTGAAAAACTGGAATGCTCAAAACAAAAAAGGTGTTCGCATTTACAAAATGCTAGACTTATTGTTTCAATCATTAGATAGTAGTTGTCAGGTAGACCTCTCTAAGGAGTTGGGTATTGATCCTGTATATGAAATGGCCAATCGCTTATTGCAAGACAGTGCGGGAAGAATAGTCATTCAACAATTTTTTTATGGAGACAAAGACGGTATGAATGTGTTTTTGGCTTTTTTAGCTGGGTTTAATAATGGCAAATGGTGGGTGATTCAAAAACCGGAATGGGTTGAAATAGTTGCCAAAACAGGTGTGCCGATAACCATTTATGCTAACAAACCCCTAAATGAGCAATTAGACCTAGACGCCAAAGCCCAAGCTAGTTTGAGCAATTATTTAGCAGACAAAGGATTAGAACCTTCCATTGTGATTCACCGTGGACATAGTTATCACTTGCGCTCAACTATTGAGCAATTAGCCCCCTCTGCCAAGTTGGTGATTTTAGGTGGTTGTGGAGGTTATCAAAACCTAAATGATGTGTTGCAAATTTGCCCTACCGCCCAAATAATTTCTACCAAACAAGTAGGAACGGGTGTGATTAATAAGGGACTCATCAATGAGATCAGTGAAACCCTTAGGGCTGGGCAAAACCTTAACTGGCCTAGTCTTTGGAACAATATGGCCAAACAATTGGGTCCTAAATACAAAGAGACCTTTGATGACTATGTACCACCGCATAAAAACCTGGGTGCCATTTTCATCACTGCGTTTAATCATCCAGAAAAGGTTTCAAAATAACCTAGTCATCTTCCCAATCCTCGTCAGCTTCATCTTCATCAAACATCAGTTCATAAGCCAAAGCTTCCTCATCTGATAATTCTTCTAAGATCTCAGCAATGCTGTCGGTTTTCTTACGCCAGTAAGTAATTTCTTCACCTGCATCGTGCAGAATAGAGAAAATAGCCAAACTGGTTTCCATCATGGGTTGTACTAAGATGAGTTCCTCGCCTTCGTTTTCCGTAATCAAATAATATCGGCCAACGGCCAAATCTGCATAAGTAGACATACTATCAATTTTCTTAAAGTTCGGTTTATTTGCTAGAAAACCCATTTTTCTAATTGAAATCCAAAAATTAGGTCAGAAAGGGGTTGAATTCCTTTTCGTGTCCTATTCGTGTTGGTCGGCCATGGCCTGGATGCACAATGGTTGCATCTGGGAGGGTAAATAATTGTTCTCGAATACTATGTAACAAGGTTTCGTGGCTACCCATGGGCAGGTCCGTACGGCCAATGCTTTGATAGAACAAGACATCACCCCCAATTAGAAAGCCCTGTTGCTCACAATAAAAACAGATACTTCCGGGAGAATGTCCAGGAGCAAGTATGATGCTTAGCTCGTCTTCATCCAGAAAAACCTTGTCCCCTGGATGTAAAAAATGCAAGGGGCCACTATAATTGGTAAAGGGCATGCCCCAGGTTTCGCCCGATTTTGGGGCAAAAGCCAGTACTTTTTCTTCATTTGGATGAATGTATAGTTCTAGCCCATAGGTTTTATGTACCCAATCATTCCCAAAAACATGGTCTAAATGGCAATGGGTATTGAGCAACTGAACCGGTGTTAGACCCGTATCTTTTAAAAAGTTTTTTAACGTTTCTTGCTCAGCACTAAAATAACATCCCGGGTCTATTATCAGGGCTTTACCCGCATCATTATAGAGTACATAGGTGTTTTCTTGGATAGGACTGAATGTGAAAACTTTAACATGGAGCATAAGGGTAATTTTAGACCGCTTTTAATGGTAAATGACTAATTTTAAAATACTAAAGTTCGGATATGCAACGCAATCGCATGAATAAATGGGTCTTTTTCCTATGCTTTCTTTTTCCCCTCCTTTCTCAGGCACAGGTGAATACTGTGATGTTTGGGAAAAATAGGGTGCAGCACAAGAAATTTGTTTGGAAGTTCTATCAGTCTCCCAATTTCAATACCTACACTACCCAAAATGGGGTAGAACTAGGCAAATTTGTAGCCCAGGTTGCAGAGGAAGAATTACTTTCTCTGGAAAATTTTACAGAATACAGCTTACAACGTAGGGCCAATATTTTGGTATATAATAATTATAACGATTATAAGAGCAGTAACGTTGGATTGGGAATGGACTGGCAGAATGCCGGCGGATCTACCAAATTGGTGAACAATAAAATCATTGTTTATTTTGATGGTAACCACAACCACCTGAAAAGAAGCGTTCGCGAGGGCATTGCCAAAGTTTTAACTGATAACCTACTTTTTGGAGACGATATTGGTGAATTTGCCAGCAATCAAGCATTGCTAGACCTACCCAAATGGTTGGTGGATGGCTATGTGGCTTATGCCGCAGAACCCTGGAGTACGGAATTGGACGATGAACTCAAAAGTGCAATTCTGAGCGGACGATACAATTCTTTCTATCAATTTGCTTTTGAAAAACCATTGTTAGCAGGTCATGCTTTCTGGTATTATTTTGGCAACAAGTATCGCAAGGAGAACATTACCTATATGCTCTACCTGGCTAGGATTTACAAAAATCTAAATAGTGCTGCACTCAGAATTTGTAAAATCAAATTCAAAGACGTGTTGTCTGAATTTATGCAGGCCGAACAGGATAGATATGCCAAGGACATCCGCGCTAGAAGAAATGCGGTGAAAGGTTCCTTGAGTATTTCTGAAGATATTAGCAAGAATGATTATTTCCGCTTTCAAGCCAACCCCACTCCCAGAAGTAATAACTATGCCGTTGTAGAATTTAAGAAAGGGATTTATAGTGTTAAATATTTTGAGAATTTCTACCAACAAAAAACCTTGCTGAAATTGGGCGTGCGCACCAATCAGGGCGATATCAATCCTAATTACCCCATATTGGCTTGGGACGTAAAAGGAACCCGTTTATTAGTCATGTATTGGGAAGATGGAAAGACCAAGATGTTTGTCTATGACGTAATTGCCAAGTACAAACGCTATAAACAAACCATTGAAGGATTTGACCAGGTATTGGATGCTAGCTTTATGCTCAACGCCAATCAATTGGTCATGAGTGCCGTGAAAAATGGGCATTCAGATATCTTTACCTATAATATTGAAGAGAACAAGTTAACCCAGGTTACCAATGATATTTATGATGACTTGGATCCTAGTTTTGTGGCATTTCCCAACAGGGTAGGGATTGTGTTTTCTTCCAATAGACCCAGTGGTTCTGCGCCTAGTGGCGATACGGTTTTACCTAGCCGTTATAGGTTCAATATTTTCTTGACAGATATGTCTGCTGGTGGTCCTGGCAAACAAGTAGCACAAATGACCAATCAGAAATTTGGGAATGCGCGCTACCCCATGCAATACAATACCAATCACTTTACATTTGTTTCCGATCAAAACGGAATTGCCAATAGATGGGCCGGTTTCTTTGGAACATCTAGAAATGGTTTAGACACACTCTATTATATTGGAGACGAGGTATTGCACAATCCTAGCAACAAAGAGTTTGACTCTACCTTGGTAGCATGGCGTAAGAATGAACCCGATAGCGTGAGCTATTTTCAAGTGTTCAAAGACAGTACTTATACCTTTCCTATTACTAATTATCAGAGCTCTTTAAAAGAAACAAGGATTGCGGGAAATAATGGTCAAGTGAGTGAAGTGCGTCAAGAAGGCGATTATAAATTCTTGTACAAGTTAAAAGTTGACTCTATTGCACTAGTAAGAAGAAATACCAATGCTAGACCTACAGAGTTCATGAAGAAAACCATGGATGAACAGCGGGCAGCTGAGGGTAAAGCTATATTCTACAATAATAAACCTGTGCTTAAAGACAGTGCTAGAAAGGCAGCTAATGTATTCCAAAATGAATTTGCAGACGAGCAACCTGATACTTCTGCGGCTATTCGCTCACTTATGGAAAACAATGCCAGGGCTTCTATTTTAAGCAAGGCCAAGCTTTTTGATTACCGTATGAAATTCAGTAGTGATTACATCTTGGCTGGATTTACTAATAATGTATTGATTAACCGATACCAACCTTATGCAGGTGGTTCTGGTCCTATTCAACTGAACAATGGTAATGATTTGAATTTCACTTTCCGAGTAGGAACATCAGACATAATGGAAGACATTAAGTTTGTTGGAGGATTGCGTTTTGGTACCAATCTTAAAGACAAAGACGTGTTCTTTAGTTTCCAAAACTATCGCCGTAGGCTTGATTGGGGACTTACCTATTATAGAAGTAATGTGACCAATTTTTTTAACACCAGTTATAATAATGAATTGTTCACCAACCTTTATCAGGCCAACTTGTCTTATCCTTTAAATGAGGTAAAAAGTTTGCGTGCTACTGTTGCCTATAGACATGATAGAGGGGTATTGCGTAGTTATGACAACAATGCGGGTTTGCCTGATCCAGCAGCTTTAAAATATGCGGATACGGTGTCTAAATTTTTGTTGACTCGTTTTGAATACGTACACGATAATACCATTAACCCAACTCAGAATATTTGGAATGGATTGCGTTTCAAAATTTACATGGATGTAAATATGCCCATGCACAAAACATCTTATGGCAATAACAAAATGACTTTCAATTTTGGATTTGACGCGCGCAAGTATGTGAAAATCTATCGCAACTTTATTTGGGCCGGTAGGGCTGCCGCCGATTTCAGTTGGGGTAACCAAAAACTTATTTATTACCTAGGGGGAGTTGATGGATGGATTGGACCTAAATTCAACAACAATCCGCCAGCACCTGATCAGGGTTATGCCTTCCAATCATTGGCGGTAAATATGCGTGGTTACAATCAGAATATTGCCAATGGTAACAATGCTTTTGTCTTGAACTCTGAATTCCGTTTGCCTATTTTCTCTACTTTGATTAATAGACCTATCAATAATGCCTTTATTCGGAATTTTCAACTAACCCAGTTTATTGACTTGGGTTCTGCTTGGAATGGACAATACAATGGCATTACCCGTCCTGGACAATATATTCAAAACCTTGACCCTAGTGGGGTTCCAACGGGCAATGTGGCTGTTAGAATTGATGCTGGTGGGTTAGGACCTTTTGCCGGTGGATATGGATTTGGTGTAAGAAGTACCTTATTAGGTTATTTTATGAAACTAGATACCGCATGGCCCATGAAGGGAATCTTTGTAGGAAAACCAATTTGGTATTTTTCACTTGGATTTGATTTCTAACCAAACGTTAAAACGGGTGCTTGCCATAGCTTAACCGTTATTTTTGCCGAATGTTTTATCAAGGGAAACCTGTTTTGTTTGCGTGTCTATTATTGCTCTTGTCCCATTTTACGATGGCTCAGGGTAAGCGATTGTCGGGTGTGGTTAAAGACAGGCAAAGTGATGAACCCATTCCCTTTGCTTCTGTTGAATTTAAATTATCTAAAAAAGGTGTTCTAACAGATTCTGCTGGAAAATTCTCTGTAGACCAACAGGGGGTATTAATTAATGATTCTGTTACGGTTATGAGCGTGGGTTATAAAAAATTGGTAATTCCCGTAAAGGCATTTAAAGACAGTGGTTTTGTTGAATTGCATATAGAAGTATTGCCCCCAACTGGAGAGGCTGTTGTAAAAAGCAAGTATAATAGATCACTATGGTTTTGGCGCAAAATCATGGCCAATAAAGACAAGAATAACCGTACCAAATGGGAGAGCTATTCTTATGAGATCTATAATAAATTAGAAATGGATCTTAACAATGTGCGTCAGGATAAATTGAAAAACAATATCCTACTCAAGCCCCTTGGATTTGTGTTAAGTTATGTAGACTCTGCTGAGAGTAGTAAACCCTATTTGCCAGTTTACCTAACAGAAACCCTATCTGATTATTACTATAGAAAAGACCCAGAGAAAATTCACGAGGTCATCAAAGCCACGCGCACCAATGGTTTGGAGAATGAGAGCCTGATTAAGGAATTGGGGGGTATGTATCAAAACGTGAATGTATATAGTAATTATATTCCTGTATTTACCCGAGATTTTATCAGCCCATTTCATACCAATGGAGATAATTATTACAATTTCAAATTAGCAGATACGGCTTATCTGAGTGGCAAGCGATTGGTGCACTTGCGTTTTACAGCCAAGCGAAAAGGAGAAAGCACTTTTGAGGGAGACTGTTGGGTAAACGATACCAGTTTTGCCATACAGAAAGTAACCATGCGACCTTCTCCAGATGCTAGTATCAATTTTATTGAAGGTCTTTCTCTGATACAAGAATACCATTTGGTCAATGATACTACTTGGTTTTTGTATAAAGACCGTTTTGTAGTAGACATTGCCCCGCTGGGCAAAGGAAAGCTAGGTATCAAAGGACGTAAGACTACTACTTATGAGCACGTGGTTTTAAATGATGCCAATGCCTTGGACGATTTAAGTAAGACCAAGAAAGTACAGCAAGTTGACCTGCTTCCCAATACGGAAAATCAAACCGATAGTTTTTGGAATCAGCGCAGACACGAACCCTTAGATAAGAATGAAAAAACCGTGTACAAGGTTTTGGATACCCTTACCAAGAACAGCACATATATCTTTTACCGGGAGTTAGCCCAGACCATTGTCAAGGGTACACGTGATCTAGGAAATATTCGTTTGGGGCCTTGGTATTATTGGATCAGCGGGAATAATTGGGAGGGCACCCGTTTTAGATTTGACCTTTCTACCAACCGAGGATTTCATAAAAAATTATACCTAACAGGCTATGGAGCCTATGGTACCAAGGACGGCATGTTCAAGGGAGGGGGAGAAGCCAAGTGGTTATTTGATAGAGAAAACTGGACCTACCTAAAATTCTATTATAGAAATGACTTAGACAATGGCCAGGTTTCATATGATCAAATGGGTACGGATAATATTTTTGGAACCCTGTTTAGAAGACCCAATATTCCCTTTAAGTTTCAACAATTAGAAGAAAAGAAAATTGAGTTTTACAAAGAAACTCCACTTGGACTAGGCTATGGATTGTCTGCCTCTAGTAAACAATACACAGCGCTACAAAACCTGCCAGGTAAGGAATATTTTCCTTCAAAAGGCCCCAATCCCTTCAATACTTTTGAGACTACTTTGCGTTTGCGCTATGCCTATTTAGAAAGAAATATTGAAGATAATTTCTTGCGTGTTAGTTTGGGTAGTTTGTATCCCGTGATTGATTTTAAATACACCAAAGGTTTTACCAAGGTATTCAATAGCAATTATGATTACCACAAAATGGACTTAACCGTTTCACATTTTGCAAAAGTGCCGCCGATTGGAACCCTTTACTACAATGTGTTTGCGGGAAAAGTAATTGGTACCCTGCCATATCAAATGCTAGACATGTTGCCAGGTAATGAAATGTTTTATTACAACAAATATGCTTTTAACCTAATGCATCGCTTTGAATATTTGGCGGATCAATATGCGGGTATTAATGTGGAGCATAATTTTGGGCCAGGCATTTTTAAGTTTATCCCATTAACCCGAAAATTAAAATTCAGACAGTTTTGGTCTGCCAAAGGCATTGTGGGAACCCTAACCGATATGAACAAGCAATTGAACTATGTAGGTAATTATCCCTATCGTTCATTAGACGGCAAACCCTATATTGAATTGGGAACGGGTGTAGACAATATTTTCAAATTCTTTAGGGTAGATTTTGTTTGGCGCGTTGCCGCTCCACAACCTGTTCATGGAGAATTAAGAGACAAATTTGGCGTATTTGGCAGCTTTAGATTCCAATTCTAATTAGACTATCAATCCCTCGCAAATATTTCTGACAATTCTTGGTCCCTCATAAATAAAACCTGTCCAAACCTGTACCAAACTTGCTCCAGCGGCTAATTTTTCTTTAGCATCAGCTGCTGTAAAAATACCCCCACTGGCAATGATGGGAATTTTTCCTTGTGTATGTTTGGCAAGATAATCTACCACTTCTGTGGCTCTTTGGGTAACGGGTTTGCCACTCAAGCCACCAGCACCAATGGCTGCTACTTCTTGGCTAGGCGTGCTTAGTCCTTCCCTGCTAATAGTAGTATTGGTAGCTACCAATCCATCTAATTTAGTATCAAAAGAAAGGGATACAATATCGTCTAACTGCTCCTTAGTTAGGTCTGGAGCAATCTTGAGTAACAATGGTTTGGGTTTGCTTTTTCCTTGGTTGATCTGCTGCAAATTGGCTAGAATCTTGGTCAAGGAATCTTTCTCTTGCAAAGCCCTTAAACCTGGTGTATTGGGGGAACTCACGTTTACTACAAAATAGTCCACCTCATCAAATAATTCCCTAAAACAGATTTCATAGTCTTTCCAGGCATTCTCATTTTCTGTGACTTTGTTCTTACCAATATTACCGCCAATGATTAACTTATTTTCTTGTTTGGCTACTTGATTCCATTTTGCCAATCTGGCTTTTACGGCTTGAACCCCTTCATTGTTAAATCCCATGCGGTTAATCAGCGCTTTGTCCTTTGGTAATCGGAACAAACGGGGTTGTTCATTACCCGGCTGCCCAACTGGGGTTACCGTACCAATCTCAACAAAACCAAATCCCAATACTTCTAGCTCCTTCAAATACAAGGCGTTCTTGTCAAATCCAGCACCAAGCCCCACAGGATTCTTAAAAGAAAGGCCAAATAAGTCTTTTTTTAAATTGGGATGCTCAAATTGGTATTGTTGTTCCAAAATCCAACGACTAGGGGCTAGGGCACAAGCCGTTTTAAGGGCATTCATGGAAAAATGGTGTACTGCCTCTGGGTCAAAACGAAAGAGTTGATTGCGGACAAAGGGATAAATCATGGGTCAAAGATACTTAGCCCATTTCAAAGCTGATTCAGCCCAGCAACTTGACCTAAAAAATAATAGTTGCATAAACAACTGTTAGGAATTTTCCCCTACATTTGAAGGGATTAAATGAAATGCCATGCAGGAAGCCTATATCGTTGCCGGATTTAGAACCGCAGTGACCAAAAGTAAAAAAGGCGGTCTCCGTTTTTTTAGACCGGATGACCTTGCCGTAGAAGTGATTAAAGGATTGGTTGCAACTATGCCCCAATTGGATCCCAAAAGAGTGGATGATGTAATTGTAGGAAATGCTGTACCAGAAGCCGAACAAGGTTTACAATTTGGAAGAATCATATCGGCCAAGGCTTTGGGTATTGATGTTGCTGGATTTACCATTAACCGTTACTGTGCTAGTGGTTTAGAGAGTATTGCATTGGCAACTGCCAAAATTAGATCTGGTATGGCAGAATGCATTATTGCTGGAGGTACAGAAAGCATGAGTTTGGTACCAACAGCGGGCTGGAAAACAGTACCATCCTATTCCATTGCCAAAGACGAACCCGATTATTATTTGAGCATGGGACTTACTGCAGAAGCTGTTGCAAAAGAATTCAATATTAACAGAGAAGACCAGGATCTGTTTGCTGTGGGTTCTCACCAAAAAGCAGCTAATGCCATTCAATCAGGTTATTTTAAATCTGGCATTATTCCCATTACAGTAGAAGAAACTTATGTAAATGAGAAGGGTAAAAAAGCCACTCGTTCTTATGTGGTGGATACCGATGATGGCGTTAGGGCAGATACCAATGCAACCGTGCTGGCCAAACTAAAACCTGCATTTGCAGTTGGGGGTTCTGTTACCGCTGGTAACTCTTCACAAACCAGTGATGGTGCAGCTTTTGTAGTAGTGATGAGTGAGCGCATGATTGTAGAATTGGGTTTAAAACCAATTGGAAGATTGGTGAATGTTGCCTCTGCTGGAGTACATCCTAGAATTATGGGAATTGGGCCAATAGCTGCCATTCCAAAAGTGCTCAAACAAGCGAATATGAATTTGAGTGATATTAACTTGATTGAACTCAATGAAGCTTTTGCTTCTCAATCTTTGGCCGTGATTCGTGAGCTAGGGCTCAACCAAGAAATTGTAAATATTAATGGTGGTGCCATTGCACTGGGGCACCCCTTGGGTTGTACCGGTTGCAAACTTACAGTACAGATACTCAATGACTTAAAAAGACTGAATAAAAAATACGGTATGGTTTCAGCCTGCGTAGGGGGCGGACAAGGCATTGCCGGCATTATTGAAAACATAGATTAGTCTAGAAAATATACAGGAATAATCCCCTTGCCAATGGTAAGGGGATTTCTTTTTTATACGCTTTTATTACTGATGAAAGTCATAGTTTTCATGGGATTATCAGTGTAGCTTCATACTGTCAAAATTTAGCCTTCATTCCTAAAATCAGCGCCATGAAAACCATATTAGTGCCCACCGATTTTTCTGAAACCGCCATGAATGCAGCGGCATATGCATTGCCTTTGGCCAAGCAATTGGGTATGGATAGAATTGTGCTATATAATGCCTATCAGGCGCCTGTAAGTGTAGATCCCATGGTTCCAACCGTGCAGCTCTTAGACATGGATCTCATGAAAAAAAGCAGTGAAGAGGGCTTGGCCGATTTTAAAGCCAAATTACAGCAAAAGCCAGATGGAGATTTTCCTATAGATACTTTTAGCGAATACAATGTACTAACTGGAGGCATCAATGATTTGAGTAAAGCTGTTCAAGCTGGCTTGATTGTTATGGGCATTACAGGTGGTGGAGCTGTAACAGAAACACTAATAGGTAGTAATGCGGTAAGTGTTTCTTTGCACTCTCAGATTCCAGTGGTGATTGTTCCGCCAGATGCTAGTTTCAAGAAAATCAATAAGGTATTATTAGCCTGCGATTTTAAACAAGTACTAGCCACTACACCCATTCAGCCCTTGAAAGCCTTATTGGATAGTAGTTTGGCCAAGCTTCATGTGTTGCATGTGAACACACCAAACGAAAAAGCCATTGACCTTTCTTTTGAAAACATGGTATTGGATGGTTTGTTAAAAACCTATCAACCTGAATACCATTTTGTGAACAATGATTCATTCACTGATGGCATCAATCATTTTGCAGACAATAATCAAATAGACTTAATTATCACCATGCCTAAAAAGCATGGATTCTTTGAAAGTCTGTTCAAGAAAAGTCATACCAAAAAATTAGCTTTTCATAGTCACTTGCCGTTGATGGTCATGCATGAGTAATCATCTAGGAAAGATACTTTCCTACAATGGGAACCCTTCTTCCCACTCCAAAAGCCTTTGGCGATACTCGGATGATGGGGCAGAACTGATTACGCTTGTATTCATTGGTGTTGACCATTTTCAAAGTGCGGTCTACCAATGCTGCGTCAAAACCTAGTGCTTTTATTTCTGCAGGACCTTGACGTTTCTCAATGTATTGATACAGGATTTGATCCAGTACTGCATAGTCAGGTAGGGAATCACTGTCTTTTTGGTTGGGCCTCAATTCCGCACTAGGGGCTTTGTCAATGATATTGATAGGGATGATTTCTTTGTTGCGATTAATGTATCGCGCAAGACCATATACCTGCAATTTGTAACAATCACCTAACACGC
This sequence comes from Bacteroidetes bacterium 24-39-8, assembly GCA_002256765.1. Lineage (GTDB taxonomy): Bacteria > Bacteroidota > Bacteroidia > Chitinophagales > Chitinophagaceae > Sediminibacterium. The sequence goes on from NCHJ01000027.1 coordinate 26,701, forward strand.
CAAGACCTCCAGCCATATCGCCGTATAGGGTACCATAACCCGTAGAGAGCTCACTTTTGTTGGAAGTATTGAGTAAAATATAGCCAAACTTATTAGAAATGGCCATGAGTAAATTACCTCGGCTACGGCTTTGAATATTCTCTTCGGCTAGTGAAAAAGGTAGGTCTTGAAATAAAGGTTTTAGGGTATGCAAAAAGCTTTCATAGACATCATTGATTCTGATAATATCATAAGGGTTGTCTAAGTTCTTACTTAATGTTACCGCATCGTCTACACTATGTTCTGTAGAATAAGGCGATGGCATGAGAATAGCTCTCACATTTTCTTTGCCTAATGCTTCACAAGCAACTGCAAGGGTTACTGCGGAATCAATACCACCAGATGATCCTAGAATGGCTTTGGTAAATCCCATTTTTTGAAAATAATCCCGAATGCCTAAAATCAGGGCATCATAAACCTGTGCAATATTTAATTCAGGTTCCAGTGTAGCAGGATTTAATTCTTTATCCGGTACCCTGCTAGCTGGCTCAATAATGGCTGCATCAAGGGACCCATCTTCCTGCAAAACCACTGCGTCTAGCGCTTCTTCAAACAAAGGAAATGCCTTGCATAAATTAGCATCCTTATCAAAAATCATTGAAGACCCGTCAAATACAATTTCTGTTTGTGAGCCTACAGCATTGCAATAGAACATGGGAATCTTGTATTTGAGCACATTGGCTTTGATCACCGATTTTCTATCCTCGTCATGGGTATAGTCAAAAGGAGAAGCGCTTAGATTGAGCATCAAATCTGGTTGCTGTTCCATTAAATGATCCA
>NCHJ01000201.1 GCA_002256765.1 Bacteroidetes bacterium 24-39-8
TGCACTCATATGCTTATTTATATATGAACTAAATGTAATGATTAGTGTTGCCTTTCAACAAAATATTACAGGAAAGGCCTTGTTTTTGAGTAATTTTGCATAAAATATTTAAAGTAAGTGAAATGAAGGGTTTATTAAGGGGGGGGAGAGGTCTTTTATTGGGAATTATTCTTGTTGGATTAAGTAGTTGGGGTTTTTTGGTACATAGAACCATACACCAGTTAGCCGTTTATCAACTTCCTGCTGAAATGGCTGGTTTTTTTCACAGCAATATGGGCAAGTTGGTGTACGATGCGCCTAGAGCAGACACAAGACGAAATGCCGATACTACAGAAGCACCCAAGCATTTTATTGATCTAGAACCATTCAATGAAAAGCCCGCTTATGATTTGCCACAAGATTTTAATAAAGCAGTTGCTCGATACAGTCTTGATACCTTAACTAAGTATGGATATGTTCCCTACCAAATTATTGTACTGAAAAACCAATTGACGAATGCATTTAAAATGCAAAACAAAGATTCTATTTTGTTTTATGCAGCAGACCTTGGTCATTATATTGGAGATGCCAATGTTCCTTTACATACCACTATCAATTACGATGGTCAATTAACCAATCAACAAGGCTTGCATAGTTTATGGGAATCAATGATTCCTGAATTGGAAATAGAGCAATACAATTTATACAGTGGTCAAAAAGTTCGTTATTTACGAAATCCTATCAAAGATGTTTTTCGTGCTATTAAGCGGGCCCATGAATTAGTGCCTGGCATGTTGGCCAAAGAAGTTGAAACCACTTTATCATTCACCGATTCTACCAAGTATCGCTATCAACTACGCAATGGTAAACAATCTAGGTCTTATACTACTGCATTTGCAAAAGCCTATTCAGAAAAATTGAAACCCACCATCAATCAACAACTCTTGCATTCCGCTGATATGATTGCCGATTTTTGGTATACTGCTTGGGTTGATGCAGGTAAACCTAATTTAAGTAGCATTACCAATTGGTCGGATGAAAAGAAAGAACAATATGCTACTGAACAAGCAGCTTATCAATTGAACTCTTTGATTAAAGAAAATTTATTGGAGGCAAGAAAAAAGTAAGGGAGTATTTTAAGCCCATACTAAGGCAATTTGCCTAGCTAGTCGTTGGCCATCCATTGCAGCGCTTACAATTCCTCCAGCATAGCCAGCCCCCTCTCCACATGGATATAAATTCGTTAATTGTGGATGGGTTAAGCTTTCTGCATCTCTTGGTATTCGAATAGGAGAGGATGTTCTACTTTCTGTTGCTACTAGTACAGCTTCATTGGTATAATAACCTTTCATTTTTGCACCGAACATTTTTAATGCACCTTGTAAACTTTCTCGAATAAAATTGGGTAAAACCTCTTTTAAGTTTGCACTTGCGAGTCCTGGCAAATAACTGCAACTAGGTAAGTCACTAGAAACTTTATTATTACAGAAATCAATCATTCTTTGCGCTGGTGCTACGAATTTTCCACCACCGGCATTAAATGCTTTCTGTTCTACAGATTGTTGAAAATCCATTAGCAACAAAGGATTGGCCGATTGCTTTTTAAAATATTTCAGCGCATCTGTTTCTGCAACTTGCACTACCATTCCGCTATTGGCAAATGGATTGTTCCTTTTGCTGGGGCTCCAGCCGTTCACGACTAATTCGCCGGGATCTGTTGAAGCGGTGGCTATAATCCCCCCTGGGCACATGCAAAAACTAAATACGCCTCGTTGATTAACTTGTTCTACTAAACTATATGAAGCAGGCGGTAAATATGATCCTCTAATATCACAGTGGTATTGCGCTGCATCAATAATGCTTTGTGGATGTTCTATTCTTACACCTAATGCAAATGGCTTTGCTTCAATTAATATATTTTTTTCTTGCAACAATCTAAAGATATCTCTTGCAGAGTGCCCAGTTGCCAATATATAAGCGTCTGCTTTAAATCGATTTCCATTTTCGGTGATGAGCTCATGTATGGAATTCTGTTTTGTAACTATATCAGTAACCTTGGTTTCAAAATGAACTTCTCCGCCAGCGGCAATAATTTGCTCACGCATAGCAGAAATAATCTGCGGTAGTTTATTGGTGCCAATATGTGGATGCGATTGGAATAAAATTTTTTCTTCGGCACCAAATTGATAAAACAATTGCAACACTTTGTCGATGCTGCCTCTTTTACTGCTCCGCGTATACAGTTTCCCATCACTATAAGTGCCTGCTCCTCCTTCGCCAAAACAATAATTGCTATCGGGGTTAATAATCCCTTCTTTATTTAGCACAGCCAGATCTCTTCTTCTGGCTTTAACATCTTTGCCTCTTTCTAGTATAATGGGTTTTATGCCTAACTCAATCAATTCCAATGCTGCAAATAATCCAGCTGGCCCTGCGCCTATGATGATGACGCTTTTTGCGTTGGATGGAATGCTTTCTAATGGAATACTAATTCTTTCACGCGCTATATATGGCTCGTTAATATAAGCTTGTAGGGTTAGGTTGATCCAAACTTGCTGTCTACTTCGGGCATCTATGGATTGTTTGAGTGTTCTGTATCCGGTAATGGCCGAAATAGGAACCCCAGCAGACTGTGCAATCAATTGATGCACTAGTTCGGTTTGTGCAGCTTCCTCGGGCTTTAATTTTAAACTGATTTGTTTTTGCATACTGTCAGGTGTTGATCCTAAAAAGTAGTTGGATATTTTAAAAAGGCAAGTCGTCTACCACTTCTCCTGGAGGAGGCATATCATTGTAATTGGCAGACGGTGGCATATCTACATCACTGGTGAGTTTAACTGTTTCCATTCTCCAAGCGTCTAAATTGGTGATATAATTTTCACGACCATCTTTCATCCACTTAGTCCCTTTAATATTGAACATCACTTTTACTTCTTCTCCTAAATTAAAGCGATCGGGCATAGCTGTTTTATCTTGAACACATTGAAACTTTACGTAATTGGTAATGGTTCTTCCATTGATATCTTCTGATTTTTCAATTACAAATTCCCTGGTTTTGAAATTCTCTGTACGTTGAACTATATCAAATTTGGCAACCAATTTGCCGGTGATTTCATAACTCATGTTTCTGCTTTTATTTACAACAAAAGTAGGTTTAAATTTT
>NCHJ01000028.1:0-32905 GCA_002256765.1 Bacteroidetes bacterium 24-39-8
TTCAGAGTTATTGGAGTTTTATGCATCGGCACTTGTTTAGCCATGTAGATATTTTGCCAGAAAACATTAACCTTCCTGCAGGAACAGGCTCCAAGGATGATGTAAAACATTTTTGTCAGGAATATGAAAACAAGATTGAAGAAGCTGGTGGCATTGACTTACAAATTCTAGGTATTGGGGGCAATGGACATATTGGATTTAATGAACCAGGATCAAGTATTTTTTCAAAAACCAGGATGGTCAATTTGGAAAATAGTACCAGACTGGCCAATAGCTATGAATTTCAAAACATCTCAAAAGTTCCCAGAAGAGCTGTTACTATGGGCATCTCTACCATCTTAAAATCAAGAAGGATTTTGTTGATGGCCTGGGGCTCCAAAGCCAATATTGTAGCTAAATCAGTTGAGGGCAATGTTACTGAGCAAATTCCCGCTAGCATTTTACAACAGCATAATGATTGCAGTTTTGTAATTGATGAATTGGCTTCTTCGGAATTAACTAGAATTAAATCGCCATGGCTTACTGGTGAATGTATCTGGACAACAAAGATGATTAAAAGGGCCGTGATTAATTTGGCCTTAAAACTGGGTAAACCTGTTTTGAGTTTGAATACGGTAGACTATAATGAAAATGGATTATCAGATTTGTTGGTTGAGAAAGGCGATGCCTATGAAATTAATCTGCAGGTCTTTTATTTGCTTCGCGATAGCATTACTGGTTGGCCTGGGGGTAAACCTGGGGCCATTATACCTACTCATCCAGAAAGAAGTGCACCACACCCTAAAAGGTGTTTGATTTTTTCTCCGCATCCTGATGACGATATTATTAGTATGGGTGGTACTTTTATGCGCTTGCATGACCAAGGGCATGAAGTACATGTTGCCTATCAAACCAGTGGTAATATTGCCGTTACGGACGAATTTGTCACTAGATTTATTGACTTTGCGGTAGGTTTTGAAGATATGTTTGGTATTGACAACCAAAAAAGTCAAAGCATTCTGTCTAGTGCTAGAGATTTTATAGCTAGCAAACAAAAGAACCAGGTTGATACCTCAGAAATTAGAGAAATCAAGGGTTTGATTAGAAGGTGTGAGGCAAAAGCCACTTGCCGTTATGTAGGACTTCCTGATGATAGTAGGGCACATTTCCAAAACCTACCATTCTATGAAACTGGAACCATTGACAAAAAACCCATGGGAGAAGAAGATGTAGAAAATACCATGGCTTTGCTTAGAAAAATTCAACCACATCAAATTTATTGTGCTGGTGATTTAGCAGACCCCCATGGTACCCATAAAGTTTGCTTAGACATTGTATTTGAAAGTATGCGCAGATTAAAAGCTGCAGGAGATGCTTGGGTGAAAGATTGCTGGGTATGGTTATACAAAGGCGCTTGGCAAGAATGGGATATCTCAGAGATTGAAATGGCCAACCCCATGAGTCCTGATCAGGTGATGAAAAAGCGTTTTGGCATTTTTATACATCAATCTCAAAAAGACTCTGTTCCTTTTCAAGGTTCTGATAGTAGAGAATTTTGGCAACGTGCAGAAGACAGGAATGCCAATACAGCCAACCTGTACGCCGCATTGGGTCTAACTAAATATGCCGCTATGGAAGCTTTTGTTCGCTGGCATTATTAAACATTTAACAACCACTAATCAAAATCGCCGCCAAGAACTGGGGGCGATTTTTTATTTTTGTCAAATGCATCTTCCGGAGGAAAAAAAGCTACAAACGGTTTGGAGTGAAAACTGGCAGAATCCTGGATTCCGTAAAAGGTTCCAATGGGGTTTATTGGTATGGATTTTGGTCTTGATAGCTTTCCCATTTTTCTTTAGCTATATAGAACAAAGAGTTGGCTGGACGCCCAATGATTGGTTATTAGATCAATTACCTAGCATGGATACTTCCATACCCTGTTTCCTTGTTATTTGGGGAATGTTTGCTTTGTTTTTCTACAGGGCTTTGTACCAGCCTAAAATGTTGTTACTGTTTTTATGGAGCTTCATTATTTTGAGCCTTATGCGTTTTTGTAGTATCTATTTACTGCCGCTAGAAGCTCCAGCCAATTTAATACCATTGCGCGACCCCATTTCTAATTTATTTTATGGAGGAAAAGACGCATTTATTACCAAGGATTTGTTTTTTTCAGGCCATACATCAACGCAATTTTTGATGTATTTATGCCTACAAAAAAGGACAGATAAAATACTGGCCTTATTAGCCACATTTGCAGTTGGAACAATGGTGCTTTTACAACATGTACATTATAGCATGGATGTTTTGGCAGCGCCACCGCTTACCTATTTGGTATACCTAATAGCCAAAAAATTTGCTAAATATTAAAATGCTTCTCCTAATTCAAAATAGAGACCCTGATTTTTACCAGGTCCTATTCCATAATCCAAGCGAATATTCAGCTTTTCAGATTTATTGATGGCGTATCGTAAACCCGCACCAAAAGTGTATTTCAGGTCAGCAAATTTATAAGACAAGTTATGTGAAACATCTCCAAAATTGCCAAAAGCAACCATTCCAAATCGCTTATACAATTGTTGTCTGAATTCTGCTTGAAAAACCAATTGGTTTTTATCGCGATAGCGACCATCATAATATCCTCGCATACTATTCATCCCACCTAATGTGGCCAAACTTCTCAAAGGCACATCATTACCCGTGTTATTAAAACTATAGGCTTGTAAAGCCAATATGCCATTTTTACGAATGGGCATGTATTTACGCAGGTCTATAACAATATTGGTATATCTATGTTCTGAACCAAAGATTGGTGAAAAATGGTTGAAGTAAATTTGTGCAAAATTGCCTTTAGTGGGGGCAAAGGCATTGTTCCTAGTATCATAGGTAAAACTCAAACCCAAACCTGAAACATGATAGCCATTTCTTCCAACTACCTGTTCTTGGTCAAAAATGCCAGTAGCTTTGTAATTATTCTCAATGAGATTTTGGTATTCATACAATGCCCCAATAAACATACCATTTCCCAATTGGCGCATTAAATGCAAATAGGTATAGAATTGCTTAAAATCATAAGCTTCTTCTGCTTGATTTGGGGTTTTATTACCCAATCCCCAAAATTTATCCGGAAATGAACTAAAGGAGATCTGTTCATTAAGAACATATTGCTCATTTTTAAAATATTGAGCACCATTAATGGCTGCTATCAATTGCTTTTTTAATGAATACAAAAAAATGGTTTGCAAATTGGAGGTCCTTGAAATGGTATCTGCCTTTGACATTCTAAAGGTAGAAGTGCCTGCTGCCCCAAATGACCAACTTGTTTCAATGGATCTAGTGATAACCGGAAACACTAGTAATTGCAGCTTTTTAGCCGAATCTTTTTGGGCAAAACTATGACCACCAAGTAAACTCAGCAAGCAAAACAGGGTTAAAAACCGAATAATCATTCTATAAAAGCTTGACATACCGAACTGCAAAATACTCCGCTTATCCCATTAAAGTACATTTAGCTTTATAAAAATGCCTATTTTCGCAACCTTGATTCTTGCCAAGTTCATATTTGGGTAACAATCAATTAACACAAATTTTACATAGAAACTCATAATAGCGTAGGAATGAAAAAATGGGAAAGTAACTTTCAATTGGGCGAAACGCTAACCCATGAACAATTGGATTTTTTCGATCAACATGGAGTGATCATGTTTCGAAATTTCATTTCCAAGGAGAAAGTAGCAACTTTTCTTTCTGAAATTAACCGCTTAGAACAACTTTGGCTGTCTGAGGGTCGAGAGAAAGTCAATGGTATCCCCTTGAAATTTGGAAAGGACGAAGCTGGCAATAAAACCATTCAAAGATTTTGTTTTACCTCACTATATAGTGATGCATTAAATGAATTATTGAACGATCCTAGATTGTCTCAATTATCCGCTTTATTAGCACCCTATGAGGGCCGTGTAGCAGAAAATGAAAAGGACGGATTGGTTGTGAATAATTACCTAAATACCAAGAACAGTACTTTTACACAAATGGGTTGGCATACTGATAGTCCTAGAGATTTATTCCTAGGTCAGAAAATTATGCCCATGCTCAATGTGGGTATACATTTAGACGAATGTCCTTTTGAAAATGGTGGATTGCGTGTATTACCAGGCACACACAAACAAAATGTTTTGAAATTGCTGTTTGGTAAAAAATACTTTATTGACAACAATGATGACAAAAATGAAGTTGGATTTGATATTCATTCTGGAGACTTAACCGTTCATGATGGTCGTTTATGGCATAGGGTAAAACAGTCGCCTAAATACGGTGAAGAGAGCAGAAGGCGCGTGATGTATGTACCCATTGTTACCGGTAAATACAAGCCTAAAGATGAAAATAGTAAAACACCTTTCTATCATAGGTTCACTTCTAAAGTGCATCATTGATTTTACATAATTCATTTTGAAAGGTCAACCAAAAGTTGACCTTTCTCATTTAACATAGTCATATGCAATACACATTGATTACTGGGGCAAGTAAAGGAATTGGAAAATGCATGGCCCAACAACTGGCAGCTAAGAAACAAAACCTATTATTAGTTGCAAGAACCGCTAGTCTTTTAGAAATATTGGCCAACCAGCTACAACAAGAATATGGGGTAAAAGTGGATTATTTGGCCATTGACTTAGCGGGTATAGGTGCTGCTCAAACCATTTTTGGTTGGTGCCAAGCCAATGGATACCAGATTAATACATTAATCAATAATGCAGGCTATGGTAATGGTGGTGCTTTTAGCAGTATCAGTACCAAGCAACATACAGATATGATGCAGGTAAATATGAATGTGCCTGTAGAACTCATTTCACTATTTCTACCTCAACTTAAACTACTTCAAAGGGCTTATATACTTAATATAGCTAGCTCAGCAGCCTATCAAGCCGTTCCCGGTTTAAGTCTATACGCTGCTAGTAAATCTTTTGTTTTAAATTTTAGTAGGGGTTTGCAATTTGAACTAAAAGATACCGGTATTACGGTTACTACAGTTTGCCCTGGTGGTACCGATACTGATTTTGCCAATCGTGCGCAGTTAGGTCCTAAAGCCGTAAAAGCCGGTGAAAAACTGAACATGAGTCCAGAGGATGTTGCAAAACTGGCTATTGATGCCATGTATGCTGGTAAAACAGAACTCATTACTGGATTCCTTAATAAATTAGGAGCCGCTTTGGTCTGGTTAATGCCCAAAAAATTAGTAGAAAAAACTGCCGCAGGTCTTTATGGCATTGACTAATTTCAAGAAAAGACATTTTGGTTTTGTGAATTATCATTTTGCCCTTATATTTGCAACCCCTAACAGGGAAATGGCTGCGTAGCTCAACTGAATAGAGTACCTCACTACGGATGAGGGGGTTTTAGGTTTGAATCCTAACGCGGTCACAAGGCCCCGCACTATGTGCGGGGTTTTTTATTGCGAACACGTCAAAAGCTCGCTTTTGTAAGTGTGAGTAATAAAAAACCTTTTTGCGCAGCAAAAAAGGGGCCTTGGGTAAGGCCACTCCGAAAGGCTCAGCGAAGCTAATCCTAATGTCCTCTTTTCAAATCTATCAAAAAGCACATTTTTTGCGAAGCAAAAAACAGTCCCCAACTCTCCCCCACCCAAAAACCCTGCGATTTTTTTGCACCGCAAAAAAGAGTAAAAAAACCTCTCCCCACCACCCTGCACATTTTTTGCGAAGCAAAAAACAGTCCCCAACCCTCCCCACCCAAAAACCATGCACATTTTTTGCACCGCAAAAAACAGTCCCCCACCTCTCCCAAATCCCCCTTCAAATTGTCTCATTTATAGCACAATGAAACAGAATCCGCAATATTCCTTAAAGTCCACAAAATCAATACATATGGCTTAACTTTAGTCACCCTCAATTAGAAGACCAAATGGTAGCTGAAACCCACTACTTACAGGAAAATTTTTACGATTTGCTTTGCAATGACCCGCAAGTACAAGAGTTTTTCAGAAACGAAAGCATTGATGGTATTTGGTTTTTTGACCCCACTAGCAAAGAAGATATTTGGGTTACAGTTCCTTTTCTAAAATGTTTGGGCTATTCTGCCCTAGATTTTGGTGGGCAGGTTCTTAAATGGAATAGAATCATTGACCCCACAGATTCCAGTTTTTTTTATCGCCTTTATGCCAATCAATTAAAAGCTGGCATTCAAACTAGATTATCCGATTGGGTTTATTTAATTCACCAGAATGGCAGTGCATTACCATTTAGTTGTAAATGCATTTTAGTAGACAATAGTCAAAAATTATTGGGTATTGTAAAAAGGATCAAGACCAATACCGTATTCAATACCAATAAGGGCATTAATGCACTAGAACTAATTGAATTAACCAATAATTTTTTCCTACTAAACCAACAGTACCAATTTGAAGATTTCTTGTCCTATGAACCTTTAATGCACACACTTAAAGAGTCAATGATTGGAAAAACATTTCATCAAATTGGATTTCCTCAGGATATCTGCAATACCATTCACGAACATCTGTTAAAAACAAAATCAACCAATAGCAAACAGGAATTGGATTTGATGTTAACCATTGAAAATGAAGAAACCTGGTTCAGCCTAATATCCTCTGTTTGGAAAAAAGAACATGAAGCAGAAAAATTCATGTGCATCATTCAAAATAAAACAAAAAAGCATTTAGAGGATTTAGATAATTACAAACAATTTAAGGCACTGGAAAACTCCATTGATGGAGTTGCTTTTTTGTCTATTGAAGGATTCTGCACTTATGTAAATCATGGGTTTGCAAAGATGATGGGGCAAAAAATTGAAGACTTAATTGGCATTCACTGGAGAAAGGTTTTAATGGCAAATGAGGTGAGAAAATTTGATGATGAAATCATACCAAGTTTGTATTCAAAAGGCATGTTTCTTGGTACCATTAATGGCAGCAGAAAAAATGGAGAAATTTTTCCAGTCTCTATTTCGCTAACAGTAACACCCGATTTTGGAATCATTTGTGTTTTAAGAGACTTATCTGAGATTGAACATATGCGGGTGGAGATTAGTGAAAAAGACAAACTCCTGCTACAATTTATCAAAGAAGTTCCATCTGCCACTTATTTGGTAGAAGAATCTATAACTGGTCAAATTAGTTTTGGATTTGAAAGCGATGATTTCAAATCTAACTTCAATTATTTATTGGATTTTGAAGGAAGATTAAGTTTAGAAAAACTATTAATGCATATGCATCCTGATGACATTCCTTTGTTAAAGGAAAAGAAAGATGCATCAAAAATAAAGGTGGTGGCTTTTAGTTTAGAAGTAAGAATTAAAGACAATCAAAATACTTACAACTGGTTTAAATTAAAGGCCCAACCAGTAAAACTGGTAGATGGATCGTTTAAGTGGTATGGAACTATTGAAGACATTTCTGACAAGAAAATGGCTCAATCACAATTATTGCCTCTACAAGAACAGGTATTTAATTCAGAATCAAAGTATGAGTCTTTATTATCTGCTAGTGAATTGGGCGGATGGGAATATAATAGAAATACAAATGAACTATGGTGCAGTCATGGATATTTTAAAATATTGGGACTAGGTGAGGATTATCATGCAAAATGGGGTAATTATAAAATTAAAGAAGTTTGGGAAGACCTTTTGCATCCGGATGATCTGAATAAAGCAAAACAACATTTTGCCCATTATCTCACCCATTTAGAAGGAACCTATTCTCAAGAATTCAGAATGAAACACCGCAACGGTTCATGGGTCTGGATTTCAAGCCGGGGAAAAGCTACAATTGACCCAAAAACTACATTAACTAATGGAATATTAATTGGAGCACATATAGACATCACTGACATGAAGCAAAGCCAAATGGCTGAGCAAATTAACAAACAACGTTATACTGCCTTATTTTCAGGTGCACAAGATGCTATTTTCATTGCAGAAGCTGCTACTGGTATATTAGTAGACATGAACCAACAAGCAGAAATACTATTGGGTTATAAAAGAGAATATCTAATTGGAAAACATCAAACTATCCTCCATCCAGAAAAAGAATTGGAGGCTGTTCAAGAAAAATTCAAATTGTTAGCTAATTCAAAAGAATACCAACACGTAGATAGTTTTATAAAACAAAAAACCGGAAATATACTACCTGTTACAATATCTGCTGGTCCACCCTTTGAAGTTGATGGTAAAATATATGCTGCAGCCTATTTTAAAGATTCAACTAAAATAACAGAAGCCAAGTTCAAGATTGACAGTATGGAAAATCTGTTAGAAAGAGCAGAAGGCATTGCCAATCTTGGAACAGAAGAAATTAAAATGGCTACCGGAGAGCATGTTTGGAGTGATGTATTTTATACTATACTAGGCTTAAAGCCCAAAAGCATTTCACCAAAAAGGGAACTCTTTGTTAATTTGATTCATCCTGATGACAAACAAAAGTATATTGAATGGTTTGTAAATGCTATTACAAAAAAAGACCAAATGGATGCTATTGAAATAAGGATAACTTCCATGGATGGGATTAATAAGCATCTGCTAATTTCTGGTGTTAATCAGCTAAATGAAGTTGGAGAAATTATGAGCCATTTTGGTGTAATCAAAGACATTTCACAAATTACAAATACCATTATAGAACTGCAACAACAAAACAAGCAATTAAAAGAGATTGCTTGGTCGCAATCCCATTTAGTAAGGGCTCCTCTTTCTAGGTTATTGGGACTAACCCAGGTATTCAAAAAAGGGATTCTTAACAAAGAAGAAGAAAAAGAATTCTTGAACCATATTCATCAAACTGCTTTAGAATTAGACCTGGTAATCACCAATATCATTTATACAGCCAATGGTATTCCATCAAAACTTAACTAAAATAAACAGATTTAAGAATCTTGATATAACTTACCTTTACCATAAGTAAGATTCATGAATCTCGTAAAGAAAGCCATATCCCTTTTTCAGAATATACATATACAATCTCTATTGGGAAATGGAGTGATGGCTATTTTCAATATGTTGGCTTTGGCTCTTTTGTACAGAGCACTTTCAGTAAATGATATTGGGGTATATGTTTTGTTTATGACCATTTTAGGGTTAATTGATACTGTAAGAAGTGGTCTGCTAACCAACGCTTTTTTGAAATTCTACTCTGGAACTGGGCCTGAAAGATCTAAAGAAGTTATAGGATCTGCATGGGCATTAGTCCTATTGGTAACAGGGGGATTCTTAATAGTTAACCTAGGTGCTTATTTTGTTCTTCCCTATTTCCCCAACATAGGTACACGTTTATTAATTCAATATTTTGGTTTGATAACCCTATCTACCCTGCCATCCTTTATGGCTAATCTTGCTGTACAAGGAGAAAAAAGATTTGATAGACTATTGGTTTTAAGGCTTATTAACCAAGTATTATTTGTTGGAATCATAATTATTTTGATTTTCCTGAAAAAAACATCTCTAACCAATATTATACTTACCTATGCATTTGGCAATTTAATTGCTAGTTTGGCAACGCTGTTTTGGGGTTGGTCAAAAATTGGAGCTTTAAAACATGCCAATCTCAATACTGTTAAAGACCTCTTTCATTTTGGCAAATACAGTATGGGGTCAAGTTTAAGTGCCAACCTTTTTAGAGTTGTAGACATCTTTTTTATCAATTATTTCCTTAATCCATCTGCCCTTGCCATGTATAATCTGGGGGGAAGGTTATTGCAATTTGTTGAAATACCTTTACTCAGTTTTGCTGCTTCTGGAATGCCTGTTTTGGCTGGATTTTACAACAACAATCAAAAGGACCAGATGATGCATTTCATGAAGAAACTGGTGGGTATGATGACCATTGGAATAACAGGAATTGCCATTTTCTCCATTCTATTTGCAAACCCAATTATTACGCTAATAGGAGGTGAAAAATATGCCAATTCTGATGCAGTTAACCTATTTAGAATCTTTATGTCTATGGCAATTCTTTATCCTATGGATAGGTTCTTCTCACTTACCCTAGATGTCATTAATAAACCACAGGTTAACTTTTATAAGATTCTTATTATGTTGACAGCCAATTTAATAGGAGATTATATTGGTATATTATTGCTTAGATCGGTATTTGGGATTGCATGGGCAAACCTATTGCCCATATTGATAGCAATTATAATTTCTTATGTATATTTGAATAGGTTCTATAAATTCAACATAATTAGTATATTAAAAGTTGGTTTTGAAGAATCAATTATTTTGATAACACAGGTTTATCAATCTGTTTTCAAAAGGAAAACAGTTTAACCCGTTTAATATTTTCAATATGTCTAATAACAAAATCAGTATCATTGTTGCAAGTGACAATCACTATGCTATATTGATTGCAGCATTACTGAAATCCATTGACATCAATCACAAAACACCAGAACATATAGACTTCTATATCATTGACGATGGTATAGCATCAGGAACAAAAGATAAACTAAACTCTATTGTATCGCCTGAGCGGATTACAATAAAATGGATAAAATCAAGTAATATGGTTCCTGCTGAAATCAGCATACCAGTAGATACTTCATCATTTCCATTAACGGCGTATTTAAGAATTTTCGCCCCTTATGCGGTAGACCAAGATTTAGATAGACTTATTTACTTAGACGTAGATACTATTGTACAAGCTGATATCTCAGAATTATGGAATACAGATATTGGTGACTACATTATGGCGGCGGCTCAAGATCCAGGTAAAAATGTGGCTTGCGAATGGGGTGGAATTCCCAATTACAAAGAATTAGGCCTATCGGCCGATACCATGTATTTTAACTCTGGTGTGTTGATTATCAAACCTAAAATTTGGCGTGAGCAAAAAATTGCGGCACAGGTAATGGAAGCTTTGGTTAAATACAAGGAACACGTTCGTCTAGCTGATCAATATGGCTTGAATGTAATTATGGCCAACAAATGGAAGCAATTAGATCCAAAATGGAATTGGTTTGCCTTTCAAGAAGATGTAAAACCTCATTTGATCCACTTCTTAGACATTAAACCCATCTTTACTTCTTACAATTCCCAACCAGTTTATAAGGACGAGTTTTTCCGCTATTTAAAAATGACTCCTTGGAAAAATTTCAAACCACAAAGCGGTCATAGAAGAACAATCAGGAAGATCTTTAATAAAATCAAAAATGGACTGAAAGTTCTTTTTTTCAAAAAGGACTAATTGGCCACAATCAATAAAAGGTTATTTTTAATCTAGAAATAACCTTATGTTATATAAATACAAATTAGCCCTAACTACCCTAATCACATCAAGCAGTTTATTGTTTGCCAACGCACAAACTAAAGTGCCACCAGAAAGTATCCAAACCAAAATGCAATGGTTTGCAGATGCCAAATTGGGGATTTTTATACATTACGGTATCTATGCCGTCAACGGCATCAATGAATCTTGGAGTTTTCACAATAAGGAGATTTCATATCCAGACTATATGAAACAGTTGAATGGCTTTACTGCCAGCAATTATCAACCAGAATATTGGGCCGGATTAATCAAAGCATCTGGCGCTAAATATGCAGTAATCACCACCAAACATCACGATGGTGTGGCTTTATGGCCAACCAAACAAAATAAGCTCAACGTGGTGGATGCCAGCCCTGCTAAAAGAGACTTGATTGCCCCATTATTTGCAGCGCTGAGGAAAAATAATATTAAAGCAGGTGCTTATTATTCTCTATTAGATTGGAGCCACCCTGATTATCCTGGTTTTCTGAAAGACAGTTCTAGGTATAAATTAAAAGATCAGCCTGAACGCTGGAGCAAATTCCAAGTTTTCTTAAATGGACAACTAAATGAATTGTCAAAAAACTATCGCCCAGATTTATATTGGTTTGATGGAGACTGGGAACATAGTGCTCAGGAATGGAATGCAACCGGCATAAGGGAGTCATTATTAAAAGACAATCCAAATGCCATTATCAATGGAAGACTCCAAGGCTATGGCGATTATGAAACCCCCGAACAAAATTTTCCTGTAACTAGACCCGCCTTTAAATGGTGGGAACTATGTATGACCACCAATAATAATTGGGGATACCAACAAAAAGATACAGCTTGGAAAACGCCTTATGAAGTCATTAGCATTTTTGTAGATGCCGTTGCCAATGGAGGAAACCTATTATTAGATATTGGGCCAAAGGCCGATGGAACCATTCCAAAAGAACAGGTTAATATACTTACAGAATTAGGCAAATGGAATCAACGCAATGGCGATGCCATATTTGATAGACTAGGTGGCATACCTCAGGGGCATTTTTACGGACCTACTACCCTATCAAAAGACAGTACTACCTTATACTTGTTTTTACAAGCAAAGACCAGTGGACCAGTTATGTTAAAGGGCTTGGATAGCAAAATTAAATCCATAGAAATTTTGGGTAATGGCAGCAAATTACTACACAAAATAGTGGGTAAGATTTCATGGAGTTCCGTTCCAGGATTGGTCTATATTAATGTACCAGAGAAGAAACTAGATCAATACATTACCGTTCTAAAACTTCAGTTGGAAAAACCCATCAAATTGTATAGAGGTAAGGGTGGTTTATAATTATTCCAAAACATACCAAGTATAGCCCTTAGCAGGAATTTGAAAAGTCAAGGATATTTCATAGGCCCTATTTAATGTCTTTGTCTGTTTATGTTTGCCTTGCTCAGAAACATTAACTTGATTATTTAGACCCGTATAATACAAGGGTACTTTAATGGATCTAGTGATGGGTTCATTTAAGGGATTATACAAAAGCATCAACCCTTTTTGTGAAAGTTTGGGATTTACGTGTAAGATGCCATCCCAATCCCTACCATCTGGTCTTCTCAAATGAATAATATCACTGTTAAGGATATTTCTATATTGTTTATACCAATCAATCACTGAGGCAACCATTTTTCTGGTGCTATCTGTGTCATATAGTCTCGGGCCCCTATAACAGGCCTGCACGCCTGCCCCGTAGTATTGCACCATCAATTGCTTATAATCTGACAGATGCTCTTGCAGTGGCTCTAATATGGCTTCCGGGCCACCACCTTGATATTTGGTGAGTGGCACAAATCCCCAACCCATAGAAGGGCTCATATTCCAAGTTCCATCATAAATATTCTGCCTATTGAGGATGATTTGATTTTCACGTGGCAAAGAAAAATTCACTTCTCTATAACCAATCCCAATTTTATGCGTGCCATCTAAAAAATACCAATCAGGGGCATTAATATAAACCCCTTGTTCATTAAGCCATCCATATAATTCTTTTTGAATCTTCATCTGTTCCCACTGACTATCCTTCAATCCTTTGTGTCCCGGATGTACAGTAGACGCACAGAGATCACCAGGATAAGGACCATCATTTTCCCAAATATCAAATCCTGTTGAACTAAAAAACTGTTTGATTTTGTCGCGATAGCCAAGCCCCCATTTACTTCCAAAACAGGGGGCATTGCCAAAAAAAGCACCCCCTGGCTTACCTGTTGCAGCACTAATCACATCATCTTCGTCACTAATTCGTCTACTAGAAAAAAGCGAATAGCCCCCAATTAGAATTCCTTTTGAATGCGCATAATCTGCATTTGACTTCCATCTAGCAATATTATATGCTGAACTATCTTCCATATTAATATGGCTTCCAAAACTTAAGATCAGGGCTTCATACCCAGTTGCCACACATTGATCAATGGCGTTGCGCACTTCAGCATCATTCTTACTCACTAAATGCATAAATATGGGATTGGAACTTGTCCAAGGTGCAATGGTTTGATACATTCTTCGAATAGCCAAGCCCCTTCTTTCCCTATCGTATGAATCCATTAACAACTCATGGGTTCTTACCGAACTATATGACTGTCCTGGTTGAATAACTACTTGGTATGCTTTATCAGGATATACTTCTAACAAACATGGTGTTCTAAAATTATAATTGACTTGAGAGGTATAGCTGGTATCTACTTTCCAGTGTGTGGTTTGGTCACTTAATGGATAACGCATGGCATTGTTGAAAGCATAGTTGGTTTCTATATAAATGCCTTCAGGTACTTTCATACCTTTTGCAGGAATCAGTTTTTTTTGATCCTTTGTTAATCCTTGTTCTTGTATAGATTCTTCCGTAGCACCAACTACGGCACTTTCCTCTTCCACTGCGGCAATGAGCTCACTTGTTACTCGCTGTATTTGAATTGGCTGAAAGGAAACATTTACCAACACAATCCATTTAACAATCAAAGGTATTCCATCATATAATGCATAATTGACTTGTAACTGTAACCCATTGGTACTTGCTAGCTTTCCAGTATAATAAAACTGTAATAGTTTGCCAGTTGGTTGTACTTTGTTAGAAGCCCAAGATCTGGGCTTCCATTTTATGAGAACAGGAATAGGACTTACTGAAAAAGAATCATACCTAAATGCACTTGAATCAGCCTGCATCTTTGAAAACCATTCTTGCTTCAAATAGGCTTTTTCTTTTTGTCCCTTCCACCCACCAACAGGATAGTTTTGTCCATTAATCAACACCGTAGCTTCTGGACTAATGGCCCTGATTTGTTCTTGACCATTGATCAGGTTTTGAAAACTAACACAAGCAATGGTTCCTTGGTTTCTAAACACCCTTTTGACCAACCCATTTTGTAATACAATGTCTTTTTTGTCTGATGATTGAATTACCTGCGCTTTAAATATTTGATTAGTTAATAACCAATCTTTGTTGCTTTTTTGATCAGTAGCTGCTTTATTAGAAGATATTGATTGAGAAAAAATGTGTTGTCCAATTCCCAAACTGAATAGAAATAAAAATGAAAACAGCTTTTTTTCCATGATTAGGTTTATTTTAATTCACTACCAATTCACTCATAAAAAACCAACCTGGCTGCCCTTTTCCTGGATGCCATTCAGGTAATTTAGCAATGGGTTTGGCTGAAAATTTCAGGTATCGATAGGTTGCTGCAGGAAAATTCATGGTTAGAAATGGGGTATTTGCTGCAGCCAATTTTACAGGCATGATAGATTGTTTATTAGACAATAATTTCCAGTCTTGTAAGTTATTGGATCCTAAAATTTGCATTTGTACCGGAGGAAATATATAAGCTCCAAGGTTTTGTAAATTCAAAACTTTCAAACTATGTATCTGCGTTGGCTTACCCATATCTAGCACCACAATGGCATCATTTTTCTGATAACCCAATGCCCTTGTTCCAAAATCTCCAGGATCCCCTGCGTCTAAATCAATTAAGATTTTATCCGCGTGTAAAGCATACTTAGGATCAGGTGCTGTTATCAGGGTTGCTTTAGCAATGGGTAAACCTGCTTTAAAATATTGGCTACTGACGGGCTTACTAGCAATCCAACCCTTTTTATAAGCTTTAACCATTAATTTAAAACTTGAATCCACCCAAAAAGCTGCGCGATAAATTGCACTAGTACTATCTGGTTCTGTCCCGTTCAAAGTATACCTAAGTTCCACCTCATTAATTACGTGCTTTAAAGAAATATTGACCCTTTCTTTAAAGAATCCTCCTGCTGTAACAATCACAGGTTGGTTTAATGGAATGATCATGGTATCAGCCCCTTGGAAACCTGTTTCTATTTGTATATGTGGGAATTTTCTTTGCAGTTGTTTCATCTCTGAAACGGTCAACTGTGTGTTCCAAACATATAGGTTTTTTAAAGCGGAATTAGCAGTTAACCAATCTAAACCCTTCATACTAATTTTGGTGCCCACCAATGAAAGTGTAGACAAGTGTTTTAATCTATTTAGTGTTTTTAAACTAGCGTTGTCAATATCTGTGTAATTCAAATTTAATTCTTCCAGATTTTCCAAATTGTTGATCCATTCCAATTGATCATTATCAACCGGCATTTTGGCTAAATTTAAATGGACAATTTGTTCTGCAACAGGTTTCAATGCCTTTAACTCATCAAAAGAATAGTTGTTTCTTCCAAAAAAGGAAACAGCCAATGCAGGTGAACCCAGCCCCATTTGTTTCACTACCCTATTATTATTATTCAGTGTAGCTATTTGATCCAAATCTGCAACAGGAAAATCATATTGTTTAATTGAGGATTTATTTAATCTCTGTTCCAAAAATGGCATAGACAATATGCGCAAACTATCTGTAATTAATCTTGCAATTAATAACTCCTCAAAAGGAGCACCAGACTTAATCCATTGAACCATTAATGCTAACTCATCTGCAGTTAATTGTGGCTTCTCCGCAAGTGGCATATGTTTTTTATCGCTCATGGGTAAGACCAAGCGTTGATACAACAAACTCTTGTCTAGCTGACCTTTAGCAATGGCTTTGCCATTTTTGCCACCCTTAAAAATGGAAAGACTGTCTTCTAAAGACAAGCCTCCCTTCATAACAGATGCTTTGTGACAGTTACCACATTTATCAGATAAAATGGGTTGTACCACATCTTTAAAAATTTGGGCTTGTGCCAAATCAATTGTCTCTTGTTTATTATTTTGAAAAGGACCAGTTAAATAGCTCTCACCATGGGTAAGCGTTCCGCCCCAATGGCCAGTTATAGTTAATACTAGAAATATTAAAAAAACTGTTATTCTTTGTTTGATTACGGTGTTTAGGAACCTATCTCTATAGAAACAAAACAAGTAGGTTATTAAGGCTAATATGGTTCCTGACCATTTGTGTAATAAAAGGTCAGTACCTGTAGTTGTTTGTTCTCTTGACAATAACAAACCCAAAATGGCAGTAGTGACTGTTGTACCTACGGTTAATGCCTCAAAGTTTTTCCACTTAGTTGTTTGCATCAAAGGCTCATTCCATAACACCGCAAGCAAGACCAAAATCAATAGTACAATGGGAAAATGCAGGAACATGGTATGCCCCCTACCAGCAACCTGTAACCATGCAGGCAATACCATCCTATATTCAAATAGCAATAAAAAGCCTAGGAATACCAGCCCACAGAAACTAAGGGTTTTCATTATTTTCCTTGAGTCAATCATGCTACCGGGCTAAATTTATAAGGATAGACTTTACCTGATGCCCACTGCGGTACATAAATATTTTCTTCATCATCTACGCAAACATCATGCGGATGGGTGAATAATTTTTGTTGTTGAGTCATGGGTTGTAATACGCCATTTACATAAGTTGGTTCTGATCCTCCAATATTAGATACCACTTTATTGTCCCTATTCAAGATGGTCACAAAACCAGAGCCTTCCGTATTTAAATTAGGAGAACGCAAAACAGCCGCATAGAGATAATCTCCTTTGATCACAGGTCTACAAACACAGGCACCTGGTAATTTTATCACTTCTAATAAATTTCCATCAAGAGAAAATCGCTTAAAAGCATTTCTACTTCTATCTGTTACAATTAAGGTAGTAGTTGCTCCGCGATGGTCTACACAAATACCATGGGCATTGTCCAAATGGGCATCCCCATTCCCCCGGCCACCAAAATGGTTTTTTAATTTACCCGCTGCATCATAGTGCAGAATATGTTGTGCCCCATATCCATCGGCAATATAAAATTCACCATTATCTAAGACGGTAGTTTCTGTAGGTACAAATTGTTCCTGTTTGGGATACAGGTCTTTGGGTGGGTCAATGGTAAAAATCAATTTCCCATGAAGATCCGTTTTGTACACCTGATGGCGATTGGTATCTGTGATAAACAAAAAGTCTTCTTTACCCGTTTTCTGAATAGATAATCCATGTGCCCCAGGATATTCTTTTCCCCAAGACTCTAATAATTTTCCCGACTTATTATAGACAATAATATTGTTCTTGGTTTCATTGGTTAGAAGCAAAATTCTTCCCTTACTGTCTTGTACCATTTCATGGCAATCATTTACTGGTGTCTTGTCTGGATTGAGCCTACCCCAGGTTTCATTAAACCTAAATTGTTTTTCATTGTGCCCATAAATGGGACCCTTGGGTTGGGCCATTAAATCACGTGTCAAAAAAACCGATGCCGAAGCCATCATGGTTTTTTGAATAAATTCCTTTCTTTTCATGCTGCTGTTTTAAGCTATAATTTGATTGACAACATTTCCATACAAATCAGTTAATCTATACCTTCTTCCTTGAAATTTATAGACCAGTTTCTCATGATCCAACCCAAGTAGGTTTAAGACCGTTGCTTGAAAATCATGCACGTGTACGGGGTCTTTGATAATATTATATCCAAACTCATCTGTTTCTCCGTGTACCACACCAGGTTTGATTCCGCCACCTGCCATCCAAATACTAAAGCATCTTGGGTGATGGTCTCTACCGTAATTGTCCTGTTGCATTTTGCCCTGACAATAATTAGTTCTACCAAATTCTCCTCCCCAAATCACTAGGGTTTCATCTAAGAGACCACGTTGTTTTAAATCCTTAATTAGGGCTGCAGAAGGTTGGTCTACATCCATGGCTTGCCCACGCATTTCATTGGGAAGATTTCCGTGTTGATCCCATCCTTGGTGATAGAGTTGAATAAATCTTACCCCATTTTCAGATAACTTTCTTGCCAACAAACAATTGGCTGCATAAGTACCGGGCACCAAACAATCAGCTCCATATAATTTGACAATGCTTTCTGATTCTTTTGAGGTATCCATAATCTCTGGCACCGCTGTTTGCATGCGGTATGCCATTTCATATTGCTGAATTTTTGCCCCAATTTCTGGATCGCCATAGGCATCCATTTCCATTTGATTTAGGGATGCAATCTTATCCAACATATTGCGTCTAGTTACCCTATCCATTCCGTCTGGATCTTGCAAATACAAAATGGGATTTTCACCACTACTAAATTGAACTCCTTGGTGTACAGAATCTAAAAATCCATTGGTCCAAAGTTTTGAATAAACACCTTGCCCATTACCCTTTCCTCTTGATAAGAGTACACAAAATGCTGGAAGATTATTGTTTTCTGTTCCAAGTCCGTAGCTTACCCAAGAACCCATACTAGGTCTATTTCCTTGTTGTGCCCCGGACTGAAAAAAAGTTAGGGCTGGGTCATGGTTAATAGCTTCTGTATGCATGGTCTTGATAATGCAGAGGTCATCTACAATGCCTGCCATATGTGGAAATAATTCACTAACCCAAGCACCAGATTTTCCGTGTTGGTTGAATTTATAATAGGATCCTACTAAGGGGAAACTGGTTTGATAAGCACTCATACCCGTGAGTCGTTGGGTACCTCTTATAGACTCTGGTAGGTTCTCTCCCATCATCTTACAAAGCAGTGGTTTATAATCGAAGGTTTCTAATTGAGAAGGTGCCCCATTTTGAAACAAATAAATAACTCGTTTAGCCTTGGGTGCAAAATGCGGAAGACCTTTCATGATAGTATCTTCCAAATTGTTAGAACCTGAAAATAAATCTGGAATCAACAATGAACCCAATGCTGCAGACCCCAATCCCAAACTAAGTTTAGAGATAAATTTTCTTCTATTCAGGTTCAGTCCTCTTTCCAGTAATTCTTTTTCCATAATCAGGTTTTGGTAATAGATTCCTGCATGTTATACAATAATTGAATGGTTTGCATACAAACCACCAAGTCTAATTTGTTTTTAGATTTTGGTTGATATGCGCCAATTGAAAGGGTCTTGTCCCAGTCTTTTGACTTTGCAATCCATTGCTGTTTGGCTTGGTCCCAATAAGTCTGTAGGGCCTCCATTTCTTTATCTGTAGGCTTTCTGCAAAGAATGGTTTGAAATGCCGTTTCTATTAATTCCTTTGTACTTTTTTGCTGCATCAATAATTTATCTGACAAAGCTTTTGATGCTTCAATGACAGTGGGATCATTCAACATAATCAAAGCTTGTAAAGGCGTATTGGTTCTATACCTACTTACTTGACATTCATCTCTATTACTACCATCAAATAACATCATAGACGGTGGTGGAACCGTTCTTTTGATAAATGTATAAATACCCCTTCTATATAAGGCGGAACCAGTATCCTGTATATATTTTTTGAGTATGCCCCTTCCTGAAGTGGCCATTTCCCATAACCCTGGAGGTTGATAGGGCTTCACACTTGGCCCACCAATACTTGGATTGAGCAAGCCACTACTACTAAGCAGCATATCCCTAATCATTTCTGCCGGATATCTAAGTCTTGGGGCATAGGATAGATACAGGTTCAGCGGATCTTTATCCAATTTCTCTTTACTGATTTTACTTGACTGTTGATAGGTTGCGCTCAAGACTATTTGCTTCACCAATCTTTTGATATTCCATCCATGTTCCCTAAAGTCAACAGCCAACCAATCTAATAAAGCTGGATTAACGGGCAATTCACCCTGCATACCAAAATCAGCTACTGTTTTCACCAACCCTCTTCCAAAAAATTCCTGCCAGATTCTATTTACATATACCCTTGCCGTTAATGGATTTTTGGAATCAAATAACCATTTGGTCAAACCCAGTCTATTAGCAGGCAATTGAGTATTGAAAGCAAGTATAGAAGCCGGTGTGGCCGCACTTACTTCATCTGCTTTTGCATCATATGCTCCCCTTGTTAAAACATAGGTTTTGCGGGCCGTATCTAGGTCTCCCATTACTGAGACTTCTAATTTGTTGGTATCAAGGGCATGAACAAAAGACAGGGTTGTTTTTAGGTCTTCTTGGGTAATCCGCATTCTTGGATTTTTAGCCCAGGTATCTGGCCCTCCCACCGTTGATTCCAAACCCTTTTCATTTACATTATTAAAAAAGGCCGATAAACTATAATAATCCTTTTGAGAAATGGGGTCATATTTATGGTCATGACATTTAGCACATTCCACGGTCATAGCCAATAAAGACCTACCCAAAGTGGCGGTTCTATCATCTACGTATTGAATCCGATACTCTTCATCAATGACCCCACCTTCCTCTGTAATCTTATGATTGCGATTAAATCCTGTGGCCAAGATCTGCTCTTTGGTGGCATTTGGTAAAAGGTCTCCGGCCAACTGCCAAGTAATAAAACTATCATAAGGAAGGTTCTTATTAAAAGCGTGAATCACCCAATCACGCCAAGGCCATTGGGATCTATAATTATCATCTTGATAGCCGTGAGAATCAGCATAACGGGCAATATCTAACCAACCAATGGCCATTTTTTCTCCAAACTGTGGTTTAGCCAGTAATTGGTCAATGGTTTTTTCATAGGCTTTTGGGTCTGAACTATTTATAAACTGCGCCGTTTCTGAGGGGCTTGGCAATAAGCCTATGAGGTCCGTATAAACCCTTTTTAATAATCTTTCTTTTTCAGCAACTGGGTTAGGACTCAAACCCTTGGTTTGCATTTTGGCCAAAACAAAATAGTCCAACTCATTGATCACCCATGATGGATCATCTATTTTAGGCAAAGCCGGTTTTAAAGGAGCCACAAAAGCCCAATGTGGCTCATACTTAGCCCCTTGTTCTATCCATTTTTTGATTAAATCTATCTCATGTTCGGACAATCGGGGCAATCGGCTTTTGATAGAGGGCATTTGAAGCCCAGTATCTTTTGAGGTAATCCGTAGGTATAATTCTGACTGATCCGGTTTACCAGGAACTATGGCGTGCTTACTAGGATGATCTTGTAATACTTTAAATGCCTCAGCTTCAATATCTAATCTTAATCCTGCTTCTCTTTTATTGGCATCAGGACCATGGCAGTTAAAGCATTTATCAGAAAGAATGGGGCGAATATCATAATTATAGCTCACCTGATCTGGCATTGATTCATGGGAGCTGGTGGCCGTTTGGCAAGAAAAATACCCCATACCTATAGCCAAAAGGGCTGATCCACCAATAATGGTCTTTAATTTTGAAATCCGCATAAGGCTATTGCAGTTTACCAGCCATACTATTTTATATGACCAATCGTTTATTCCTCAATATAAATAAAAATGGCTCAAATTGGCCTGAGTTTAGAAAATACCAAAAACTGGGTAGTTCTTAATTGGCTTAGTTCAACTAATTTAGCAAGGTAAACCCACTATAACCCCTAAATCACAGCGTATTAAGCATGGTATAATCATATCAGTATTTTTTGCATTCGGCTTTCTTTTCACTATCCAATGTTTTGCGCAAAATGCATCAATGGCTAATAGTCAGGAAGCTGCATTTGCCAAATGGTATGAACAAATGCACAAAGCAACCCCAGATGTTAATTGGCGTCAAATAGAAGCGGCCAATGCCAAACAGAAATGGATGAATCTTTCTGGTAGCATTGTTAGAACAGCCAATAGTGAAACCTTTGCCAATAGCTATATTTTGGGTACCTGGGTAGAAAAAGGAACGTATAATCAAACAGGCCGATTGTTGAACTGTGAATATGATAAGGCCAATGACAAACTCTATTTTATTGCTGGGGGCAATAGTCTATGGAGAACACCTAGGGCTGGGAATGGATGGGAACTTTTAAATGATAAATCAAGCTTTAGTAATATTATCAAATTAGTCCCCACTTCTAGTACCAAGAATAGGTTGCTATCTGCTATTGGGAATCAATTAGTCTATTCAGATGATGAAGGAAAAACCTTCCAGAATAGCAATATGGACTATTTCTATGATTTTGGTACGCCTGGCGATATGGAAGTTTTGAATGATGCTAACAATACCATTTATTATGTATGCCGCATGTGGAATACCAGTCCATTTGGCCCTAGCATCATGCTATTTAAGTCAACGGATAAGGGAAGCAGTTTTCAAAAAATTCTAACCCTTCCCGATGCTCCTATTAAAACTGTTCGTTTGTACAAGCCCACCAATCAGAACTTTGCATTTTTGATGCAACAGAGTTATAGTATGTATAAACTCTTGCCTGAAACTACGGTACCTACTTCCCAATCCATGACTGGTTTGCTTTTTGCCAATACCAGTACCAGCTTTTTTGGAGTTGCAAAAACTAGTACAAGAACCATGTATGCTATTCAGGATGGGGATCAACTCTATCGTTCCTATGATGATGGCCTGAGTTGGGAACTAGTCAATACCTTACCAGTTAAAGCAGGCGATGCAGGTGGCGAAGTTTCTCAAACCGATACTACACAGATTATTTTTGGAGATGTTGAAGCTTATAGAAGCAAAGACAGGGGCACTAATTTTACAAAAGTGAATAGCGCGTCAGAATACTTAAATAGCGCTGCTTTAAAACTTCATGCCAACATTACTTATTTCAAGTATTTTAAAGACGTAAATGGTACCGAATTCATGGTCATTTCTACTGGAGGTGGTGCTTATATCAGCAATAATTTTGGAGAGGCTACCTATAATATTAGCATGACAGGGGTAAACAATACCCAATACCATGAAACCAAAACTTCTCCCTCTGACACTTCCGTCATTTTTGCTGGATCCAGAGACCAAGGCATACAAAAAAGTGCCACTATTGGGGCCAATGGATTGCTCAATTTTACGCAATTAAAACCGGGAAATTATGGTAAAATGGCTTATTCACTGGGAGGCAAAAAATTGTATGCACAAGCACCCAATGGCGTCATTGATTATTTTCCCAATAGTCAAAGTATTGTCAATTTGGTAGCCAAAATTCCAGGTACTTATAGACCCAATTCCGGTTGGATGTTTCCCATTTGTGATAATGGGAACCCTGCCAGCAACTCCGTATTTATAGGCGGGGGAGATTTGAATAATGGCGATGGTAGTTATTTAATCAGACTAACGGTTACTGACGATGCTAATCCTGGAGCTATTAAAACAACTCGCGCTCAATTCAACTATGATTTTAAAGCCAATAGTCAGGATGGCAAATCAGGCATTTCAGCTGTAGCAGTTTCACCAGTGGATACTAATAGAATCTATGTGGCTACCGCCGATGGTACTTGTTTTTACAGCACTAATCGTGGGGTAGATTGGGAAAAATCAAACGGGTTTACAGGCCCAGTTCCACAGGCATTTAATGGAGCAGTACTCTACCCATCCAGTATCAATAAAAATATAGTTTATTTTGCTGGTAGTGGTTATTCCAATGCACCCGTATATAGGTCAACTGATGGTGGTACCAGTTTTAGTTCTATCAGCAATGGCATGCCAAGTACGGCCGTGTTTCAACTCTCTGCCATTTCAGATGAGTCTTTGATTATTGCAGCCACCGAAGCAGGGCCCTATGCTTATATACCCGCACAGAACAAATGGTTTTCACTGATTGGTACAGGAACACCCATACAAGCGTACTGGTCTGTTGAATATATAGCCGGATCCAATACGGCAAGATTTGCTACTTATGGCCGAGGCATTTGGGACTTCCGTTTTGATGCAGTTGGAAACAGTATTTTGGCTTCAAAACCTACCATCACATCTAGCAGTGCTACCAACAAAATCTGTTTAGGTGACAGTATCAAATTAACCACAAGTTCTACCATTAGTAACCAATGGTATTTGAATGGCACTTTAATTACTGGGGCCACTAAACAAACACTTTATGCAAAAACAAGTGGTATATATACCGTAAGAACTTTGTATAACACGGGCTTTCTTGAATCCAATCCAATTGAAATACAAGTCACTTCAGTAACTACAGTACCAAGTATCAATAGCACGGGTGCAACTGTGCGTTGTGAGGGTGATAGTGTGATACTAAGATCTGATAGTAAAACCATTCAATGGCGATTGAATAATTTAGATATTTCAGGAGCTATTACCGATATTTTTTCGGCTAAAAAATCTGGGATCTATTCCGCTGTGAATAAAGTGAATGGTTGCGCTAGTTCTGCCAGTAATTTGATTAAAATTGAAATGAATCCGGTTCCTATAACACCCGTAATTAATTACTATTCACCTTTAAATATTTGTGACGGAGACAGTGTGGTACTGTATAGCACCATTCTAACAGGTATGTATTGGATTAATGAACTAGCATCTACCACATCTATTGGAACCAATCCAACCTTTCCTGTAAAACAATCCGGAAGGTATATAGCCATTAATAATAATGGCAAAGATGGTTGTGAAAGCAAATCAAAACCTGTAACCATTGTAAACAATTCAAATCCTGCGCCTCCTAACATTAGTTGGAATGGAAAGGAACTCAGTACCCAAACTGGATATTCCAAATACCAATGGTGGTTGTACACCAAATTCTTATCCGATGTAAAAGACTACAAATTTGTACCCCTTGCTTCTGGTTTTTATAAAGTGAGCGTTGTGAATGCCGCAGGCTGCGCCGATACTAGTACTATTTATGACCTAGCGCTACCAAGAGTTTGGTTTGATGGGGTTACCGTTAAAGTATATCCCAACCCGGCTCCAACCGATGCTTTTGTTGAATTTAGCGAAGCACCTACTACCAGTTTTAGTATTAAGTTGATATCGCCGGAAGGCAGGGTATTGCAGAATTTCAGGACAAAATTAAAAACCAACCGTTTGCAAGTCAGCGGCTTAGCACCTGGTACCTATTATGTATTGTTAGACAATGGTAAAACCATTGGTACCATCCACTTGGTGATTCCAAAATAATGCAGTTAATTTATTGACGGGGATATCCCTTTGCATCTCAATAAATTAATATGCGCATACCCTTTTATCAAAAAGCATTGTCAATTTTATTATTGACTTTTTTACACAGTGCCCTAATAGCACAATCTACCAGACTATTACGTGAGCCAAGTATTAGCAAAACACATCTTGCTTTTATCTACGGGGCAGACCTTTGGATAACCCCAATAACTGGTGGTGAAGCCAAAAGAATTACAAGTACTTCCGCTGTTGAATCTGATCCGCACTTATCTCCTGACGGAAAGATGCTGGCATTTAGTTCCAACAGGTCCGGAGTAACGGCTGTTTATGTAGTTTCTGTAGAAGGCGGCATTCCCAATAGATTAACTTGGTATCCGGAAGATGCTTTTGCTCGCGGATGGTCTCCCGATGGTAAGTCTGTATTATACGCTAGTACAAGAGAAACTGCTCCTAGTGATTATGCCCGATTATGGACTGTTCCTATGGGCGGAGGAGCTTCTACGCTATTACCCGCACCTTGGGCTTTCAATGGTCAATTCTCCCCCAATGGTAAACAGTTGGTGATAGATAGAATGAACAGATGGGACAGAGAATGGCGCAATTATAGAGGCGGTCAAAATACGGCTTTACAAATCTTAGATTTGGAAACCCTCAAAGAAACCCATCTTCCCAATGAAAGGACCATGGACCTTCACCCTTTATGGATAGGCAATACGGTGTACTTTTTGTCTGATAGAGATTTCAATATGAATATCTGGTCCTATGATTCCAAAAATGCTGGTCTAAAACAAATAACCAAAATCAAGGATACAGACATCAAATGGCTTTCTACTAATGGTAAAGAATTAGCCTATGAATGGAGTGGAAATATTTATTTGTTGGACCCCAGTAATGGAAGTAGCAAACAAATTGACATTGTTGTAAAAGGAGATTTTCCATGGGCAGAAACCAAGTGGGAAAATGTGAGTGCTAGAGCAACCAATGCCTCTTTATCGCCAACAGGCAAAAGAATTTTGTTAGAAGCACGTGGTGAAATCTTCACCGTTCCAGTTGAAAATGGAGATGCATTGAATTTGAGTAATAGTTCTGGTGCCGCTGACCGTCAACCGCTCTGGAGCCCCGATGGCAGACAAATTGCCTGGTTTAGCGATCAAGGAGGAAAAGGTTATGAACTAGTGATTACCGATCAGTTTGGAAAAACCGCTTTGAAAAAAATTAACCTTGGTGTTTCAAAATTAGGATGGGAACCTTGCTGGTCTCCAGATGGTAAATGGATTGCTTTTGTAGACGATGATGTGCGCATTCAAGTAGTTGAATTGGCCACTGGAAAAATTCAAACAGCTGATATTGGTGGTACCAATATTCAAAGAGGTGATATGGGTATTAGCTGGTCTCCAGATTCTAAATGGTTGGCTTATGCAAAAACAGGTAGTAATCAATTTAAAAGAATCACTGTTTGGAATTTAACCACCGGTAAAGTTACTCCCATTAGTGATGCAATGGCCGATGCCTATCAACCTGCTTGGGATAGAGATGGTAGACATTTGTATTTTTTAGCCAGTACCAATTTGGCTTTGGCTTCTGGTTGGGCCAATACCAGTTCTATATCAGCCAAGCCAAATTTTGGGGCCTATGTTACCGTATTAAGAAAAGATGACCCATATCCCTTTCCTTTAAAAAAATTGATTTTGATCATATTGATAGAAGAACCGTTGCTCTTCCTATTCCTGTTGGAGAATATGATTACATGATTAGCGGCCCCAAGGGTTCGGTATTTATAGGTGCTGGTCCCGTACTCAGTAAATTTAGTATTGAGAGCAAGAAATTGGATGAATTTGCAAAGGGGGCATCACAAGTCTATGTCTCTGCAAATGGAGAGAAAATACTCTTTAAATCAGGGCCATCATGGAAGGTTGTGGCTACCAGTAGGCCTCCATCTCCTGCAGATGGAAATGTTACCGTTAATCTAAACATGAAGCTCAATAGGCAGGAAGAATGGAAACAAATATTTGAAGAAACTTGGCGCTATGAAAGGGATTATTTCTATGACCCCAATATGCACGGAAGAAATTGGCAGGAAGTCTATGAACGTTATGCCCCCTTGGTTCCATATGTTCGTCACAGAAAGGATCTAACCTATATTTTAGACCAAGTAAACGGAGAACTTTCCGTTGGCCATAGCTTTGTTGGCGGTGGCGATTTTCCAACCTTAGAAAATAATACCGTAGGTGTTCTAGGTGCAGACCTAGTGCAAGAATCTGGTCATTGGAAAATCAAAAGGATACTCACTACTGAAAGCTGGAATCCAGGTCTGGTAGCACCGTTAGACAAACCTGGTTTAAAAGTGCAGGAAGGAAATTTCATCATGGCCATTGATGGAAAATTACTGAATGCCAATATGGACCCCTATGCATTATTAGACGGCAAGGCTGGAAAACAAACCCAATTATTAATCAACTCAAAACCAGATACTGCAGGTGCTTGGACCATAAAAATGCAACCAATTGCGGATGAGTTTGGTTTGAGACAACGCAGCTGGGTAGAAGACAATAGAAGAAAAGTTGAAGCATTGTCAAACGGCAAATTAGGATATGCTTGGGTTCCCAATACTGGCGGACCTGGTTTTGTTTCTTTTAACCGTTATTATTTTGCCCAACAAGACAAGCTTGGAATGGTAATTGATGAGCGCTTCAATGGCGGTGGCTTATTAGACGATTATATGGTTGATTTGATGGCAAGAAGACTGCGAGCAGGATTGACCAATGAAGTACCAAATGGTATTCCTTTCCAACTCCCTTCTGGCAATTTAGGCCCCAAGGCTTTACTGATCAATGAACTAGCAGGTTCAGGAGGAGACTTTTTCCCTTGGGTCTTTAAGCACCAGAAAATTGGACCATTGGTTGGAACCAGAACTTGGGGAGGTTTGGTAAAATCTTCTGTTCATTACCGCATGATTGACGGTGGTACGGTAACGGCGCCTGACAATGCTGTTTATGATCCAATTGCTCAAAAATGGGTAGCAGAAAATGAAGGTGTTAGTCCAGATATTGAACAAAAAATAGATGCTATCTCTGTTTCAAAAGGAAGGGATTTGCAATTAGAAAAAGCGGTTCAAGAAGTATTGCGCTTGGTGGATTTAGAACCAAAACACAATATGAAACATCCAGCTTATCCAACACCAGCTATCAAGCCTAAAAATTAATTACGCTATAACCAATAAAAAATGCTGCTCTAGGGCAGCATTTTTTTTATATCAATTTGAAAAATATTATCCCCTTACTTTCAACATGGTTCTTACTTGCTGAGTTGCCATGTTTTGAAGTCTAGCATAGTAAACACCATTGGGTAATGATTTGCTATCAAATAATACGGTATAAGTACCTGCTGCATATTCTTTATCTGTGAGGTTAGCCAATACCCTCCCCATGGTATCCATAATTTGAATTAGGGTATGACCACCGGCAGTTTTAAAGGTAATGACCGTAGAACTAGTAAACGGATTGGGATAATTTGAGATAAGTTGATCTCCGGAAATATTTACAGCCTTTTTGCAAGATGCAGCATTGACCAAGGGCAACATTTGAAAATTCTTGAGCATGATTTGTTGTAAATCCACTTCATTCACACATAGCCAATTTGAGAGTATCGTAGAATAAATACTTCTAAAATCATACTGAAAAGGTAAATTATCATTCACGGTTGCATTGGTTGGCATAGTTGGAGTGTTTCCTGTTACACCACCCATTACATGCTTTCCAAACAAGAAACATGGAGCTGCTGAACCATGGTCTGTACCTGTGCTTCCATTACTTTTTATTCTTCGGCCAAACTCTGAATAAGTCATTCCTACTACACGATCTTCCATTCCCAAAAATTTCAAATCGTCTTGGAAGGCTTTAATAGCATCACTTACATTTTTCAATAAATTTGCATGACTACCAGTAGTGGTATCTGTAGCATTTACTTGATTACTATGCGTATCAAAACCTCCATAGTTAACCAAATAAATTCTTGTTTTCAAACCTCCATTAATTAGTTTGGCCACAATTTTCAATTGATCACCCAAAGAATTATTAGTAGGATAAGTTACTTGTGTAGTTGTTTTGGCTGCTGCACTCTTAATAACAGATGCATATTGCTGCGTCTGTTGAGAAATAGTCCTTACAAAACTCAATTCTTTTCCTGCTGGTGTATCCGGTGCCGGATCTTTAACGCCATTCACCAAATTATAAAAATTAGTGGTACTACTAATACTTAAACCCATACTCACGGCGGGCCCTTGTACGGTTAATGAAGTAACTGATCCAATTTGAATAGCCAGCGGATCAGGAGCTGAACTATTGGGATATCCAGATGGAAAATTGGGATATTCATAATTGAGATAACGGCCAGCCCAACCACTGTTTACAACACTGGCACTATCACTTGCACTCATCCAAATATCAGTAGCCCTAAAATGAGAGAAACTTGGTTGAGGATATCCTACTGAATGCACCACATTCAATTTTCCATCCTTATACAAACTATGTAAGCCTGTCATAGAAGGATGCAGCCCAGCTTTTCCATTTAAGGCCAATACTTTGGCTTCAGGTATATAAATATTTGATCGCGCAGCAACATAGCCACTGAAATTTTCAACTGGAATCACCATGTTAAGTCCGTCGTTCCCCCCATTGAGTTGTACAATCACAAATACATGATCTGTTTCTGTTACAGGAAGCGCCAAGGATTGCATAATACCAGAATCGGCACTAAATGCCTTAAAAGAAAATCCTCCAAACAGTGAGGGCAACATAACACCTGTAGGAATGGCATTTCTCAGAAATTGTCTTCTTTTCATGATTAGTGCTTTATGCCAATTGATATTCAGGCAGGTTCATCAAGTATTTAATCAAATCTCTTAACCGGTTTTTAACCGTGGTAGTATTGGAAGTATTGGTAGGCGTTGACAAGAAAAGTGTCCATGCATCTGTCCAATAAAAATCTGTTGATTGTCCTCCTAATAAAATATCTGTTTTCAATTGATTTTTAGAGGCCAATGAGATATCTACTCTGAGCATCTTTTTGCACAATTCATCAATTAATTTATTGGGGTCACTTGGACTTGAGAGGCTTTTTGCAACTGCAACACCATCAATTTGAATCTTTTTGGAATTAAAAGTATACCCACTTACAATCATGGTATCTGAAAACTGATTGCGTTTGGGCAAAGTATCACTGTTTATCCAAATCTCATAAAACTGTGGCATTTGATAATAAGCTTTCCAACCACTAACATCAGGAGGATCACCAATATTTTGTTGCATATTACTCACCCAACTAACTAGGTAATTGTAAAATCCATAATTGATTACATAATCCGTGCTTGGTTGAAATTGAATTTCAAACTCTCTAAACAAGCCTACCACTAAGTCTACCGGACTTTTAATCTGAGCCCCCCTGCTTAGGGTATCATAAAAGTGCTCACTTTTCAAAAGTGCTGCAATGACAGGTTTTACTTCATATTTACTTTGACGGAATAAATTGGCCATAGGAGTAATCACATTGGCTTCAATAGTATCGTCAATATCGTAATAAACAAACCATCTATACAATCTTCTACAAACATATTTTGCTACTTCTTGTGCAGCAAAAATCATGTCAAGCATGGCATCAAGTTCAAGATCACCTGCTGTTGCTCCAGATTGCCCGGTTATTACGGTGTTATTATAAAAGGCAGAAAATTGCTTGTTATTTTTATTATGTCTTGCTGCGTCAAAATAGGAACTAATGGTGGTGCTATTGTTTCTCCATCCTGTTAGAACTTGTGCAGCAGCTTTAACGTCTCCTTCTGTGTATAAAGAATCTTTACCTTTTCCGCAGCAAAATAATTCTTGAATTTCTCTACCATAGTTTTCATCAGGCGCTGTTGCTGTATTGATTTGCCCATTCAAATAAACCAACATAGCAGGATCCACTGTAATGGCCTTAGTTAATGTTTTAAAATTCCCCAAGGCACTTGCTCTAAGTAAAGCGTGATGTTTGTAAACATATTGGGCATTCCCAACTTCATTAGATTCAGTAGAAAAATGATTATGCCAGAAAAGGGTCATTTTCTCCAAAATGCTTCTTTCTTGATTTATCATCTGCCCCATCCACCATTTCTTGAAAGAACCCCTGCGTTGGCTGGCAACAGTACCATCATTATTGGGATCATTTACCCAAGTAGTTCCTTGTGCAATATTACTATCCGGTTTGGCGGCTGTAGTGGAAGTTGTATATTCTTTTAGAGGAGGAGCCGGTGGAACCGTATTAATATTCAACAATTCATCCACTGATTGTTGCATGGTTCTAACTTTAAAATAATTAATGTCGGCCTTTTTGGCGCCAAACATGGTTCGTTTGAGTAAATGCGCTACTTCGGCCTCTGTCCATGGCCCTGTATAAGCATTTAATCCAGCACTAGGCAATGGGGGTTCAAACATTGGCAAATCTGACTCCTTTTGCTCAAAAGCTCCTAGTTCCAAAAAAGCGCGTCTGTCCATGTACTAAAATTATTTTAGTTGTTGATACACAATATAATAACTGCGCTGCTTTTAGAGATTAAATTTTGATAAAATCAAGCGATTTTGGTAGATTTCGATGTTTTTCTCGCAGTTTTTACTTTTATTGAATTTAGTCTCCAATTTTAACCGCTTCTGTTTTTCTTGTAATGTCAAGAATAATATCATCTAATTCCTTAGCAGAATTGTCAAAATGAATGATCCAATCTGCAAATTCAGGGTTGGTAGATCCTATATGTTTGAATACATTAACAATACCCATCATCCTTGATAAGGGAGCCCTTACTATATGCGACTGTGTCCAAGCAATCTCTTTTAGTTTAACGGTATATACTTCAATAGCCTTCAAATATTCAACAGTTTGTGAAATATCAGAAGCATTGATAATGGTTACTGGTTGATTATTCAATTGTAGCATACTACTATGAATGGCAACATAAAACAATTCCCCATTGCTTTTACGGTGCCTTGTATTGACACCTAATTTAAACTCTCTGAAAATACTGGCAGATATATTATCCTCATCTGAATCTTCTGCTTCAATATCAGCCATTGTCAGGTTAAGAAATTCCAATTCAGAATAACCATATTTTACAATGGCTGCCTTATTAACACTTAAAAATTTAAGGGTAGACATATCATAAACCATCACTGGCTCAGGGCTAAATTGGTATAGGTCACTATAACGCTTCTCAGACTCTTCTAATGCTTTAACCGCTTTTTTACGCTGAATGGCGTAAACAATAGTTCTATACAAAAGGTCTGGAGAAAGGTCTTCTTTTAATAAATAGTCTTCTACCCCCAATGAAATGGACTTAATACTAAAAGTCACATCGGTATAACCGGTTAAAACAATGACGGGAGTATTACCTGCAATTTGCAACATCTCTTGAACCAAGGCTACCCCATTTTTATCTGGCAAACTCAAATCAAGCAAGATCACATCAT
>NCHJ01000028.1:32949-33549 GCA_002256765.1 Bacteroidetes bacterium 24-39-8
TAGGTCTTTTAAAAACACGCTAGCTGCTTTAAAAGTTTTTGCATGATCAATCACTGGTTTAGAAAACCTGTCCAATAACAAATCTTCTAAAATGGTAAAATCTCCTGGATTGTCTTCTACCACCAATATATTATATGAATTTTTATCCTTGATCATACTACCCTGCAATTATGATTGATTCTTCTTTAGTAAAATACTGAATTGCCTCTTACTGGTAATTTTCCTTAAAAATTGATCCACATCAAATGGCTTACTAATAAATAACAATACACCTGCCTCATTTGCTTTTTCAATATCCTTATACCAAGAAGAAGTTGATAACATGATAACAGGAATATCTTTCAAATTCTCATTCTTTTTCAAAAATTCTAAAACCTCATGCCCATTTTTCTTAGGTAGATTAATATCTAAAAAAATCAAATCCGGATACTGGTCCAATGCTTTACTTGACAATAATTGAAAATAATCCATGGCCAATTTACCATCAGTAATCACTTCAATATTCGCTAATATACCAGCGTCTTCAAAAGATTCTTTAAACAACAATATATCACCATCATTATCTTCTATCAAAAGAATTTTAATTGGTTTCATTATATT
>NCHJ01000202.1 GCA_002256765.1 Bacteroidetes bacterium 24-39-8
AAAGAGGGGACCGTTAATCCGATTGTACATTATTTAAATCAACGCAATCGTATTTGGATATTGAAAAAATATACGCCATGGTATTGTATTCCAACGGTTATTGGGTACAATTTTTTTTATTATACGCTGATTATGGGGTATTTTGCAATCCGCAGAAGACCAAAAAAATTGATGGCCATCATTAAAAGTATTAAGGATGGAATCAATGGTTCCATTAAATATGACTAAAGGGTAGCAATGAAGCAAATACTAATTACTGGTGTAGCAGGAATGATAGGTTCTAGAATGGCTGAATATATTTTGAAGCAATACCCAGAATTTGAAGTAATTGGCGTAGATAATTTATCTGGAGGCTATATCGAAAATATTCCTGAAAAAGTTCGTTTTCATCAATTAGATGTGACCACAGACAACCTGGATACACTTTTTGAAAATGGCCAAGTGGAATACGTATATCATTTAGCGGCTTATGCTGCTGAAGGATTAAGCCCTTTCATTCGTTGTTTTAATTACCAAAATAATTTAGTGGCAACAGCCAATGTAGTGAACGCCTGCATTAAATACAATGTAAAAAGATTGGTATTCACTTCAAGTATGGCAGTATATGGAATAGGCACCCCTCCTTTTAATGAAATACATCAACCTAATCCAGTAGATCCGTATGGCGTAGCAAAATATGCTTGCGAAATGGATATTCAAATTGCAGGAGATCAACATGGTCTAGATTGGTGCATTGTAAGACCACATAATGTATACGGACAACACCAAAATATTTGGGACAAATACCGCAACGTATTGGGTATTTGGATGTACCAAAAATTGAATAACGAAGCATTCACGGTTATAGGTCAAGGAAAACAAAAACGGGCTTTCACTTATATTGAAGATTGCTTAGAACCCTTGTTCAAAGCAGCTACCAGCGAAAAAGCATCTAAACAAATTATCAATTTAGGCAGCTCAACTGAAACAAGTGTAATAGAAGCTGCAAAGCTTTTACAAGAGATTGTTGGCGGATCTGCTATTGAACACTTAGAAGAAAGACACGAAGTCATTAATGCTTATTCTACCCATGAAAAAGCAAAATCCATTTTAGGCTATGTAGACCAAACGAACTTAAAAGATGGACTACTAATTATGTGGGAATGGGCAAAGCAACAACCAAAGCGGGAAAGAAAAGAATGGGATACTTATGAATTAGATAAAGGTCTCTATGGTTTTTGGAAAAAATAAAACCTAGCTTATGCTTTATTTAATCCCTTGCGTATATGTATTTTCCTTTTTGTTTGCAGGGTACCAACTATTTCAGCATAAGCCACAATTTATTTTACGTTTTTTTATTTTTGGATTACCCATTTATATCACTGCTTTATCATTGCTGAATCAAATGGGTTTGGGGGGATTAATGCCGCTGTTTCAGGGCTTTAAAGAGCTGATAGTGGTAACCGCTTTGGGTTATTTAATTTATCACCAAACGTCTAAAATACAACTCACTTTAATTGACAAATTGGTATTGGCATATTTTATCTATACCAGTTTATATGTTTTTTTACCCTTGGGAGATCACGGTTTTACACAGAAATTATTGGGATTAAAAAGTTTGAGTTTTTTCCCATTAATTTATTTTACGGGAAGATTCATTCATCCTAAACTGATCAACCTCAATGCCAATTTCAGTTATATATTAATCGTGTCAATAGTTGCAGGAATGGTATTGTTGTTAGAAACCATTACCAATGTGCATTTACAAACCTATACGGGTTATGCAGAATTCTTTATTCGTTTTTTTGACACAGAACCTTCAGGCAATTTTGGATTGAGCTGGACTTTTGAGACTAGTAATGGATTAAAAAGATTTGCCAGCATTTATGGCGGCCCATTAGAATTGGGTGTGAATACATTATTTACACTAGCAGCTTTGTTGGCACTATACACCAAAGACAATTTTAAATTTCAGTTAAACCAACTCGGGGTTATTGCCCTCTTAGTGAGTTTACTCTCCATCGTTTTTGCTATTTCAAGAGCATCATTCGTGAGTTATTTTTTAATGATTTATGTATATGCACTAGTCACCAAAAAATCTCAATTGCTTCAAGTATTTTATTACGGAGGAATTGGTGTGGTCCTATTGGTTTTATTTTTCTTGAGTGGAGATATTTACGATTTAATCATTGGTACCATCAACTTTAGTGATAACTCTAGTGCGTATCACGTATTGCAATGGCTAGATGGTTTAGAAGCCATTGCTGCAAAACCATTGGGAATGGGATTGGGTATGTCGGGCAGGGTTTCCGGGGCTGTTGGAGACAATATCGGAGGAGAAAACCAGTTGATCATTATTGGCGTACAGGCAGGCATTATTGCGGTACTATTGTATGTAGCCATTTATATTGCATTGATCCGATTTAGCATACAACAGTTTAAATTGAAAAAAGGAAAGATTAAAAAACTCGCATTGTGTTTACTATTGATTAAAATAGGAATGATCATCCCTACATTTACGGCCAATGCAGAATCCTATGTATACAATGCTTATATCACTTGGTTTTTAGCAGGATTATTAAATACCCTATCATTTTACAAAACGGAAACCAAACAAATTGTACCGCAACATGGGTGATCAACAAAAAATAGTGATTGGGGTAGATATACTAGATCTCCGTTTTGCGAAAACAGGACAGAAAACTTTTTTGGAAGAACTTTATCACCAGTTCTTACAAAATACCGATCCACAAATTGCCTTTGTTTTTTTAGATGCAGCACTGCCTTCCTTTTCGAGAAATTCTAAATTAGGAATCATTTTAAATCATTTGATCTATCAATGGTACAAACAAGTATTATTGCCCATTAAAGCATGGAGAAAGGGAGTGAAAGTTTTGTTCTGTTGCGATTATTATGCACCCATTTTTACACCT
>NCHJ01000029.1 GCA_002256765.1 Bacteroidetes bacterium 24-39-8
CACCGACCGCTAACATGGGTATTGCTGGCAAGTGGGGCTAGACATTATAAAATATCCCACCTGTAGCAATACCTGTTCGTTATAGGCTATTCTATGACCGACTGTGCAAACAAAATATGAGATTTGTAATTCTGTTTTGCTGCTGTTTGGGCAAGACCTTCATTCAATAAGTTCTAATAATCGACAATATGACTAAATCAGAAATATCACAGGCTTTCTCAGGCGGACAATTTGAAAAGTGTTTGGACTACTTGACAGACCAAACTATTTGGAATACACCAGGTGAGCAATTCTTGAAAGGCAGACAAGAAATAGAACCCTTCTGTAAAAAAATTACAGCGTACTTTAATAGCGTAAATACAAATTTCAAACAACTCAATCTGATAGAAAATGACCGTTGTGTAGCTATCAATGGAACAGCTGAATTTATTCGTGATGGCATAAGAGTTTCATTTATTTCTTCATGTGACGTTTACGAGTTTGACTCTGATAACAAAATTTTGAGTATCAATTCATATTGTATAACAGAGCCACAGGAAAAGGAATAATGAAAAACAAACTGCAAGTAAGGTTTTTTTTGCAAGCTAAACTTTCTCCTATCAAATGAAAAATAAGTCAAACATAAAACTACCTCTGACGGACAATGAAAAAGCAAATTTGAGAAAGAACAAAGTCAAAATTGCTAACATTCTTGACTTTGCATCTGACGGATTGGAAGTATTGCTCAACGCTACAACTGAACGAGCTAAAGAAATTTATGCATTGGCGGAATTTCAAACCGTTCCGACAATTGGAATAAAGTTTGCCGAGGACCTTGTCTTTTTAGGTTATTTTTCACTCAACGAATTAAAAAACAAAGACGGAGCAAAATTGACAGATGAATATGAATTAAAAAAAGGATATTGGACAGACCCTTGCGTTGAAGATCAATTTAGGTTGGTGATAAACTTTGCAAATACAAATGATCAAAAAAAAACCTGGTGGGACTTTACCGAGGAACGCAAAAAATATCGTTTTGAAAATGGTTATCCAGCCAGCAGGCCAAAACAAGCGTGGCACCAAACAATTTTATTTAAACAAAATGACAAGCAAAACAGCTGCTAAAAAGGAAATCAAATTAAGGCTGACAAAAAAGGAGATACTATAATTGTATGTAATCAGAGATTTTTAAAACATAACTTTAATCAAATTTTTTTTATGGGTCTTAAAATGCTGTTTGGACTAATTCTAAAAATAACTTATAGTGTTACATTTTCACAAACTGCCGTTGATAGTTTATTGAAACTTGGGAACAGTTTCTATAAAAAGAACGATTTTGTAAAAGCGGCTCAAACCTGGGAAAAAGCTGCTCAACTCACAGAAAATAAATTAGCAAGAAATACAAACTACTCATATGCAGCGTTTGCATATGCCAGTGCTAAGGATAGTTCAAATAGTTTTAAGTGTCTTGACATTGCAATTACACAATTAGGGTTTAATGATTTACCTGCATTAAATAATGAAGATGCATTGTTATTTATGAAAGAAAGTAGCAGGTGGAAAAATTTAATAAATGCTATAAAACCAGTTTATACAACAAATCCAAAGGCAATTAAAGTAATTGATAAGGACGTTCTTAATTTTTGGAACGCATATGATTTAGTGCAGGCAAACCCTACCATGGCTCAAAAAATTTATATGGAAAACTATATAAATAATGGAACAATGGCTTTACAGTTTTACTATTTGAATAAAATTGACAATATTAAAAATTTTGTTTACATCCATAACCTTAAAAAGAAATACTATAATTCAATAAGAGCAAATACTTTAAAAGCTGCCAAACTAAAACCTACATTTCAAAAGTCATTTATCAATCTCAAAAACCTATATCCAGAAGCCATTTTCCCACCTATTTATTTTGTTGTAGGAAAATTGAATTCAGCAGGAACTATTTCTAGTGAAGGTTTGATACTTGGAATAGACCAAGCCTGTATGTCGCCTTTGGCAGATACCACAGAATTGAATGCTTGGGAGAAAAAAAACATTAGCAGCTTTAAGAACTTGCCTTATACTGTTGCCCATGAACTTATTCATTATGAACAAAATGGAATGGCGTCTGACAC
The DNA here is from genome assembly GCA_002256765.1 of Bacteroidetes bacterium 24-39-8. Lineage (GTDB taxonomy): Bacteria > Bacteroidota > Bacteroidia > Chitinophagales > Chitinophagaceae > Sediminibacterium. The sequence continues at coordinate 2,106 of NCHJ01000029.1, forward strand.
TACATTATTAGCAGCAGCATTAAAAGAAGGAATGGCAGACTTTATAGGAGAATTAATTTCAGGCAAAACAGCTAATGAGAGACTTAAAATTTTTGCAAAGGGAAAGGAAAAACAAATTTGGACTGACTTTACAAAAGAAATGTATTTAGACAGAGCGTATAATTGGATAGCCAATAGTGATCAAGAAACAGCCGACAAACCTGCCGACTTGGGCTATTGGGTAGGTTATCAAATTTGCAAAGCCTATTACGAACAAGCGTCAGACAAGAAAAAAGCTATTTATGAAATGTTGCATATTCAAGACTATAAAAAATTCCTTGAACAAACTAAGTTGGACAAAAAACTTAAATAGCATTTTGTCTTTAGAAACTTGTTAACGGCTCGCATAAAAAAGCCCGGCTCTATGAACCGGGCTCTTAGTTTCTTTGATCCTAACGTGCTTTTTTCTTTGGATCCGCTTTCTTTTGTGCTGAGCTTTTCTTTTTTGTAGGCTTATTCTTCCTAGGTTCAGCTGTTTTTTTTGACATGATTTAAATTTAAGATTAGTGAATTATTTACTCATGGCTGAACAGTATTTCTTCCTTTTCTTATAGGTAGTCCATTCAGAAATGAGAACTGTACAGTCAAGCTGTATTTTATCAAAGATATGCCTATAACTGTAAATTGGAATTTAATAAAGCTTAGCCGCAAAAGATTTCAAATTTTAAACCCAGTCACTGCTAAAAATATCTGAAAATGGGGCTTTAATAGGTAAGAAATTTAAATGGAAAGTCTAGCAGTTCAGTTCATTTCTCAGCTGAAGTACATATGCTAATCTTTTGTAACTTTAAAAGCTCCAGTCCTAATAGTAGTAATTCTATTAGCAAGCTATTTTATTTAGGGGGGAGCTAGCAAACATTTTAGAAACCCTATGAGAACTACCATTTATCTAACTACTATCTTACTTATAATTTTATCTGGGCAAATCAATGCCCAGAAATATAGTCTCTATTCCAATGACACTTTGGTTATTCATTCAAAGTTTCTTCAAAGTGATATTTCTATAAATCTGCATTTACCAGAAACATTCCATTTTTCCTCTTCTAAAACCACCTATCCAATATCTATCATTTTTGATAGTCAACACGAAAGAACATATCCTCAAATAATCAATTACTTTGACTTGTTGACCAGTGAATTACAAATACCTGAAATGATAATAATAGGTATACCATTTACTATAGAAAACAGGTACTATTTAACATCTAACAAAAAGAAAGTAGGTGATTCTCTATCAGGAATTGAAAGAATGGAATTATTTCTTTTTAATGAACTAATACCTCAACTTCAAAAAGAAAAAAAAGCCAACGATTTTGTAACTATTTGCGGACACTCAAGAACAGGATTTCTAGTCAATTATCTGTCTTTAAAAAGACCTAAAGAAATTAGTGTAGCAATATCATTAAGTGGCTTCTATTCGGAACCTCCTATTTCTATTAATAAATTTTCTGAGTTTATTTTGAACCCTAACAATTTTAAAAGAAAATTTGCTTATTACGCAAGTTCGGGAAGTACATTAGAAGAAAAAACATATCTCAAAGAGTACCAGGCTGTATTTCCAAAAACACCATATGCATTTGAATCTGATTATTTGAAAATCCAATTCAAGCAAACTGAATTTGCCAATCATATGACAAACTACTGGCTTTCTGTGCCGGAAATTTTAGTAGGGGCATTTGCTGATTACAATTTTATACTTGACAATTGGTTTCATAATAAACTTAAGGAAAATGAAAAGCTAGAAAATCCCAAAAAGGTTTTTGTTGCTGATTTACAGTTCACAAGAACAAAACTTGGTTTTAATGTAAATCCTTCGATCACGCATATATTCTCATTAATGAGTCATTTTGGTTATCAAAATAAGGATTACAAAACAGCTATAGACTTTTTGAATTTGGGATTGGAATACTACCCTGAATATTTAGAGTTTTATATGGAATTAATTAATTTCTACAAAATTCTTGAGCAAACAGATAAAGTAAAAGAGTATAAAAAGATTCTTAAATATAAAGTACAGAGTAATAAATATATTACGGAAGCTTTAAGAAGTGAAATAACTGCGTTCTTGAATGAAAAATAGAACAAGGTGCTAACACCAGTTTTCAATCTACAGCGGCTGCAAGAATAGGAATGTTGTATTTTTAATCCGTGATTCAAAAGATTCAATCATATTGCATAAGACATTGGGATGCTTTGATAGCAACCCTTGCCGCTTGCGTGAGCATTTACTATCTCACTGCTTATAGCGGTATTGGTCTTTCACCAGATAGCATTGCCTATAGTTCATCCGCCATTAATTTTAAAAACGGGGCGGGACTGATTGATTATAACCAATTACCCTTGGTTGATTTTCCTGCGGGATATCCCATGTTTTTGGCTGGTCTTTCTTTGATCAGCGGATTAACCCCCATTGCATTGGCGCCTGGATTGAATGCAGGATTGTTTGTAGTCTTGATCCTACTTACGAGTGAGATTTTACATGGGATGGAAGGGATTACCAGAATCTATCGCGCAGCAATATTTTTAGTTTTAGCATGCAGCCCCTGTTTGTGGGAAGTCTATGGCATGCTCTGGTCCGAGACCCTGTTTTTGGTCTTGGTCTTGGTTTTTATTTTGCAATGGAAGCGCTACACGCAAACGCATGACTATAAAAATCTTGTTGTCTTAGCCATAATAGTTGGTCTTGCTTTCTTAACCAGGATTGCAGGGATTAGTTTATTAGCCACTGGTTTTGCATTGATGCTCTTTGATGGTCAAATCAATGGGATCAAAAAAATCAAACAGCTCTTTCTGTTTTCTTTGATTGGCTTTGCACCCCTGGCCATTAATCTCTATCGCAATCATTTGGTAACGGGAACTGCTGCCGGTGTTAGACAAAAAGCATTGCGCTCACTGGGTCAAAACTTAGTTGATAGTGGATGGGTTTTAGGTACCTGGTTGCCCTTTATTGGTGAAAATGGTTTTGCTGGCGCGATGGTGCTTGTTGCAATGCTGCTCTTGGTGATTGCCTTATTACTGTTTCGTGTTTTTCAACAACAATATTATCATAGAACCAGCACGGCTGTGATGGCCAGCTTTTTGGTCTATGCCATTTTTATACTAGGCATCTCTTCGGTGTCAAGATTTGAAACACTGAGCAGTAGGTTATTGTCTCCTATGTACCTGCCCTTGCTCTTGACCATCTTGTATTTTGTAGCAACACTGATTAGTAAGACCAAGGGTATTTTTAAATACGGGACCATCGGCGCAGCCTTATTGGTCTTGGGTTTTGGGCTAAAAAATCAATATGTTTTAAATGCCTTTAATTGGGAGGGCATTAAAGACGCGGGTATTCCAGGTTATTCAGAAACGCAGTGGACAGGATCTCCCATGGTAGCGTATATTAACCAACACCAAGACGCTTTATCTGGTTCTATTTATGCGGATGCACCAGGAGGTTTGTATCACTTAACAGGTATCAAATCTTTACCACTTCCTCACAAAGAAATTCTTAAAGAGCAGGTTGAAATGTTCTCACATAAAGACTTGATAGTAGTCTGGTTCTATGATGGCGTCAATGATGACCTCATTGATATTCCATTTATAGAACATCGTGCCCAACTCGTGGAGCAAAAGGAATTTGAAGACGGAATCATTTATTACTTTAAAACAGGCTTGAACGGCCAATGACAAGTCAATAGCTTTCTGTATTTTGTGCATCGCATGAGCATTGACCAATTATTAGAACAGTTTATCACCGGTCTTAAACAGACGGGGCCGCTTGAATTCATTGCAGTCTTTGCAGGAATTGCCAGTGTTTGGTTTAGCAGAAAGGAGCATATTTTAGTTTATCCCATTGGGCTGATTAATACCATCATTTACATTTATCTGAGTTTGAAAGGACAGTTGTTGGGAGAAGCTACTGTGAACCTTTATTATACCATCATGAGTATTTATGGTTGGGTTTTATGGACCAAAAAAGATGCTCATAAACAGGAACTGGTTTTGCAGGTAAGTTTTAGTAGTGCTAGAGAATGGGTACAGCAATTGGCTTTTTTTGCCCTCTTTTATCTGGGCATTTTTGCGGCACTTACTGGGGCCAAACAGGGGTTTGCACCCGAAGCCATTCCTTGGGCCGATGCTTTTGCTAGTGCCACTGCTTTTACGGGTATGTGGTTGATGGCTAGAAAAAAAGTAGAGAGTTGGATCTGGTGGATTGCAACAAATATGGCTTCAATTCCGTTGTACTTTATCAAAGGATATGTCTTTACCAGCGTCCAGTTTTTGGTGCTGTTGGTATTGGCCATTGCAGGTTTAATGACCTGGCAACAAAAAGCAAAGCAAACATGAGTTTGAAAAAAGTGGTAGTCATAGGTCCAGAGTCAACGGGTAAAAGCAGTTTGTGCGCAGAATTGGCAGAGCATTTTTCTGCCAAGTGGTGCCCCGAATATGCAAGGGAACACTTAACCGTTCATGGTAAAGCGTATTCCTATGATGACTTACTAACCATTGCCCAAAAGCAATTGGCGCAAGAAGACCGATTTACCAATGAAGCCTTGAACAATGATCAAGAACTGCTTTTTATTGATACGGATATGTATGTGATGAAGGTTTGGTGTGAATACGTTTTTCAAAAATGTCATCATTATATTCTTGAGCAGATCACACAACGTCAATATGATCTTTACTTACTCTGTGATACAGACCTGCCTTGGGTGCAGGATGAACTAAGAGAATATCCGGCCGATGGTCCCAGAAAAGAACTGTTTCAGATTTACAAAGACTTATTGATTAACCAGTCTATTCCCTTTGTGATCATTAATGGCAATTACCAAGAACGTTTACAAGAAGCCATTGAAGCGGTGGAGCAATTGCAAGGACAACTAGTGTGATTTGATAATATCTAACACGTCTGGGTCGTCTTCAATATTATGCATCTCACGCAGAATCTGCGGATAACGCCAACCCACCCTGCGACTCTGTGGTTTTACTGTGAAAATTTTTGGATTGGGCAAACAGGCAATAATCATGGCTGCTTCTGCTCTACTCAATTGTTTGGCGGGTTTACCAAAATAGGCTTGGGCTGCGGCTTCCATACCAAAAATCCCTGGCCCTGTTTCAATCACATTTAGGTATACGTCAAGAATTCTTTCCTTTCCCCAGATCAATTCAATTAATAAAGTAAAATAGGCTTCTGGAACTTTACGAATGTATTTGAAAACCCCTCCACCCTGCCAGAGAAATACATTTTTGGCCACTTGTTGGGTAATGGTACTTGTTCCTGCACCTAATGGTAGTTTGCGTTTTTTTCCTTTCTTTTTGGGCTTCAAACTTTTCTCAATAGCATCCCAGTCAAAGCCGGTATGATCAGGAAAAGCTTGGTCCTCACTTGCAATGGCCGCTAGTTTGGCATTATAGGACAATTGGGATCCAGACACATAATCTCTTTTTAAACCATAGCCAAATGCATTGCTTATTTGGGTAATGGTAACGGGTGGCATAACCCACTTGCAAATAATCACATACAATAAGGATGAGACAAACATCCAAAGCATAGCTTTCTTGGTAAAACGCCAGATTTTTTTCAGCATGTTTTCTCTATGGATTGGTGCCTAGTTGAATGGTTATCATTTTATACCGGCTTCCCATTTTTAAATATGTCTTGTGTGTAGATTGTAAAACCTTGCCTAAGATAAAAAATCCTCCGGCAATGCCAAGACCTGTTAGGTTCTGTGGTCCAAAAACGGCTTCACCCTTGATCAGACTATTAGCAACATTTAATAAGATATAGGCGCCACCTCCCAATTGAAACAGGGCTCCACTGCTAATGATATTACCAGATCTCCTTTTGGGCATGCCATAGATTTCATTTACATGCAATTTTAGTAAACCAAAATGTGCGGTATCGGTACTGGCAAATCCAAACTGATTGCCCACTTGTCTCACTTGAATTTGGTCAATTGTCACAGAATCATTTCTAACCATTTTCACAATGCCTTCTATCCATTGTTTGCTACTAAACTGAAATTGAATATAGGAACCATTGGTCCAGGTTTGAAGGGTTTGTGTTTTGTCTTTGAGTAAGAGAAGGTCGTTTTGTGCAAACAGCTTTGCCGATAAACAACAACAAAAAATTAAGCAGCTGAGTTTCATTGGCAGTAAGATACTTGGAATATGGATTGACCAGCTAAAAAAATAGTTAAACCTATTTTAAACGGTCTCCATATTGGAGTACCCCCCAACAAAGGGCAATACCAAATCCTATGAGGATTAAGCCGGACAATTGGTTAATATGGTGTAGGTTTCTAGGTGTCATCTTGGGTCTCAAACGCCCTGCCAGCATCACTTTTAAAATATCGGTGAGCAAGACAAAAACCAAACAGGTACCAAAAACCACAGCCCTATATTGAATGGGATTGGCATAGGTTACCGAATCCGCCAAGATAGCTGCTGACCAAACAAACCAGAAAATAAAGACCCCGGGGTTCAACATATTCATGAAAAAACCAGAGAGATAAATGGCTACCCAATCCCGCTTTCTAAAGACTTTTTCTTTGAGATTATTGTCATCATCTACCGCCACTTTTTTAAAGAAGAAAGTATAGATGCCTACCCCAATTAAAAAGATACTTCCAGAAACCGCAATCAGGGTTTGGTGCGCTAGTGCTGATTGAAATAGGGTAGTAAATAAATTGCAGATGAGTAATAGCGCAATATCACTGGAAGAAACACCGGCCACAAAAATATATCCCGCTTTGTGTCCATTATTAATACTTTGTTTGAGAATGGCAAATATCACGGGCCCTACTGAAATTGCCAGTAGCACACCTAAACCTAGACCCTTGATAATTGCTGCAATCATGCTCTTAATTGAAAATTCAAACCTTAGGATTCAATGGGTTCGCCTTTTAGAAAACGCTGCCAGTCTTGCAACAACCCTCCCTTGAGCACCCTTGGAAATTTATGTTGACCACCTATCTTTCCTTTGGCCGTCATAAAATTCATGAAATCTTTTTCTGTTAACACGTCTAGTATTACGTCTTTCAATGCGCTTCTGCGCTCTACAGCATAGTCATCATTGAGTTCGCAAAGGTGTTTATCAATTCTTTTGGCAAGATCCTTGGCGTCTACTGTATCATTACAGGCAACATACCAATGGTGTGCAAAGAAATTACCAAATGGCACACCAGCTACGGTGAATTCTGGAATGCTAATATTCAATTCATCACTAGCCAATTGAATGGCTTTGTTCATATTGTCTACACTTAAGTGTTCTCCTACCAAACTCAAGAAATGCTTGGTGCGTCCGGTGATAATAATCTCACAACGGTCTTTGTCTACAAATTTTACCGTGTCTCCAATCAGGTAACGCCAGGTTCCGGCAGTAGTGCTGATTAAGAGGGCATAGTCTTTTCCTTCTTCTACTTCATGAATCATGAGGGCTTCAGGAAACGCTATCATATCGCCGTTTGCGTCAAAATTCAGGTCATCAAATGGCACAAATTCAAAGAAGATATGCTCACTGGTCACCAGTTTCATGCCTTGGGCAAATTGGCGGTCTTGGTAAGCTATAAAGCCTTCGCTGGCAAGATATGTTTCTATATAAGTGATGGGCTTGCCCAACAATTTTTCAAATCCTTTTTTATAAGGCTCAAAGCTTACACCCCCATGTACAAAAAACGCTAGGTTGGGCCACATCTCATGGATATTATTGAGCTTGTAACGCTCAATCACCATTTCCATACACATCTGAATCCAGGCTGGAACCCCTACCAAGAACGCTATATCCCATTCAGGTGCTTTTTCTACAATCTCTTCCAGCTTCTTATTCCAGTCTTTTTCTTTGGCAATTTTCTTTCCGGGTTTGTAAAAAGGTTGAAACCAAAAAGGCGCTTTCATTTGGGTAATACCACTAAGGTCTCCTGAATAATAGCCGGGTCCTTTTTGTAGATCAGTACTTCCACCCAAGGTTAACCAACCACGTCCAAGTGCACCTAGTGGAATGTCTTCATAGTTGCGCAAAGTGAGCAAGTGTTTGATCATGGCAAGTTTATTACCACGTAAGAGGTCATTGGTAATAGGAAGAAACTTACTTGCGGATTCACTGGTACCGCTACTGAGTGCATAGTATTTGATTTTACCAGGCCAGCAAACATCTGACTTACCTTCTAGGGTCTTATGCCACCACTCTTTGTAAATCTTATTATAATTATAGGTAGGAACCAGTTCCTGAAATTTCTTTCCGGGGTGTTTGCTCAACAGAATCTCATCAAAACGAAAGGTTTGGCCAAATTCTGTGAATCTTGCCTTCCTCAGCATTTTTCTCAACACCTTTAATTGCTGCCTCCTAGGATTGTTCTGGGGCAGGCGCAGGGCCTTGAGTATGGAATTGGGGAGCTTGATATCAAGAATAGCCATCGTTAGAAACCGTTTTGCTAAAGAAATACGAAGCTAAAGCAAATGCATTAAAAAACATGATAAGCACCTCATTAAGCGGAGTGTTGGGCGGTTAAGTGGTGGCCTGCTGATTTGGTGCTACTGCTCTTCCGCTGGTTTCTTTAGAATCACTTCCAATAATAGATCCGCTTCCAGAAGCATGAAACCATAATTCACCCTGATAATCCGCAAAATCCTCCGTTAGGGCAATAATTTGTTTCCAGTTCAAACTAGCTCCTTCACAAAATAAAATAGCCTGATAATCCACATTGTTCTTTAAGACCTGCTTGTCTTCAGGTAAGTAAGTTAGGCTATTGCTAGCGGCAAGCCCCGTATTGTTTAAGATCTCAACCGCTTTCTGATCCTGCCCTTCCGCAGCTAAAAGGGCAATTTGGTTTGGGCTGATTTTGTGGCCTGAACCCATTATACTGTTTATAGGAGCCAATAAAAGGCGATAGATAATACTAAATGCCCCCCTGATCAGGATGGCCAATTGAATGAAAAAGGCAAAAATACCGGCACGACCCCCACTATAATTCTTTTGCACAAATAGTCGCATGGCATTGTAAAATAGCAATACATAGTTCAAACTGCCCTTGCGGGTACTCTCACCTTTAAAGTGAATGATAGAACTTCCCGCAAAATAATAGTTCTGAAAACCCGCTTTCTGCACCCGGTAACTCAGGTCAATATCTTCTCCATACATGAAAAATCGCTCGTCAAAACTGCCCACTTGGTCCAGTACAGACTTGGGCAAGAGCATAAAAGCCCCCGCCAATACATCAACTTGGTGGTTTTGGTCTTGACTTAGATGCCCCAAGGAATAATGGTTAAAAACCGCTGAACGAGGAAAAAACCCAGACAAACCCGTGAGTTTGTATAAGGCCGATACTGGCGATGGGAAAGCCCTTTTACTCTCTGGCAAAAATTTTCCTGACCCATCCAGCATTCGAATCCCCATGGCTCCGGCCATGGGTTGGGCTTGCATAAAGTCTAAACAAAGCCTAAAACAGTCCTCGGCTACCAAGGTATCTGGGTTTAGAAACAAGATATATCGCCCCCGGCAATGGGTCAAAGCCTGATTATTGGCCCTGGCATAGCCTATATTTTCTGGATTAGGTAAAAAATGCACCCAGGGAAACAGGGGTTGCAGGTAGTCCAAACTACCATCGGTACTGGCATTGTCCACTACCCATACCTCGGCATTCAGACCTTGAACAGCTTTGTAAACACTGTGCAGACACTGTTCCAGAAAGAACCGGACATTGTAATTGACTATGATAATGGATAATTCCAAGGCAGAATATGAACCACGAATTAAACCAAAAACTACCGTAATACAATTGAATACCCCGTGAAATCATTTCTGAATCAAGCAAAACGGGGGTACTTTTGCCACATGATTAAAAAGACCCTGATTAAAGCCGCAGAAGCTGGAGCCGCGGTGATGCAAAGTTATTTTAACGGTAGTTTTCAAATTTCCAATAAGGAAGGCATGAATAATTTGGTAACAGAAGCAGACCATGCTTCTGAGAAAGCCATCTTTGACGTGATTAAAGCAGACTATCCCAATCATTATATCTTGAGCGAGGAGGCTGGAGAAATTATTCAAGATAGTACCTTTAAATGGATCATTGACCCCATTGATGGAACAGTGAATTTTGCCAATGGTATTCCTATTTGTTGCGTAAGTATTGGAATTGAGCAAGATGGTAAAATGATCATGGGTGCCGTATATAATCCTTTTATGAAAGAATTCTTCTTTGCACAAAAAGGTTTTGGTGCTACCCTAAATAGTAAGATCATCCATGTTAGCAATAAAACAGAAGTGATCAAGAGTAGCATGGTTACGGGATTTCCATATACCTATTTAGATGCCCCCAATGGTCCCTTACAGGTATTTGAAAAATTGATTCGTAAAGGGGTGCCTGTTAGAAGATTAGGTAGTGCCGCCATTGATCTTTGTTGGGTGGCCGCAGGCCGATTTGATGGATTTTATGAGCACAAGTTAAATGCCTGGGATAGCGCCGCAGGATACTTAATGGTAGAAGAAGCTGGTGGTAAAGTAACAGATTTTAAAGGCGAACAATATTCACCTTATCAACCACATATTATTGCTACCAATGGTTTGATTCATGATGAATTAGTAGCCATTGTAAATGGTGGACCCGTAAACGGATAGTCACAAACAAAAATAAGTACATGGAAGAAAGAACAGAAATAGCCGAGCTGGGCGAATTTGGATTAATAGAACACTTGACCAAAAACTTTGAGATTCAAAATGTAAGCACGGTCTTGGGCGTTGGTGATGACGCAGCGGTGATTGATCATTTTGGCAAACAGACCGTGGTGACTACAGACCTTCTCTTAGAGGGGATTCATTTTGATTTAATGTATACGCCACTCAAACATCTGGGATACAAATCCGTGATGGTGAACCTGAGCGATATCTATGCCATGAATGCACAGCCTACTCAAATTACGGTGAGCATTGGTATTAGTAATAGGGTGAGCATGGAAGCATTGAATGAATTCTATGAAGGCATTTATTTGGCTTGTGAAAAACATGGTGTGGATTTAATTGGTGGAGACACTTCTACTTCTCAAAAAGGATTTATCATTAGCATCACTGCTATTGGAGAAGTAACACCCGATAAATTTGTCAAAAGAAGTACGGCCCAGAAGGGCGATCTGATTTGCGTTTCAGGCGATTTGGGTGGTGCGTTTTTAGGCCTCACACTCATGGAGCGCGAAAAGAAAATCTATTTGGAGAATCCACAAGTACAACCCGATTTAGAAGATGAATCTTATATAGTAGGCAGGTTATTAAAACCAGAAGCGCGCAAAGAGATCATTGAATTCTTTGAGAAAAATGAGATTACACCCACTTCTATGATGGACGTGAGTGATGGCGTAAGTAGTGAAGTCATGCACCTTTGCAAACAGAGTAATCTGGGTTGCAGAATCTATGAAGAAAAATTACCCATTCATGATGAGAGCCGCAGGGCTGCTTATAAATTTGGACTTGACCCAACGGTTTGTGCATTAAATGGAGGAGAAGATTATGAACTTATTTTTACATTGAAGCAAGAAGACCATGATAAGATCACTTTTAATGAAGAGATCAGTGTCATTGGTTATATGACAGATTTGGAAGAAGGTTGCAAACTCTTGACCAAGGGCGGCAATACTTTTAATATTACTGCACAGGGCTGGAATGCCTTTCAACAATAATTGTTAAGCATGCAAAACACAAGAACGCTCTGGCTGTTTTGCATGCTTGTTATTTTTATTTCCTGTGGACCATCGCGCCAAAGCGCTTATTCCCCGCTGAACAAAAAGTCTCCTGAAGTTTTACAAGAAGACATTGCGCTCTTGCAAAAAATCTTGGAAGCCAACCATCCTAGTTTGTATTGGTATACACCCAAGGACAGTATGGATCTCTATTTTAAACAGGCCCGCGAAAGCATTACCGATTCTTTGAATGAGATTCAATTCAAAAACCATTTGGCATTGCTGATTGCCAAGATTCGTTGTGGTCATACCACAGTGCGTTTTTCAAAAGACTATAGAAAGGAAGCGTCTAAATTTCAGTTTCCTGCTTTTCCGCTCTCTATTAAAACCTGGGGAGATAGTATGGTGGTCTTAGGTGGATCCTTTGCACAAAAAGCGGTGAGTAAAAGAGGTACCATTATCACATCTATCAATGGCAAAACCAACAAGGAAATTTTAGATAGCATCTTCCCCTATATCAGCATTGATGGGTACGCCAACAACTATCGCAGTCAATTGGTGAGTAACCAATTTGGCGCTTGGTACAAAACCATTTTTGGACTAGACAGTCAATACATAGTAAAGTATATAGACAGCACAGGTGCTGCAGCAGTAGATACTTTGCGCAATTTTAATCCAGGATTGAGACCTGGTAGAAGACCGTTGCCAGATAGTTTAATAAGGACTTTTGCTCGCCCATCGCGCAAGCAGATTAGGGCGGCCAATAAATTCAACCAACGCAGTTTGCAAATTGATACCAGTATCAATACAGCTTATTTACGCATTACCAGTTTTTCTGCAAAGGGGCTACGCAAATTTTTCAAACAGTCTTTTAAAACTATTCAAGAAAAAAAGATTCCGCACTTAGTTATTGACCTGCGCGAGAATGGGGGAGGACAAATTATCAATAGCATTCGACTAACAGAATACCTAGCAAAACGGCCGTTTAAAGTGGCTGATTCCGTAGTAGCCATAAGTAGAAAATTTGAATACAGTGAGTATATTAAACAGTCTTGGCTTTATTGGTTTCCCATGAATTTTTCTGCTCATAAAATGGACGATGGAAAAATTCATTATCGCCGTTATGAGACCAAGCAATATGAACCCAACAATCACTTAAGATTTGATGGAGACATTTATATTGTACAAGGTGGATTGAGTTTTAGCGCAGCCACCATGTTTGCCGGAAACCTAAAGGGTCAGTCAAATGTGACCATTGTAGGAGAAGAATCAGGTGGTGGTTTTTATGGTAATTCGGCGGTACATCTTCCCACCATTGTTTTGCCAAACACGGGTTTGCAAATTAGTCTTCCTATGTATCGCATTGTGTTAGATGGTCAAAGACCAAAGGGTGCGGGCATTGTTCCAGATCTACCAATAGGCCCTTCTTCAGAAGCCATTCGCAAGGGACAGGATTTAAAACTACTCCAAATTAGAAAGATGATTCAGGCTTCCAATAAACCTAATTAGGCGTAACCACGGCTTCTACTTGCAGTGCTTCATTTAAACAAACCAAATTTGCGGGCAATCCATTTTCAATTGTGCCCAAGCTATCATTTCTAATGGCTTTTGCAGGTGTGGTGCTCACCATGCGCAATGCATCTTCTAATGGAACACCTACTTCTTTGACTAGGTTTTGTAAGCACTTAACCATGGTGAGTGCAGAGCCAGATAGAATGCCATTGGACGCATATTTATCTCCCTCTAAGTGGTGTGGATAGGGTCCGCTATTGGTTTCAGCCACCGCATCTGTAATGGCAAATAGTCTTGAACCCGTTTGTTTCCAGGCAATTTTCAGCGCGGCAAAATCTACATGGTATCCATCGGGCACCATGCTAGACAAAACAGTAGGGTGGTTAAAAACGGCACCCACCAAACCTGGTGCACGATGTTGTAAGGGACTCATGGCGTTGAACAAATGGGTTACTGTTCCTATACCTTGATCAAAAGCATTGGTAGCTTCTTCATAAGTGGCGTTGCTATGTCCTGCGGATACAGTTACTCCTGCAGCTTGAATCATGGCAACTATTCCTGGTGCTAACACTTCTGGTGCTACGGTAATGATTTTGATTACCCCCTTTCCATATGCTAATAAATCAAGTACTTCTTGCTCTGATGGAGAATGAATAAAGGATTCCAAATGTGCCCCTTTTTTGAGCGGGTTCAACCAAGGACCTTCTACGTGTAATCCCAAACAACCTTTTCCTCCCTTAGCCCAATAATCTCTAATGGCATCAATGCACTGGTGAAAAACCTTGGTTTCATTGGTGGCAACGGTAGCAATAAAATTGGGAGCCCCTCCCTTGCTGCAATATTCATACAACCTATCTAATGCGTCTGCTTCTGGATAAACAGATAATAGTTTACCATCTGCCCCATAAATCTGAATGTCTAAAAATGCTGGCGCAATGATATCATAGAGGGGTCCTGCATTTTCTGGTAGTCCTTTATTGGGTAAAATAGCAATGACTTTACCGTCCTCAACTTGAATGGCATGATTGATCAGACATTCATGACCTGTAAATAATTGTTTGGCCAAATAGGTTTTAGGCATCTGGATTGTTTTGTAATAGTTGAAAGGGATCTGCGTCTTTCCAGAAAGGAAATTTGCTGCGTACTTCTTCTAGCTGTGCTTTATTTAAAGCAAGGGTATGGTTGCAAGCATCTTGTGCTTTGCTAAACAAGACCCCACCCAATGGATCTACCACCATACTATCGCCACTGTGGCTAATCCCCTTGCCGTCTTCACCTACTCGGTTTACCCCAATCACATAGCACTGGTTTTCTATGGCTCGGGCAATGAGCAAAGACTTCCAGGCATGGCTTCTGCGCTCGGGCCAATTGGCTACATATATTAATACATCATACTCTGGTTGATCCGTTACTTGCTGTCTAGCCCAAACAGGGAATCTTAGGTCATAACAAATTTGCAGGTTGATTTTCCAACCGTTTACACTTGCTATCAATCTTTTATTTCCGTTACTATAGTGTTGGTCTTCTCCTGCAAACGCAAAGCGATGTCTTTTGTCATAGTGCCCATGGGTTCCATTGGGTAGCATCCAAATTAGTCTGTTCAAATATTGGCCCGCTTCTTCAATGATCAATGATCCAGTTAAAATGATTTTGTATTTCATGGCCATGGATTGCATCCATTGTACTGTTGGCCCTTCCATGGGTTCAGCCAATTTTTCTGGTTGCATACTAAAACCAGTAGAAAACATTTCTGGCAACACTACCAATTGTGTTGGTTGACCAATATTTTGAATCTCTTGCTCCAACATGGCTAGGTTGGCGTTCTTGTCTTCCCAATGAAGCTTGGCTTGTACAAGGGTGACCAATAGTTCAGACATATACTTGATTTGCTTGGTACAATATTACTAAAACCGATAGTTGAATTGAAGAGAAAGATATTGTTGGGTACCTACCTGTGTTTTGGTTTCTCTGGATTGATACACCCATGCTGCTTTAAAGCTAATTGCTTTTTTTGCATAGCAAAGACCAACGCTTTGTTGAAACACCCAAGGTAATGGGTCTGCGAGAATGGCATTTCCAGCGGGTGCATTTTTTACGCCCTGTAATGTGGCGTTATATTGTTGCCAGGTCCATTCTGGTTGGGCATAAATAAACCATTCTTTCTCCTGTTCAAATCCACCATCGCCCTTATAAACTCTTGCATTGAATAAAGCAGAACTTTGGTTTTTTTCAAAAATGCCCAAAGCAAACATCGCGCCAGCACCAGCATTCACAAAAGCATTACCCCAATTGGCTTTGATAATGGGTACTGCTTTGAACCCTTGTGTTGGTTGCCAAGTAGCGGGTGCCAAAAGAATACCCAAGTTGAAAGTAGTAGCGTCATTTACTTGGTATTTCCAGCCCTGAAACTTTTTATATTTGAACAAGCTATGGTAACTATTCTGTAAGGATTCTCCTCCTGACTGCTTGCCTACCAAACCAAGACTGGCAGACCAGCGTAAAAAGCCATTGTTCTGAAAAAACCGGGTTTCCTGAAATTTCAAGTAGAGATAACCAGAATAGGGCCTATCAATGCCCTTGATGGGAATAATCTCTTTGTTAACCGGGGTATAGATCTGCTGACCAATTTCCAGACTTTGGATCTTTTTGTATTTTTTACTTGCAGCAGCCCTGCTAAATTGGAACATTAAGCCATTGGTATAATAAGCATCGTGGTATTGGAGTAAAAACGCGTCGTTTTCGGTAGTAAAGGACAATTCGTTGCGTTGAGCGGAAACTTGCTTTGGGAGAGATAATAGGGTAGAAATCAGCGCCAAAAGCAGTATGCGGAACATCAGGGAAATTTTGGTCAAGTTACAATTAATCTTCATTAGCTGTCCTGATCTTGGCTATGGCGCTTTGGATCAGGTTGAGCTCAAATCCTCTTTGCAATAAAAAACTGGTAGTCTTGGCTACCTTATTCAGGTATTGTTCTTTTTTCAAGAGCGCCCATTTGCCCGTTGCCAGTTTGGCCAAACATGCCAGATAAGCTTCTTCTTCTATCTCTTTCATGGCCTTTTTAATATTGTAAGCGCTGACCCTTTTTTGTTTCAGGGCTGCATCTATCTTGACCCTTCCCCATTTTTTCTGTCTAAAATGACCACCCACAAACTGCTGGGCATAGCGTTCTTCATTGAGATAATTCTCTTCAATCAGTGTGGAAAGGATTTTTTCTACGTCTGTTTTATACAAACCCATACCATAGAGTTTGTCCTTGGTATCGGCATGACTCCGCTCCTGATAGGCACAATATTGCCTAATTTTTTGTAATGCCTGTTCCGGACCCAAGTTTTTACGCATTAAATTAGTTTGACGTTGGTATATAAGAACATTATATTTGTAAGGACCTCCCTACCGTTAGTTCCGTTTGCAAATTAAACCAATAACGCAAGTAGTATGAGTGATGTTCGCCACAATGTTTGTTTAATTGACGATGACAAGATTTACCAGTTCACTGCTAAAATGATTTTAGAAGCAACTGGTCTGACCCATAGTATCAAAACCTTTTTCAACGGACAAGAAGCTATTGATTACCTCATAAGTCCTGAAAACCAGGTTCCTGAAAATCTTCCCGACGTTATTTTTCTTGACATTAATATGCCCGTCATGAACGGATGGGAGTTTTTAGAAGCTTTTTCCCTATTCTACAAAGAGCTTCCCAAGCGGATTGTGGTTTATATGGTTAGCTCTTCGGTAGATGAAAGTGATATTCAGAAGTCCAGAACCTATGAACCTGTAACGGATTATGTAATCAAACCTATTAACAAAGACAAGTACCGAGAACTGCTTTCTGTGCTAGTTAATTAGGTTTTTCTTCCATATCAATCCACAACTCATTCACATTACGTTAAATCTGTTGAGAATCATCCATTTCTAATGGTGGAATATTAACATTTTACAGTAGGTTTGTTGCCAACCTAAATTCTGCAGAATGAAATTCATTGTCTCTTCCTCTTCCCTGTTAAAACACCTGCAGCAGATCAGCGGTGTCATCAATGCCAATACGGTATTGCCCATACTGGAAGACTTCCTTTTTGAAATTGAGGATAAAAAACTGAATGTAGTAGCCACCGATCTTGAGACCGTGATGCGCGTACAGATGGATGTTGAAAGCAAGGCCAATGGTAAGGTCTGCATCCCTGCAAAAATTCTCTTGGATACCTTGAAGAATATTGCTGAGCAACCACTCACTTTCAATATTGACAAAAACTTTGCGGTTGAAATCACCAGCGATAATGGTAAGTATAAAGTGATGGGTGAGAATCCAGACAATTTTCCAAAAGAGCCTGCTGCTGATGATACTACCGGTTTTACTATGTCTAGCAGCGCTTTATTAACTGCTATTAATAAGACTTTGTTTGCAGTGAGCAGTGATGACCTTAGACCTGCTATGACTGGTGTGTTCTTTGAACTAACCAAAGACAGTGTTCAGTTTGTTGCTACAGACGCACACCGTCTGGTTAGATACAAGCGCACAGATACCAAGGCTAGTAAAGTAGATAGCTTTATTGTTCCTAAGAAGCCTTTGAACTTATTAAAGAATGCTTTGCCTGATAACGAAGACGAACTAACCGTGAGCTATAATGGCAACCACTTATTTGTGCAGCATGGTTCTACACAAATGATTTGCCGATTGATTGACGCGCGTTTCCCTGATTATAAAGTGGTTATTCCTACCGACAATCCTTACAAATTGATTGTGAGCAAGGCCGATTTTCAAGGAGCTCTACGCCGCGTGAATGTGTTCTCAAACAAAAGCACCAACCAAGTGGCTTTGAATATTAGCGGTAGCGAATTACAATTAGCTGCTCAGGATGTGGACTTTAGTTTTGAAGGTAATGAACGCATGAACTGCCAGTATGATGGTGAAGACCTGCAAATTGCTTTTAACGCCAAGTTCCTGATTGAGATGTTGAACGCAGCAGACACTGATGACGTGAAGATGGAATTGTCAACCCCTACCAAAGCGGGTCTGATTAAACCAACCGAACAAGCAGAAGGCGAAGACCTACTCATGTTGGTAATGCCGTTGATGTTGAATAACTAGTATTTTACCAAATTCATATAAGGCTGTCTCGTTTGAGACGGCCTTTTTTTTGTGCTTATTTGGTTCAACAAGGGAATTTTGCAACTTGAATAGTTTGTATATTGAAGCCTAATTGCTTGCAACCATGGTAGAAAGTATTGTACACTATTTTGAAACCATACCTAGTTTACACAGGGCTTTGATTCTGGCTGGTGGAATTAGTTTTTTCTGGATCATTGAAGGAGCAGTACCCCTATTTAAGTTTCAATATAATAAGTGGCGGCACGGTGCGCTCAATATCTTTTTCACCCTCACTACCATTGTTATCAATTTTGCCTTTGCATTGGTATTGGTTAAAGCCAGCGATTGGGTGGTTGGGAAAAGATATGGTCTTATGCAGCTCATGGAAATGCCACTCTGGTTATTCATGATCCTAGGCTTATTGCTTATGGATTTGATTGGTGCCTATCTGATTCATTTTATAGAACATAAGGTTAAGTGGATGTGGAAATTCCATATGGTGCATCACGCAGATACCCATGTAGATACTACTACTGCTAACAGACATCACCCTGGTGAAAGCGTGTTCCGCGCTGTATTTGCTGTCTTGGCTACCATTGTTTGTGGCGCGCCTATGTGGTTGGTGATGTTGTACCAAAGTATGAGTGCAGTACTTTCTCAATTTAACCACGCCAATATTCGTTTGCCACAATGGTTAGATGATGCGGTAAGTTGGGTGATCATCTCTCCGAATATGCACAAAGTGCACCATCATTTTGAACGTCCACAAACTGATAGTAATTACGGCAATATCTTTTCTATCTGGGATAGGCTATTTCAAACCTATGATCATACCCCTATTGACCAAGTAAAATATGGCTTGGATGTATTGGATAATAGCAAGGATGAGAACCTGGGCATTCAATTAAAGATTCCTTTTGATGGAAAACTGAAAACAGATTATTGAGCCGATAGCTGTTTCTTTGCAAAAACTTTCTTCATGACAATCGCCGCTTTTATTCCCGCCAGATATGCAGCCACGCGTTTTCCAGCCAAGCTCATGCAGCCCCTGGGAGACAAAACCGTGATCCGTCATACTTATGACAATACTTTGGCTACGGGTTTGTTTGACGATGTGTATGTGGTTACAGATAGCGATATCATCTACAGAGAGATCACCGGCAATGGGGGAAAAGCTATCATGAGCCAGCGAGAGCACGAGAGCGGGAGTGACCGAATTGCAGAAGCAGCAGCGGGTTTAAACATAGATATAATTGTGAATGTGCAGGGCGATGAACCCTTTGTACAGAAGCAACCCCTTGAAAAATTGTTGGAAGTTTTTCAAGGAACAGCTGGAGCAAAAGTGCAAGTGGCTTCTTTAATGCAAGTCTTGAAAGACCAGAAAAATATTGAAGACAGCAACTATGTAAAAGTAGCCGTGGACAGAAATATGAATTCCCTTTTTTTCTCGCGCAGCGTGATTCCTTATCCTCGCAATCAGGAACTAGCCATTACTTATTATGAACATATTGGGGTCTATGCTTTTAGAAAAGAAGCTTTGATGCAGTTTACCAACTGGCCCATGACGCCACTAGAAGCTGCTGAAAAAATTGAATGCCTCCGCTACTTAGAATATGGGATTCCCTTAAAGATGGTAGTTACAGAATATATGGGTGTGGAGATTGATACCCCAGAAGACCTAATTAAAGCAACAATCCTGCTAAACAAATCCTAGATTTTCACAGCAATCGTTTGAGAGAGAATGGTTAAGGCAAATGTCTTGGTCTTTGCTTATCTTACTGTTCCAAGAACGATTGCATATGAACAACAACAAACTCCTGCGCTGGTCCATAGTGGTAGCGCTTGCCGGATTTATTTTTGGTTTTGATACCGTGGTTATTTCCGGAGCCAATCAACCCATCAAAGAACTCTGGCATACTAGTCCCTTATTTCATGGATTCTTTATCATGTCAATGGCACTTTGGGGAACCGTAGTTGGTGCATTATTTGGAGGAATTCCAACAGAAAAATATGGTAGAAAAAAAGTCTTGCTATGGGTGGGAATCTTGTTTGCGGTTTCTGCTTTTGGATCCGCGCTAGCCAATGACCCTTATGTGTTTTCTTTCTTCCGTTTTATGGGTGGGGTAGGTATTGGAGTCTCCTCAGTAGTGGCACCTATTTATATTTCAGAAATCTCTACACCCAAGACCAGGGGCACACTTGGTGCTTTGTACCAATTCAATATTGTCTTTGGAATCTTGGTTGCGTTTCTCTCTAATTATTTTTTACAAGGTGTAGGCGGGGCCAATGACTGGCGTTGGATGTTGGGTGTATTAGCTGTTCCATCCATTATCTATACGGCATTGGTGTTTGGAATTTCTGAAAGCCCGCGTTGGTTAATCTCTCACAAGAATGATTTACCTGCCGCAAGAGCAGTACTGGAAGAAATTGGTGTGGAAGATATTGAAGGAGAAGTTGCTAGTATTATGATGGCCAACCAAACCGATGGTGGTATTGGAAAAGCGGCGGATTTCTTTAGTAGCAAACACAAGAAAGTGATTTACCTAGCATTTATGATTGCCTTTTTTAATCAGGTATCGGGTATCAATTTTATCCTTTACTATGCACCTGAGATTTTAGAAAAAGCAGGACTTGCTGCCAAAGAATCTTTGTTTAATTCTATTGCTATTGGTGGCACCAATTTGGTTTTCACTTTTGTGGGGCTCTATTTAATAGATAGATTGGGTAGAAAGACCTTGCTATTGATTGGCTCACTGGGTTATATTTTCAGTTTGAGTATGGTAGCTTATGCTTTTTATGCGGGAACGGGTCCTGTGTTTTTGATGAGTTTTCTCCTGCTCTTTATTGCGGCACACGCTGTTGGACAAGGTGCTGTGATTTGGGTATTTATCTCAGAAATCTTCCCAAACAAAATTAGAAGTGCAGGTCAGAGTTTTGGCGCCAGTGTGCACTGGGTTTTTGCAGCATTGATTACGCTTATCACTCCCGTATTTTTGGATAGTGAGAATGGGATTTTCAAAGACAATCCCTGGCCCATTTTTGTCTTCTTTGCTGCCATGATGGTTTTGCAATTAGTCTGGGTCTTAACCAGTATGCCTGAAACCAAGGGGGTTAGTTTAGAAGATTTAGAAAAACAATTACAATGAAAATTGGCGTAAGTATACTAGCAATAGGCATGGCGCTTGGCGCAACTGCTCAGACAAAACTGTTTCAAGAACCCTATAGACCACAGTTTCATTTTACGCCACCGATGAATTGGATCAATGATCCCAATGGATTGGTTTATCATCAAGGAACTTATCATTTGTTTTATCAGTTCAATCCATTTGGCAATGAGTGGGGGCATATGACATGGGCGCACGCAACCAGCAAGGATCTCTTGCATTGGAAACAAGCACCCATAGCACTCAAGGAAGAAAATGATATCATGATGTTTTCGGGTTCAGCAGTTTGGGACAAAGAAAATAGCAGTGGTTTTGGAAAAAACACATCGCCACTAGTAGCCATTTATACCGGACATACAGATACCCTTCAAACACAGAACCTAGCATTTAGTAATGACGGGGGAACTAGTTGGAAAAAATATGCAGGAAATCCTGTGTTGGACTTGCACAAAAAAGATTTTCGCGACCCCAATGTGTTTTGGTATGCGCCATCCAAACAATGGATCATGGCCGTGTCACAACCCAATGAACACCAGATTTCTTTTTATGGATCTGTCAATTTAAAAGACTGGAAACACTTGAGCAATTTTGGCCCTGCGGGCGATACCAGTGCTGTTTGGGAATGCCCAGACTTGATGCCCTTGCCTGTGTTGGGAAGCAATGGAAAAAACAAGTGGGTGCTCTATACTTCTCAGAATAGTACCATGCAATATTTTGTGGGTGAGTTTGATGGCCAACAATTTTTGGCAGATAATCCTAATGCGCCTATTCGCAAACAGGATCATGGTTTGGATTATTATGCAGCGGTTGCCTATCATCAAACCGCTAATAAGGATCTTGTAAGCATTGGATGGGTGAATAGTTGGAACTATGCCAATGCCATTCCAACCAAACCCTGGAAAGGGGCTATGTCATTACCAAGAAAATTGACTTTGAAAAAAAAAGGGGATGATTATGTTTTGGTGCAACATCCTATAGATGCCATTGACAATTTGAGACAAAATTTGCAAACCCTTCCCAACCAATCTATCAATGAAGTAAAAACACTTGCCCTAAAAGGAAGCTCTTATGAACTGCAAATGACTTTAATACCAGCAGCGCAAACCCAATCCGGAATCCGCTTAGCAGTTGGCCAAGGCCGATATTTGGAATTGGGTTATGATGCATCCAAACAAACCCTTTACCTAGACCGTTCCAAAACACCCTTTGCATTTAATGCGCAATATGCAAAATTTTCTCGCGCAGAAGCCCCCTTACCCAATACTGGAAAAATTGATCTACGCATTTTTCTTGACGCAAGCATTTTAGAAGTTTATGCAGCAGATGGAACAGTTGTAATGACGGCACAAGTTTTTCCAGAGCCTGGCGATACCGGGATCCAACTTTTTAGCCAAGGAGGCATCAGTAAATTTGAAAGCATCAAATTTTGGAAGATGGGGTCTGTTCACTGATTATCAACCATTGTAAAATATTGCTTAGCCTTCTTTGCTAAATTTAAAAGTGGACCCAGATCCATTTTAGGAAGATCCATTAATTCAAAAGAAATAATCATTTGATTGGATGTGGCATTTTCTTTTAAATCCTTTTCATCAATCAAATAGACAAGTTTTAATTTTTGAAGTTTCTTATTGATTTGTGTCTGCTTTTCTTTTCTAATGTTTA